>JAEZCL010000320.1 GCA_023433585.1 Pseudomonadota bacterium
GGCAAGGTCGAGGCCGGCATTCCGGAGGACGATCCCCGCAACGCCGCGACCATCGCGGACAACGTCGGCGACAATGTCGGCGACTGCGCCGGCATGGCCGCCGACCTGTTCGAGACCTATGCGGTGACCACGGTCGCCACCATGGTGCTGGCGGCGATCTTCTTCCGCGGTCAGCCGTATGTGGACGTAATGATGCTGCTGCCGCTGCTGATCTGCGCGGTCTGCATCGTGACCTCGGTGATCGGCTCCTTTTTCGTGCGTCTGGGCAAGTCGCAGAACATCATGGGCGCCCTGTACCAGGGCCTGATCGTGACCGGCGTGCTGTCGATCGCCGCCGTCTTCGGCCTGTTCCAATACCTGCAGGGCCAGAACCTGCTCGGGCCGGTCGTCACCTCCGGCGGCCTGACCATCGAGCCGATGAGCCTGTTCTGGTCCGGCATGGTGGGTCTGGGCGTCACCGCCGCCATCGTGGTGATCACCGAATACTACACCGGCACCAACTATCGGCCGGTCAAGTCGGTGGCCAACGCCTCGGTGTCGGGTCACGGCACCAACGTGATCCAGGGGCTGGCCATGTCGCTGGAGTCCACCGCCCTGCCGGCGCTGACCATCATCATCGGCATCGTCGCCACCTACCAGCTGGCCGGCCTGTTCGGCATCGCCATCGCCACCACCACCATGCTCGGCGTCGCCGGCATGATCGTGGCCCTGGACGCCTTCGGCCCGGTCACCGACAACGCCGGCGGCATCGCCGAAATGGCCGGCCTGCCCTCCGACGTCCGCACTTCGACGGATGCGCTGGACGCCGTCGGCAACACCACCAAGGCGGTGACCAAGGGCTACGCCATCGGTTCGGCCGGCCTCGGCGCCCTGGTGCTGTTCGCGGCCTACACCGAGGACCTGAAGCATTTCTCGGCCGAGGCGGCGCCGGGCAGCTTCTTCGCGGGCCTCGGGGACGTGGCCTTCGACCTCGCCAACCCCTACGTGGTGGTCGGTCTGCTGTTCGGGGGGCTGCTGCCCTTCCTGTTCGGCGGTCTGTCGATGACAGCCGTGGGCCGCGCGGCCGAGTCCGTCGTGGCCGAGGTCCGTCGCCAGTTCCGCGAGAACCCGGGCATCATGACCGGCGAGGTCAAGCCCGAGTACGGCCGGGCCGTCGATATCCTGACCGGTGCGGCGATCCGCGAGATGATCATGCCGTCGCTGCTGCCGGTGCTGTCGCCGATTCTCCTGTTCGTGGTCGTGCTGATGATCCAGCCGGACAAGGCCAACGCCTTCGCCGCGCTGGGCGCCATGCTGATGGGCGTCATCGTCACCGGCCTGTTAGTGGCCATCTCCATGACCTCGGGCGGCGGCGCTTGGGACAACGCCAAGAAGGTGATCGAGGAAGGCTTCACCGACCGGAACGGCGTGGTCCACGGCAAGGGTTCCGAGGCCCACAAGGCCGCGGTCACCGGCGATACGGTGGGCGATCCCTACAAGGACACTTCCGGTCCGGCGGTGAACCCGATGATCAAGATCACCAACATCGTGGCGCTTCTGCTGCTGGCGGTGCTGGCGAGCGGCAACATCGGCTGATCCCTCTCGCAGGGATGAGCATGAAGACGCCCCGGAGAGCGATCTCCGGGGCGTTTTTCATGTGTGTTGCTGGCGGGGAGCGGCTGGATAGAGGAGTCATATTCTCACCTCCGTCATTCCCGGCCTTGTGCCGGGAATCCATAATCACGGAGCGTTCAGGGCTCGCCTTGCCCTTTGCGAGCGTATGGATCGCCGGGACAGGCCCGGCGATGACGGATTGGGGGTGTGTGAGTGCTGGGCCTGGACGATCAGTCCGGGCGGCGGCGGCCGGGGTCGTCGTCTTCGGTGCGCGGCAGCTGGCCGCGGCCGACGTTGCCCAGCAGCTGTTCCAGCACGCTCAGCTCGCGGCCCCGGGTCGGGGTCTCGCGGCTGTTCATGGCGACCTGACGGCCGTCATCGAGGGACAGCAGGCGCACGCTCTGAACCTGGTCGCTCCCGTCCGCAAAGGTGATCTCGGTCACGTTGCGGGCCACCACCTGGGTGGGGTTGTAGGTGTAACGCTCGGTGGTCTGACTGATGTAGTACCAGACGCTTTCACTCTCGAAGGTCGAGCGGGTCGAGGGCGAGCCCAGCTTGGCCAGCACGGTCTCGCGCGTGTCGACGCCCGCCTCGATTTCACTGGGGGCCACGTCGATCAGCTGAAAGCCGTGTCGGCCGATCTGCGGGGCGCAGGCCGTCACGCCCGCCGCAAGGGCTGCCGCGATCAGGACGGGAGTGAAACGGCTCATGCGGACGGACCTCAATTGGATCGACGGCTTTGACCTAGCGGCCCCGGAGGATTAGTTCAACGCCGAGATGACAAGAGGCGAAGAGTTGCTGCGGAATTTGTTCAAATCCAGGCCGTCCAGACAGGCCGCCGAGCGCCTTTACGCCGCCGCCGCCGCCCAGGCGCGCCGGCCCGTCTTTTATGCCGAGATGGGCGTTCCCGACCGGATCGACGCGCGATTCGAGCTGTACACCCTGCATGTGCTGCTGCTGATCCTGCGGCTGCGGGATGAGGGTCAGGTCGGCGCCGACGCCGCTCAGGACCTGTTCGACGCCTATGTCTCGGCCCTGGACAACACCTTGCGCGAACTGGGCGTGGGCGATGTTTCGGTAGGCAGGAAGATGCGCCGGCTGGGCGAGGCGCTCTATGGCCGCATGACCGCTTATGAGGCCGTGATCCGCGCGGGCGATCAGCCTGCGCTGGCCGCCGCCCTGGCGCGCAATGTGCTGGAATCGGACCAGGTGACGCCGGGCATGACGAGGCTGGCGGCCTATGCCCTGACAAGCCGCGAGGCCCTGGCGGCGCAGGCGTTCGACGCCGTGACCGCCGCACCGGGCTGGGCCGCCCTGGAGCCTGCGGCCGGATGAATCTGTCCCCGCCGCCGTTCAGCGAGCCGGTGCGCCTGAACCAGATCGGCGCGGGCCTCACCCGCGTCCTGACGCCGGATGAGGCCGCGCGGGGCCGCATCGCCGCGTCCCTGGACCTGATCGAACTGCCGCAATTCACGGCCGAGGTCGTCTTGGCGCCCACGGCGACGGGCTGGCGCCTGTCGGGCCGGCTGGCGGCGCGGGCGGTGCAGCGCTGCGGCGTGACGCTGGAGCCCCTGCCGGTCGACGTGGACGAAACCTTCGTCGTCGATCTGATCGAGCCTGACCCGCGCGCGCCCGTCGAGGTGGAGGTCACCCTGGACGAGGACGGGCCGGACACGGTGGAGAACGGCGTCGTGGACCTGGGCGGCTATGCGGTGGAGCATCTGGCCCTGGCGCTGGATCCCTTTCCGAGAAAACCCGGCGCCGTGTTCGAGCCGCCCGAATCGACGCGCGAGGAGTCCCCCTTCGCCGTTCTGAAGCGGTTCGGAGCGGGGGAGCCGTCCGACGAAAGCTGACCCGGGGGCAAGCGGTTCCCATCCTGCAAAGAGGCCGTTATCGTGACACGCCTCGAAATCGAAGCATCCGGCCGGGGGCGGCGGATGCATGGAGCGACATTCCACTTGGCGTCATCACTCATCATCTCCCTCGACGGCATGGGCGGCGACCATGGCCCGCCGGTCACCGTCGGCGGCGTGCGCGAATACATCCGTCGTCACGGAGGGGAGGGCGTGCGCTTCCTTCTGCATGGGGACCCCGAGACCCTGAGCGCCGAAGCCCGGAAGGCGGGGGTCGAATCGGTCTGCGAAATCCGCCCGGCCGAGAAGGTCATCGCCATGGACGAGAAACCCGCCCAGGCCATGCGGCGCGGCAAGGGCTCGTCCATGTGGAACGCGGTCGAGACGGTGAAGGCCGGCGAGGCGGCGGCCGCCGTCTCGGCGGGCAACACCGGCGCCCTCATGGCGATCTCGAAGCTGATCCTGCGGATGTCGGCCACGGGGCTGGAGCGGCCCGCCATCGTCGCCAGCTGGCCGACCCTGAACGGGATCACCGCCGTGCTGGACGTGGGCGCCAACATCTCGTCCGACGCCGAACAGCTGGTGGAGTTCGCCATCATGGGCGGGGCGTTCCATGCGGCGATCCACGGCTCGGCCGATCCGACCATCGGCCTGCTGAACGTGGGGTCCGAGGACATGAAGGGCGTCGAGGCGGTGCGCGAAGCGGCGGCCATCCTTAAGGACAACCCCTTCGGCCTGAACTATCATGGCTTCGTCGAGGGCGACGACATCGCCAAGGGCACGGTGGACGTGGTGGTCACAGACGGATTCACCGGCAATATCGCGCTGAAGACCGCCGAGGGCACGGCCCGGTTCATCTCGCATCTGATGAAGGAGGCGCTGACCTCCAGCCTGATGTCGCGCGCGGGGACGCTGCTGGCCCTGCCGGCGCTGAAGCGGATGCGGGGACGCATCGATCCGGCGGCGGTCAACGGGGGGCCGCTGCTGGGTCTGAACGGGATCATCGTCAAAAGTCATGGCGGCGCGGACGCGAAGGGATTCGGCAACGCCATCCGCGTCGCGGTCGACTTGGCGCGGAGCGACTACACGGCCAAGGTGGGGGCCAATCTGAAACGGCTGGACGCGGTGCTGCACAGCGAGCCGTCCGAACCGCTGGAGACAGTATCGTGAGCGTCACTCGCAGCGCCGTGACCGGCGTGGGTTCCTATCTGCCGGACAACATCGTCACCAACGACGACCTGGCGAAATTCGTCGACACCACGGACGAATGGATCGTCGAACGCACGGGCATCCGTCAGCGCCACAAGGCCGCCGACGACCAGCCCACCAGCGACCTGGCGGTGCAGGCGTCCCTGCGCGCGCTGGAGGCGGCCGGGCGCACGGCCGCGGACGTGGACCTGATCGTGGTGGCCACCACCACGCCGGACATGACCTTCCCCTCGACGGCCTCCATCGTTCAGCGGAAGCTGGGGACGCCGGTCTGCAACGCCTTTGATATCCAGGCGGTCTGTTCGGGCTTCGTCTATGCGCTGAGCGTCGCGGACGGCTTCGTGGCGCGGGGCCTGTCGAAATGCGCCCTGGTCATCGGGGCGGAGGAGATGACCCGGCTGATGGACTGGAGCGACCGCACCACCTGTGTGCTGTTCGGCGACGGCGCCGGGGCGGTGGTGCTGGAGCCGGTGGAGGGGCGGGGCACGCCCGCCGACCGGGGCGTGCTGGGGTTCGCCCTGCGGTGCGACGGGACCAAGACGGACCTGCTCTATGTGGACGGCGGTCCCGCCACGACCGGCTCGGTCGGCCATCTGCGCATGGCGGGCAGCCAGGTGTTCCGCCACGCCGTCGTCAACATCGCCGAGGCGGTCACCGCCGCCTGCGAAGCCGCGAACATCCAGGTGTCGGACGTGGACTGGTTCGTGCCGCACCAGGCCAACCAGCGCATCATCAAGGGCGTCGGGGACCGGCTGGGCCTGGACGAGGACAAGGTGATCCTGACCGTGGCCGAGCACGCCAACACCTCGGCGGCCTCGATCCCCCTGGCGCTGGACGTGGCGGTGAAGGACGGGCGCATCAAGCCGGGCGACCTGGTGCTGATGGAGGCCATGGGCGGCGGACTGACCTGGGGCGCGGTGGCGCTGAGGATGTAGATTCGCCGCTTGTGCTTTGACTCTTGCGCATATTGCCTTCAGATGAACAACCACCCGGAGCGTGATGGAGGGGAGCGACCGATGGCCGAAACGGTGACGCGCGCCGATCTGTGCGAAGCGGTTCATGAGGACGTCGGTCTGTCCCGACAGGAATGTTCGGCGCTCGTCGAGCGAACCCTCGACCTGATCGTGGAATCCCTGGAGCGCGGCGAGACGGTCAAGCTTTCGGGTTTCGGGGTCTTCCAGGTGCGCGAGAAACGCGCCCGCATGGGCCGCAATCCCAAGACCGGCGAACCGGCCGCCATCACCCCGCGCCGGGTCATCAGTTTCCGCGCCTCGCAGATCATGAAGAGTCGCGTGGACGGCGCGGCCGCGGACTGAGGCATGAGCAAGGGTCCCAACGCTTTCCGCACCATCTCGGAAGCGGCTGAAGAGGTCGGGGTTCCCCAGCACGTCCTGCGGTTCTGGGAGACAAAGTTCCCTTTCATCTCGCCCATGAAGCGGGCCGGGGGGCGACGGTTCTATCGTCCCAATGACGTGGCCGTGCTGCTGGGCGTGCGGCGGCTGCTTCATGACCAGGGGCTGACCATCAAGGGCGTCCAGCGCCTCTATCGGGAACAGGGCCTGAAAGCCGTGGCCGGGTTCAGCCAGGCGGACGCCTCTTTCACCCCCGCGTCCGAGACGCCTGAAAAGGCGACCTCGCCTTCCCAGGCCTTCGACGCCGCGCGTCTGCGCCACGTTCTGGACGAGGTGGAGAGCGCCCGAAGCCGCCTGGATCGGGTTCTCAAGCGCTGAGGCGATTCTTTCAAGAATAGGGTTTGCGGGCGCGCGGCCGCCCGTCTATAGGGAGCGCCTTCGGAGCGTGGCGCAGCCTGGTAGCGCACTTGACTGGGGGTCAAGGGGTCGCAGGTTCGAATCCTGTCGCTCCGACCATTCATGCTTTCGGATCGGCGCCCCCAGCGCCGTCTCCGGCCTCTCTTCTCCTTGATGGTGAAACCCGCGCCCGGACCGTTCAGCGGCCCGGTGCGGCGTTGCGCTGGGTTGGCGCGGACAAGGCGGGGCGCTGTTTCATCTGCGGCCGGATGATATTTCATAGAATATTTGAAATAAAGGCAATTTATAAGACTCATTTCATCAATGCGTCATCTGTTCATTAAATTACTAGAGCACCGTGCATGCGTCATTCATCAGCATGGAATGCTCCGGGTGCCGAACATTATTGCCCTTGAAAACATCCGCATTACTTCGGACATCGACTGGTCTCTGCGGCATTACCGCAAGCTGGCCGAACAGGGCGATGTCGCCGCCAACCATGTGCGCACGGCGGACTATCGGCGCTGGTCGTTCGTCTATGATCTGATCCCCTCGGGCGTGACCCTGATGGACATCGGCATCGGGGCGGGCCAGTTCGTCAACGCCGCCGGCCGTTCGCAGCGGTTCGAAAGCGTCATGGGCGTGGACTACAGATACGGAACCGGCCTGAAGCAGGTTTCGGCCCACTGGACCCTGGTGATCCAGTCGCTGGCGGCCTCGCGCATTCCGGCCAGCCTGACCGCCCAGGTGGTGACCTGCATGGAATGCATCGAGCACATCGCCGACCCGCTGTTCGACGTGGCCGTGGCGAACCTGAAGCGCATGGCGACCGAGCGCCTGATCGTGACGGTGCCGTTCGAGGAGAAGCTGCCGCTGCCGCGCTATCACAAGCAGCGCTTCGACATGGGGCGTCTGAAGCGGCTGTTCCCCGGCGGCGAGGTGACGCTGATAACCTGGCGCGAGACGCCCCTGTGGGCCGTGGTCGACTGGCGGCCCGACGAGGTTCAGTCGCGCGGCGCGCGTTCGGCCCAGCGCAGGAGAGGGATCAGCGGCAGTCCCCAGGCGATGCCGGCGATCGGATAGAAGATCAGGTCGATCCAGAAACTGTCCGGCAGCCGGTCGGCGATGACGACGGCCAGCCAGACATAGAAGGCCAGAAAAGCCAGGGTCGCCACGGCGGCGACGAAGCGGCGGGTGCGCGCGCTCATGCCGGTCACCGCTTGTTGCGGGTCAGGAAATAGACCAGCAGCACGACCACCGACCCGGCCAGGGCCCAGCCGACCCAGCGGATGTCGCCCATGGCGTGAGCGCCGAACACGCGCACTGTCAGGAACCAGCCGCACGCGGCGCCGGTGGCGGACGCCAGCAGGGTCTTGGCCACGCCGCGCCCGCCCGTCAGCAGGTCCGCGACCCAGCCCAGGAGCAGGGCGCCCAGGACCGCCAGGATGATGTCGAGGTATTCCAAGTCTCGCTCCCCAACTGGGCGGCGACATGTCGCTGTCCCGATTTGCGACTGGTCCTTAGCCTATTCGGCGGGCATAGGGGAGACGCCGGGCGACGACGCCCGGTGTGTTTCCTCCCCCGTGAACGACGGCGGCAGCATGAACCGTTTTTCTGCATGGGATCGCTCGCGCCCGGTGGCGATCTGGCTTTTCTGCGTGGCCGCCCTGGTGTTCGCCATGGTGGTGGTGGGCGGGATCACCCGCCTGACCGGCTCGGGCTTGTCGATCACCGAATGGAAGCCGATCATGGGCGCGGTCCCGCCGCTGAACGCGGCGGACTGGAACGCCGCCTTCGCGCTCTATCGGGAAATCCCCCAATACGAGCACGTCAATGCGGGCATGACCCTGGACGAGTTCAAGGGCATCTTCTGGTGGGAGTGGATCCATCGCCAGCTGGGCCGCCTGATCGGCGCGGCGTTCGCCCTGCCGTTTCTGGTGTTCCTGGCGCTGCGGATGATCCCGCGCCGGATGATCTGGCGCTGTGTCGTGCTGCTGGCCCTCGGCGGGCTTCAGGGCCTAATCGGCTGGTGGATGGTGACCTCGGGCCTGTCGGCGCGGGTGGACGTGGCGCCCGAGCGGCTGACGGTTCACCTGGGCCTGGCCCTGCTGATCTTTGCAGGGTTGCTCTGGACCGCGCTTGAGGCCTGGGCGGGGGAAGATCGCAGCCGCTCGCCCGCCGGGTGGAGCCGGTTCGCCGCCGTGGTGCTGGGCGTAGTGTTCCTGCAATGCCTGCTGGGCGGGCTGGTGGCCGGCGCCAAGGCCGGGCTGATCTATACCGACTGGCCCATGATGAACGGCATGGTCATGGCGCCGGTGGACTGGGGGCAGGGCGCCCTGGCGTTCCTGCACGACCAGGCGCTGGTCCAGTTCAATCACCGCATCGTGGCCTATGTGCTGCTCGCCCTGGCGACGATCTATGCGGTCCAGGCCTATCGCGCCCGCCTGAGCGACGGCGCGGGGGCCTCGGCCTATGGGGTGCTGGCGCTGGTGTGGGGGCAGGCGCTGCTGGGGATCGCCACCCTGATGCACGCCGTGCCCCTGTGGCTGGGCGTGGCGCACCAGGCGGGGGCGGCCCTGGTGCTGGGCGCCGCGACGGTCAACCTGTGGCTGATCCGCCGGTCGCGGCCCCGGATGTTCGGCGCGGGCGGCCTCTGATCGTCAGGTATTTTAATACCATTGCGGAAAAACTGAACAAAAACATGTCGGTGGTGCAGGTGGTCGCGCAACAACGGCGTTGACGGACGGGCGTTGTCCCTCTATTGAGCGCGGCTTCCGCGTATCCGCCCATCCGGTCGGCCGCGCGACCCGATTTCGCCTCAGGACACCTGACCCATGTTGAAGACCACCACGGCTTCCCTGAAGCCGGCCGAGGTCGAGAAGAAGTGGATCCACATCGACGCCGAAGGCGTCGTGGTGGGCCGTCTCGCGACCTTCATCGCCAACCGCCTGCGCGGCAAGCACCGCCCGGACTACACCCCGCACGTCGATTGCGGCGACTATGTCGTCGTGACCAATGTGGACAAGGTGGTGTTCACCGGCGCCAAGCTGACCGACAAGGTCTATTACCGCCATACCGGCCATCCGGGCGGCATCAAGTCCACGACTCCGGAAAAGGTCCTGAACGGCCGCTTCCCCGAGCGGGTGCTTGAAAAGGCCGTCGAGCGCATGCTGCCCAAGGAAAGCCCGCTGGCCCGCACGCAGATGACGCACCTGCGCCTGTTCGCCGGCGCCGAGCACAGCCATCAGGCCCAGTCGCCCGAGACGATCGACTTCAAGTCGGCCTCGCCCAAGAACACCCGGAGCCAGTAATGACCGACGTGACCAACGAAACGCCGGCCGCGGCCAAGGAAACCCTGGGCGGGTTCGACGCCCTGAAGGGCCTGGGAACCGAGGCGGAGGAAACCATCGTCCGCGAGCCTCAGATCGACGCCCAGGGCCGCGCCTACGCCACCGGCAAGCGCAAGAACGCCATCGCCCGCGTGTGGATCAAGCCCGGCTCGGGCAAGATCACCATCAACGGCAAGGACCAGGAGCAGTATTTCGCTCGTCCGGTGCTGCGCATGATGATCGCCCAGCCCATGCAGCTGGCCGACCGCGCCACCCAGTTCGACGTGGTCGCCACGGTCGAGGGCTCGGGCCTGTCCGGCCAGGCCGGCGCCATCCGCCACGGCATCTCCAAGGCCCTGACGCTGTATGAGCCGGGCCTGCGCGCGGTGCTGAAGCCGCACGGCCTTCTGACCCGCGACAGCCGCGTGGTCGAGCGCAAGAAGTACGGCCGCGCCAAGGCCCGCCGCAGCTTCCAGTTCTCGAAGCGCTGATCGCGTCCGCGCGGTTCGGATTTGGGGCGCTTCGGGAAACCGGAGCGCCCTTTTCTTTTGACTATCCTTCTCCCGCCGGGAGAAGGCGGAGCCCGCGCACCGGAGCGACAGCGAAGGTTCTTCGCGCGGGGGATGAGGGGTTACGAGGCCAGATCGGATGCACCGAACCCCCTCACCCTCCCGTCGCTTTGCGCCGGGCCCCTCCCTCTCCCCATGGGAGAGGGGTAAGGAGACGACATGACCCACACCATCTTCATCGACGGCGAGGCCGGGACCACGGGGCTGGAGATCCGGGAGCGGCTTGAGGCGCGCGGCGATCTGGAGCTGATGCTGCTGGGCGAACGGCGGCGGGATGTCCAGGCGCGGCGCGAGGCGCTGAACGGGGCGGACGCGGTGATCCTGTGCCTGCCGGACGACGCGGCGCGCGAGGCCGTGGCCATGATCGAGAACCCGAAGGTGCGGGTGATCGATGCGTCCACCGCGCACCGGACCGCGCCGGGCTGGACCTACGGGTTCCCGGAGATGGACGCGGGACAGCGGGCGGCGGTGGCGGGGTCGACGCGGGTGTCGAACCCGGGCTGCTATCCGACCGGGTTCATCGGCCTGATGCGGCCGCTGGTGAAGGCGGGGCTGGTCCCGGCGGACTGGGCCGTCACGGTCAATGCGGTGTCGGGATACTCCGGCGGCGGCAAGGCGATGATCGCGGAGTTCGAGGGGGAAGGGGCCGCGACCGCCTTTCGCGCCTACGGCCTGTCGCTGAAGCACAAGCACGTGCCGGAGATGACGCGGCATTCGGGTCTGACGCGGCCGGTGCTGTTCAGCCCGGCGGTGGGGAACTATCGCCAGGGGATGCTGGTGGAGGTTCCGCTGCATCTGTCGGCTCTGCCCGAGACGCCGTCCATCGAGCGCATCCACGGGGCGCTGGTCGAGGCCTATGACGGCGCCCGGTTCGTCGAGGTCGCAGACCTGGAGACAACCGAGGCCATGACGGGGATCGAGCCGGAGGGCCTGAACGGGACCAACGGGATGCGGCTGCATGTGTTCGGTGATCGCGGGGGGGAGCAGGCGCGGCTGGTCGCCCTCTTGGACAACCTCGGCAAGGGCGCGTCGGGGGCGGCGGTGCAGAATCTGAACCTCATGCTGGGGCTGGACGAAGGGGCGGGGCTGGCGTGAGCCGGAGGATACGGGTTGCGCGGCGATGCTCGTTCGTGCTTCGTTCCGGACGGTTTCTCGGGGACAAGCCCGAGGGTGACGGAGGTTTTCATGGCTGAGGTTCACGAGGGGTCGTGCCACTGCGGGGTGGTGACGTTTTCGGTGGAAATGTCTCTGGACGGGCTGGTCGAATGCAACTGCTCGCACTGCTACCGCAAGGGGTTCGTGCTGGCGTTCGCGCCGAGGGCGGCCTTCACCCTGAAGACCGGCGAGCAGAACCTGGGCGAATACCGTTTCAACGCCCACAAGATCGGGCACCGGTTCTGCAAGACCTGCGGGGTGCAGCCGTTCGGGTTCGGCGTCATGCCGGACGGGAGCGAGACGGTGGCGGTCAATGTGCGCACCCTGACCGACGTGGAGCCCTGGGCCTGGACGGCGAAGCGGGTGGACGGGCGGAGTTTCTGATGAAATCGCCGCGTGATCCCTCTCCCATCGGGAGAGGGACGGCTCCGCGCACGGATGCGCGAGCATCCGTCCTGGCGCGGAGGGTGAGGGGTTACGGTGCGAACCGGCTGACCACCGACGCCCTCATCCCCCGTCCACCGACCGCTTGCAGCGGCCGGCCCCTCCACCGCTTCGCGGTCCCCCTCCCCATGCAAGACATGGGGAGGAGACACGTTCTCCCTGAAGCATAATGGAATTCCAGGACGACGCCTTTGTGCTGTCGGCGCGCGCGCATGGGGATACGGGCGTGGTGGCGGATCTGCTGACCCAGGCGCATGGGCGGCGGGCGGCCTATGTGGCGGGCGGGGCGTCGCGGCGGATGAAGCCGTTCCTGCAGCCGGGCGCGCGGGTGGTGGCGGAGTATCGGGCGCGGACCTCGGAGCATCTGGGCTCGGCGCGGCTGGAGCCGGTGGGCGAGGGGCCGGCGGCCCTGTTCGACGACCCGCTGGCCCTGACCGGGCTGAACGCGGCGGCGGCGGTGGCCCAGGGCGCCCTGCCCGAGCGCGAACCGCATCCGGGCGCGTTCCTGGCGTTCGAGGCCCTGATGGGGGCGTTCGCGTTTCCCGACATCTGGCCCGCCGTGTTCGTGCGCTTCGAGGCGGGTCTGCTGGAGGACCTGGGCTTCGGGCTGGACCTGTCGAAATGCACGGCGACGGGCGCGATGGACGACCTGGTGTGGGTCAGCCCCCGGACCGGGCGGGCGGTGAGCCGCAGCGCCGGGGCGCCATATGCCGACAAGCTGTTGAAATTGCCGCCCTTCATGCTGGGCGCCCAGGCGGGACTGGGGGAAGGGGACGTGAAGGCGGGACTGGACCTGACGGGGCATTTTCTGGAGGCGTTCGTGTTCCATCCGCTGAACAAGCCGCTGCCGCCCGCGCGGGTGTGGATGCTGGACAAATTGGCCGAGGCGGGGCGGTTGTAGGGGGCAGGCCGCCCGTCCCGGATAACGCCTGCGGCGTTTCCGGGATGACAAGGGGGTTGGGGGGTCCGCCAATGCGAAACTGAGCGGCGCCTTGTCATCCCCGCCGAAGCGAAGAGCGAGCAGTCGATCTTTCAGGGTCTCCTTGTCATCCCGGCCGTAGCGAAGCGGAGAGCGACGGGTTCCGGTGTTCCCGTGGATCCGTTGGCCCGGATCGTCGCGATGCGCCGTCCGGGCCTGATTTGAGGGCGGCGTCCCGTCCCGGATAACGCCTTCGGCGTTTCCGGGATGACAAGGCATTTGCACAAGGGGCTCAGGGCGCCGGACCGGCGTTGGACTCCTCATCCGAAAAACAGTCCAATTGGAGTCTGACGGCCTTCTCCGTGCGGGGGTCGCCGGTGAGGCGGGCCAGGGCTTTGACCTCGGCGGCCAGGATGCTGAGCGCGTTTGTGGACAGGCGGCTGCTCGGGGGGCGCGGGGGCGGGGCGGGGCGTTCCGCCGCCTCGCGGTCCATGCGGGCGCGGCGTTCGGCCTCCTGCTCCTCGCGGGCGATGGGCTTCATGTCCTTGTAGAGCCGCATCCAGCCCCGCGCCTCGATCAGCCGCCCGGCGGCGAAGGCGGCCTGGACGTGAGCCCAGGCCGTGTCGACCATCTGGGTCGCGGTGAGGGGCGCGTCGGGGGGCGGGGTCTGGGACGGCGTTGGGGGCATGGCGAAGGAGTCCTCTTGCAGCGGCGGTTTGGATTCAGGTGCGGATTCAGGCCCGGGGGGCAGCGCCGGGTCTGGCGCAGGATCTGGCGCGATGAAGGGGGCGGTCTGGTCGGCGCGGCGCCAGCCTTCCTGCTTGGCGCGCCAGCGGAAGGTGGAGAGCTTCAGGCCGTGGCGCTCGCACACCTCGGGCCCGCCTGCGCCGGCCAGATAGTCGGCCTTGGCGGCGGCCCAGCGGGCGCGGGCCCTGGCGGTGTCGAACACGGGCGGGCTGTCGGGAAGGTATCGAATGGACATGCCGGGCAGTTTGAGACGTGCGGGAGCGATGGGGCGAAAAACCGGTCTCGGGCCGCCAGACCCCGTTTTCACGCGGGATTGATCGCGGGGAATGCGGGGATTTCGGCCCGGCGCGGCGGTCGAGGTCGCGTTGACGGGCCGGAACAGGCATGATCGGCCCGTCGCGCCGGGGGTGATCCGGCGCCGGTGTGAATGAGAGCGCGGGCGTGTTTTTCAGACGATGGATTCCCTTTGTCCTGACCCTGGTCCTGGGGCTGGCGGTCATGAGCACGCCGTGGAGCACGCCGTGGGGCGGGCCGGGCGGGCTTCAGGTCGCGGAGACGGCCGAGGCGGTGGAGCACATCGCGCTGACGCGCCCGGCGGCGGTCATGGTGGACGCGCTGCCGCTGACCTCGGCGCGGCTGGATGACCTTGTGGCGCGGGGCGGGTTCAACGGGGCGGTGCTGGCGGCGCGAGGGGACGAGGTGGTCCTGCGCAAGGTGTTCGGGACGGCGAATTACGAACGGGACGAGCCGCTGACCCTGGACAGCCGGTTCCGCATCGCCTCGGTGTCCAAGCAGTTCACGGCGGCGGCGATCCTGAGGCTTCAGGACCGGGGCGTGCTGAGCGTGGATGATCCGCTGTGCCGATGGGTGCAGCCGTGCCCGGCGGCCTGGAGCGGGATCACCCTGCACCACCTGTTGAGCCATACGTCGGGGGTCAGCGACAACCTGTCCCGGCCCGGGTGGCAGGAGCGGCGGCGGATTCCGCAGACGCCGCAGGAGCTGCAGGCCGATTCCGCCGCCCTGCCGCTGGATTTCCCGCCGGGGACGCGGATGCGTTACTCCAACGCTGGATACAATCTGTTGGGCGATGTGGTGGAGGCGGCGAGCGGGCGGCCGTTTCATGAATTCCTGAGGGCCGAGTTCTTCGAGCCGCTGGAGATGGACGACACCGGCCATGACGACGGGACGGTTCAGACGGCCATGGGCTATGCTTGGCTGGAGGGGGTGAGGACGCCGCAGGACGAGCCGAACTCGTCCATCGTCCACGCCGCCGGGGCGCTGTATTCGACGCCGGGCGACCTGTTGAAATGGAGCCGGGCGCTGCATGGGGGGCGGCTGCTGTCGGCGGACAGCTATCGCCGGATGACGACGGCGCACAATCCGCCCCTGCCGACGCCGCCGAGGGGGCGGGCGCCGCGCGGGCTGGGATACGGGCTGTTCATGGCCGACATGGGCGCACGCATGGAGCCGGCGTTCCGGTCGTTCCAGATCCATCACACCGGGAGCTGGGCCGGGACGCGGGCGCTGGTCAGCTATCAGCCGGAAACGGACGTGACGGTGATCGCCCTGTCCAACCACTATCCGCAGCGCGACGCGCTGTTCCTCATCACCCAGTGGGTGATGGCCGAGACCGGCGGCCGGCCGTTGCCGGACCGGATCGCGGACAGTTGAGGGAGGGGCGGATGAGGATGAGGTCTCGGTTGAGAACCCATACAAGCCGCTGACTTTACTCACCCGAACTCATAGTTTTCCGTCATCGCCGGGCCTGTCCCGGCGATCCATACGCTCGGTCAGGGCAAGGCGAGCCTTGAACGTTCGGTGTGTATGGATTCCCGGCACAAGGCCGGGAATGACGGGTGGGGGAATATGAATCCCCTACCTCGCTCACACTTGATGAAAGCAGCCGAAATGAAGATTCTGATCGTCGCCGCCGTGCTGATGGCCGCCGGGCCTGTGTGGGCGCAGGAGACCGAGGAAGCCGCCGTGGGGGCGGTGCTGGACCGGCTGCATCAGGCGGCGAGCGCGGCGGACGGGGCGGTCTATTTCGGCCTGTTCACGCCCGATGCGCGGTTCATCGGCACGGACGCGGGCGAGCGCTGGAGCCTGGACGAGTTCCGGGCCTATGCGGAGCCGTATTTCTCGGCGGGGAGGGGCTGGACCTATCGGCCGACGGCGCGGACGGTCAGCGTGGCGGACATCGAGTGCCGCTGCGTCGCCTGGTTCGACGAGGTGCTGGAGAGCGCCTCATACGGCGTGGTGCGCGGGTCCGGGGTGCTGCGCCTGACGGACGAGGGCTGGAAGGTGGAGCAGTATGTGCTGAGCTTCGCCGTGCCGAACGATGCCGCGCGGGCGGTGGTCGAGGTGCTCCGGGGCGGGGGGGAGTAGGGCTCTTTCCTTTGTCATTCCGGCCTTCG
>JAEZCL010000024.1 GCA_023433585.1 Pseudomonadota bacterium
CCTCGCGGGGCACGCCCTGCATCAGGTCGCGGCCCTTGACGTCGATCGACAGGCCTTCGCCGTCGGCCGGGATGCGGGCGGTGCCGATGTCCTTCTTGATGCGCTCGGCGGTGGTCTCGCCGATCAGGAGGTTGTGGTTGCGGCGCATGTAGCTGATGAGCGCGTCGTCCATCATGTCGCCGCCGACCCGCACCGAGCGCGAATAGACGATGCCCGACAGGGACAGCACCGCCACCTCGGTGGTGCCGCCGCCGATGTCCACCACCATCGAGCCGGTGGGCTCATGAATCGGCAGGCCGGCGCCGATGGCGGCCGCCATGGGCTCGTCGATCAGGCCGACGCGACGGGCGCCGGCGTTGAGACACGAATCATTGATGGCCCGGCGTTCGACCGCCGTGGCGCCCGACGGCACGCACACGATCACCTTGGGATTCACGAAGCCCTTGCGGTTGTGAACCTTGCGGATGAAGTGCTTTATCATCTCCTCGGCCACCTCGAAGTCGGCGATGACTCCGTCGCGCATGGGGCGGATCGCCTCCATGTGGCCCGGCGTGCGGCCCAGCATCTGCTTGGCCTCGATCCCCACGGCGTGGACCAGCTTTCGACCGCCCACGTTCCTCAGGGCCACCACGGACGGCTCGTTCAGCACGATGCCCTTGCCCTTCTGGTAGATCAGGGTGTTGGCCGTGCCGAGGTCGATGGCGATGTCATTGGAGATGGCGCCGAAAAGGGAAAAGCTCATGGGCGTCGGGTACCGTGGATGATGCGGCTTCAAGGGCTTGGTTGCGGTCGGTCCGCTTCAGCGAAGCCCCGGCGGGCGCGCATCCCCTCGCGCATCGCCTCCTGATCGTCTTCGGCCGACCTGACGGCCCGTTTGCCCTTCAATGGGAAGGATTACAAGCCTGTATCGCACACATGCGCGACATCCGCCCCGATCCGTCCCTCACAAGCCGCCGCCTTCGGTTCAATCGTTCGTGACAACGCCCCGTCGCCGCGCGGCCTCGCCTCAGACCGCCTCGATGCCCTGGGCCTTCAGCGCCCTCAGGACTGCGGGCCGGGCCTGGACCACGTCCAGATGGGCGTTCAGCCTGGGGAAATCGTCCTTGCTCAGGATGCCTGCCTGACGGCACCACCGGGTGAAGACCGACAGATAGCCGTCCGCCACCGTATATTGCTCGCCCATCACGAACGGACCCTTCAGCAGATGGCGTTCGGCCAGGGTCAGCTTGTCCAGGGCGTTCTTCAGCGCCGCCTCGCGCGCCTCACCCTCCAGCGGCGGGCGCGAGAACAGCAGGCGGCCCAGCGCCGGATGCAGGGACGCCCCGGCCCAGCCGTTGAAGGCGTCCATCCGGGCGCGCTGGAAAGCGTCTTGGGGAACTAGGACCTTGTCCGGGTGCAGGTCCGCGATCCAGGTCATGATGACGCTGTTCTCGGTCAGGACGCCCTGGTCCGTCTCCAGCGCCGGGGTGACGCCGGCGGGATTGACCGCCAGATATTCCGGCGTCCTCTGCTCGCCCGTCTTCAGATTGATCGGCACGGCCTCATACTGCGCGCCCGCCTCCTCGAAGGCGATGTGCGAAGCCAGGGCGCAGGCGCCGGCGGAATAATAAAGCTTGAGCATGACCGTCTCCCAGATGTCCGGCGAACATGAGGGCCGGCGGATCGTTCCGCCAGCCCTCGCCGGATCGATATAGGGACGACCGCCTAGAAGTTCACGTTCACCGACACCCACAGGCGCCGGGGCTCCTGATTGTTGGCGTAGAGGTTCGTGTAGCTGACCGCGCCGGTCCCGGTGTTGCTGACATAGGACCCGTAGCTGACGAAGTCCTTGTCGAACAGGTTGTAGATCGTGGCGTTGACCGACACGTTGTCCGTCACCTGATACGATCCGCCCAGGTGGAACAGCGAATAGGCGCGGTAATCGCCCCAGGTGGCCTTGGCGGTGGAGGTGGCGCTGTCCTCGCCGCGATAGCGCTCGCTGCGGTATTCGCCGCGCAGCCACAGGTTCAGCCGATCCGTGGCGCGCCAGCGCAGGGCCGCGTTCACCATGTGCTCGGGGGTGTTGTACAGGGGCCGCCCCGCATTGGAGCCGCTCTTCTGCTCGCTGTCGGTGTAGGTGTAGTTGCCGTTCACCGCCCAGGCGTCGGCGATGTCCCAGCGGAACGCCGCCTCAAGCCCCTGCGTCACCGCCTCGTCCACGTTGATCGACTGGCCGAAGGTCTCGACCGCCGGCCACCAGCCGTAGTCGGAGCAGCCCGGGAACGCCGTGACGCCCGCGTTGTAGTCCGTCTCGCTCAGGCCGAACGAGCAGTTCGGAAGGCCGGGGCCGCTGGTGATCTTGTCCTGGAATTCGTTGTGGAAGATCACGACGTTGGCGCGGAAATTGTCGCGGTTGTCATAGAACACCGCGAACTCGCTGGAGGTCGAGGTCTCCGGCTGCAGCGTCGGGGTGCCGATGGTCGGGCGCGTGCCCTGGCCGGTGAAGCCGGTGATGCCCTCGGCGATCTGGTCCAGGCGCGGGGTCTTGAAGCCCTGGCTGACGCCGCCCTTGAGGGTCCAGCGGTCGGTGGCGTTCCACACCAGATAGGCGCGCGGGCTGAGATGGTCGCCGAAGGTCGAGTGATCGTCGTGGCGCACACCCAGGGTCAAGGCCAGGGTCTCGGTGAAGCGCCACTCGTCCTCGGCGAACAGGGCCCATTGCTCATGGGTGTAGGGCGCGGGCGCGACGCCGTCGGTCATCTCGGCGTCCCAGAACTGGCCGCCCACGGTGAAGGTGTGGTTGTTCCAGCGCGAGAACAGCTTGGTGTCGAAGATGGTGTTGACGGCCTCCAGGGTGCGCGGCTCGCCCGCCAGTCGGTCGGTGCCGGGCACGTCTTCGGGCAGGATGCGGCCGAGGGTTTCGCGGGTGCTTTGCGACAGGGTGGTCTGCAGTTCGCCGAAGCGCAGGCGCCAGTCGTGGGCCAGGACGAACTCTTCCTGATTGAACCGCTGGTCCGGCGCATAGCCCCGGATGCCCAAGGTGCCGAGCTGGGCCCCGGAGTTATCATACCACTGGCGCTGGATGTCGGCGTCGAAATAGAGGTCATGATCCGGGTGCGGGGTCAGGTTCAGGCGCGCGCCCAGCGACCACAGCTCGTTCTCCACCGGGCTCGGCCCGCGCTCGCTGACGATGGCGGTTCCGCCGCTGTCCAGCTCATAGGTCAGGCTGGACGCCTCGCGGGTCGAGTAGCGGCCGCGCAGGGCCAGGCCCACAAGGTCGTTCACGATCGGACCCTGGGCGTAGAAATTGGCGCCGTAGATGTTTCCGAACTGGCTCTCGCTCTGGAACGTGCCGTCGGCCGTGAAGGATCCCGTCCAGTCGCCGCCCGAACGGCGGGTGATGATGTTGACGACGCCGCCCATGGCGTCCGAGCCGTACAGCGTCGAGACCGGCCCGCGCACCACCTCGATGCGCTCGATGGCCGACATGGGCGGGATGAAGCTGGACGAGGTCTCGCCGAAGCCGTTGGGGGTGATGCTGCCCGCCGCGTTCTGACGGCGGCCGTCCACCAGCACCAGGGTGTAGTCGCTGGGCATGCCCCGGATGGAGATGTTCAGACCGCCGGTCTTGCCCGCCGAGGCGCCGACGTCGACGCCTTCGACATTGGCCAGGGCCTCGGCCAGGCTCTGATAGCGGGTTTCCTGAAGCTCTTCGCGCGACAGGACGCTGATGGAGGCGGGGGCCTGTTCGACACGCTGTTCGAAGCCCGAAGCCGTGACCACCACTTCGGAAACGGTGAAGGGCTTATCGGATTCGACGGTCTCAGTGTCGGCCAGAGCGGGCGCCGCCATCAGGGCCAGACCGGCGGCGCCGGACAGCCAGAACGCCTTGCGACGGACGGAGAGTGAGGAAGTCATTGTGCGCGTGCGCCCCTGGTCTGCGAATTGGCGAGAAACCTTGCGAGAACCTTGCGGCCTCATTGCGAGCGGTTCTCATACGCAGTCAGGAAGTGAGCGCAAGCGTTATTGCGAATGATTTTCGTATGCGAGGCATGACACGTCGTCGCAGCCCGGCGGGTCCACGTCCGAAAGGGCGTTCATGAACATCAGCCCGCCCGTCATGCCCGCACGAACCACATCCGTAGTGTCCTGGGTGCCGCGGAATTTGTAGCTCCACTCGCCCTGATGCTGGACCAGGACGAAGGTGACGAAGGGCGCGTCGTTCTGGCCGGTGAAGACCGCGTGCAGAGGCGGCGTGTCCTGGGTCGGGGGCGTCAACAGGGGGAACCCGTCCTCATGGGACGCGATGTCGGGCCAGCGCGCCCGAATCGCGGTGATCGCGTCCTCCAGAACGGCCTCGGCCGGGAACACGGCGGCATAGCGGGTCGCATACACCGAGACATGCATCCCCTGGGCACGCGTGTTGCAGCCGACGTTGTCGCCATCGGCCAGAATGTCCACGGCCGGATAGACGACGATGCGGTTCGTCTCCTCGCCCGGCGTGAAACGGCATAGCAGGCCGCTCGGGATATGCCGGGCCGCCGGGACCGCTTCGGTGGTGGCGTTCTCGAACACGCCCTCGGCGTCCGCCGCCGCGATCAGCGCGTCAGCCTCGGCCCGCGCGGTGGAAACGTCGTCCTGGCCCGCCAGCGCCGCCAGAATCATCATCCAGATCATCGTCCGCCTCCCGCTTTCGCCCGATCATCAACAGAGGCGGCTTCCGGCGTCCATCCACGATCCCTGACCGTCACCCCCGGCGCAGGATGAATTCGTCGTCGCGCCAGGCCCCGACCGGATACTGATATTCGCCCGCCACCTCGAAACCATGAGCGGCGTAAAGCTTCCGGGCCTTCAGATTGCCGCTCCAGACGCCGATCCACAGCGGGCCGTCGCTGTTCGCCTCCATCCAGTCCAGCGCGACGTTCAGCAGGGCCGTGCCGACGCCCAGGCCCTGGGCGGCCTTCGAGACATAGAGCCGGTGCAGTTCGGCGTGGCCGGGCCGGGCGTCCGGGTGCGGCAGGCCGCAGCGGCCGGTGTTGGCGAAACCGAGAATCTCGCCGTCGCGCTCGGCCACCCAGTATTCGTGATCGGGATCAGCCAACCGGGCGCGGGTGGTCGCCTCGCTGAAGGTCTGGTCCAGAAACGGCGCCAGATCCTCCGGCGGATAGGGAATGCCGAAGCCCTCCACGAAGGTCTCGATGAAGGTGGCGCGGCCCAGCGCGGCCAAGGCGGGCGCGTCGGCGGCGTCGGCGGGACGGATGACGAAGGCGGTCATGGAGGCGGCATAGCTTCATGGGCGAATGGCGCAAGCCCCTCTCCTCCCCACGGCGTGGGGAGGGGGACCATGCGAAGCATGGTGGAGGGGCTGGTTCAGTCGTCTCGGTCTTTCTGGTGATGAGCGCCACCCACCGACCCGCCCCCTCCGTCACGGGCGCTGAGTCGCGCCCGCGCCACCTCCCCATCTCAAGTGATGGGGAGGAGAATTGCGCTACACTCGCCCTCATGACCCTGTTCATCACCCATCCCGACATGCTGGCCCATGACACCGGCCAGGGGCATCCCGAACGGTCGGCTCGGCTGGGCGCCGTGCTGGACGCGGTGGACGACGCGGGCCTGACCCTGGACCGGCTTGCGGCGGTCGAGGCGGAGATCGAGGCCCTGACGCGGGTCCATCCCGAAGCCCATGTGCGGCGCATCCTGGACGCTTCGCCCGCATCGGGGGTGGTCGCGCTGGACGCTGATACGGTGCTGTCGCCCGGCAGCGTGCGGGCGGGTCGGCTGGCGGCCGGCGCGGCGATCCAGGCGGTGCGGGCCGTGGCGGCGGGCGAGGCCGAGCGCGCCTTCGCCGCCGTCAGGCCGCCGGGCCATCATGCGGAGCCGGACAAGGCCATGGGATTCTGCCTGTTCTCGAACGTCGCCGTGGCCGCGCGCGCGGCCCAGGCGCTGGGCCTGGCGCGGGTGGCGGTGGTGGATTTCGACGTGCACCACGGCAATGGCACCCAGGCGACCTTCGAGGCGGACGACAGCCTGTTTCTGGCCTCGATCCATCAGTGGCCGCTGAATCCCGGCACCGGATCGGAGTCAGAGACGGGCGTGGGCAACATCATAAACGCCACGGTCGCGCCGCACGTCGCGCGCGAACAATGG
>JAEZCL010000075.1 GCA_023433585.1 Pseudomonadota bacterium
CTGCCGATCAGGGCGCAGGCGCCGGTCATGCCCGCGTCCGCGCCGCCGCGAGCAGCAGCGCCAGCCAGCCCGCGATCATCAGGGCGCCGCCCACCGGCGCGACCATTCCCAAAGCCGGCAGGCTCAAAAGGCCGATCATCCCCAGGGACGCCGAGAAGATCAGCCCGCCCGCCGCCGCTAGCCACCCGGCGATCCGCGCCAGGCGCCCGCCGCCGCTCCACAGGGCGCACGCGACCGCCAGCACGGCGTGGACCATCTGGTATTGCGCCCCGGTCGCCAGCAGGGTCTTGACCTGCGGCCCGGCCCCGTGAGCGGCGAAGGCGCCCAGCATCACGGCCATGGCGCCGTTGGCGGCGGCGAAGACGATCAGGCGGCGGTTCGCGGTCATGGGCGCAGCTTGCCACGGATTCGCCCGATCGCGTCGCGGCTTTAGATATTCTCGCCGGGCTCGCAGAAACTCTCGCGTTGAAGCGCCTCGGCGCCGTGGACATGTTCTGGCCCCTTCAATCAGGCGGCCCCATGATCCGACGCTTCTTCTCCGTTCCGCTGTGGCAGCGAATCTTCGTGGGCTTCGGCCTGGGAATTCTGGCGGGTCTCGTCCTGCGCGAACAGGCGGGCGTCTGGTTCGGCTGGATGGGCGAGGTCTATCTGAACCTGATCCGCATGGTGGTGGCGCCTCTGGTGCTGTTCACCATCGCCTCTTCCATCGCGCGGCTGGGGGGCGAGGCGAACGCGGCGCGGCTGGGCGTGCGCACCCTCGTCTGGTTCGCCCTGACGTCCCTGCTGGCGGTGCTGGTGGGCATCGGGTTCGGGCATTTGATAAACCCGGGCCTGGGCCTGGCCGACCTGCCGCTGGGTGAGGTGAGGGCGCGCGAAATTCCCACGCCCATGCAGGTCCTGATCGGAATCGTGCCCACCAACCCCTTCGCGGCGCTGGCCGAGGGCAAGGTGCTGCAGATCATCTTCTTCTCGGCCCTGATCGGCGCCGCCCTGGTGGCGCTGGGCGACCGGGCCCAGGGCGCGCGGCGGCTGGTGGACGAAGGCGCGGCCCTGATCTTCCGCATCACCCGCTGGGTCATCCAGCTGACGCCGTTCGGCGTGTTCGGCCTGATCGCGGGGGTGGTGGGCGGTTACGGCTGGGAGGCGCTGTTGCCGCTGGGCAAGTTCATCGTCGCCGTCTACGCGGCCTGCCTGTTCCACATCCTGATCGTCTATCCGGCCCTGTTGAAGCTGCACGGCCTGAGCGTCGTCAGCTTCTTCCGCGGCGCCTTCGCGGCACAGCAGACCGCCTTCGCCACCTCGTCGTCGCTCGGCACCCTGCCCATCACCCTGCGCCAGACGGTGGAGCGCCTTGGAGTCCCTCAAGCCTACGCCGCCTTCGCCGTGCCCCTGGGCGCCAACGTCAAGATGGACGGCTGCGGCGCCATCTATCCGGCCATCGCGGCCATCTTCATCGCCCAGTATTTCGGCATCGACCTGACCCTGACCCAGTATGTGCTGATCGGCCTGACGGCGGTGCTGGGTTCGCTGGGCGTGGCCGGGGTGCCGGGCACTTCCATCGTCATGCTGACCCTGGTGCTGTCCACCGCCGGCCTGCCGCTGGAAGGCGTTGGCTACATCATCGCCATCGACCGCGTCATCGACATGATCCGCACCGCCACCAACGTCACCGGCCAGATGCTGGTCCCGGTCCTGGTGGCGCGCGAGGAGCGCATCCTGAACCAGGACATCTATGACGGGCGCGTCGCCTGGCTGCCCGGCGACCCGGAGGCCGAAGATCCGGACGCGGTGCGCGCCTCGGGCATCTGACCGGTGCAAGCTGACCCTGCGTGATCTTGCGGCCGCTCTCCATCCGCGCTTCGCTGCTCGGCGGAGGATGCGCCCATGACCGGCTTTTCGTTCGAGACCACCCCGAAAATCCTTTGTGAGGACGGCGCCGCCCTGAAGCTGGCGGCGTTCCTGACCGGCATGGGCGTGGCGCGGCCGTTCATCGTCACCGACGCCGGGCTGGTCCAGGCGGGCGTGATCGCGCCGATCCTTCAGGCCCTGGATGCGGCGGGCGTGGCGGCCACGGTGTTCAGCGACGTGCTGGCCGACCCGCCCGAAGCCTCGGTCATGGCGGCGGTGCGGGCGGCGCGGGCGGCGGGCGCGGACGGAGTCGTGGGCCTGGGCGGCGGTTCGTCCCTGGACACGGCCAAGCTGGTCGCCCTCATGGCCGGGACCGATCAGGCCCTGCCGGACATCTACGGCATCGGCCTGGCGAAAGGGCCGCGCCTGCCGCTGGTGCAGGTTCCCACCACCGCCGGCACCGGGTCGGAAGTCACCAACATCGCCATCGTCACCACGCCCGACGACCAGAAGAAGGGCGTGGTCTCGCCCTTGCTCTATCCCGACGCGGCCATTCTGGACGCCGCCCTGACCGTGGGCCTGCCGCCCCGCGTCACCGCCATGACCGGCATCGACGCCATGGTCCACGCCATCGAGGCCTATACGTCCAGGCACAGGAAGAACCCGGTCTCCGACAGCCTGGCGCTCGCGGCGCTGAAGCTGCTGCACGCCAACATCCGCCGGGTCATCGCCGACGGTTCGGACCTGCCCGCGCGCCGGGCCATGCTGCAAGGCTCGCTGCTGGCCGGCATGGCGTTCGCCAATGCGCCGGTGGCGGCGGTGCACGCCCTGGCCTATCCCATCGGCGGAATCTTCCATGCCCCCCACGGCCTGTCCAACGCCCTGGTCCTGGGGCCGGTGCTGCGCTTCAACCTGCCCGCCGCCGCGCCGCTCTATGGCGAGCTGGCCGCCGCCATCGGCCTGAAGCCGGACGGGGCCGCCTTCGTGGAGGAAATGGCCGCCCTGACCGCCGAGATGCCCATGGAGCAGCGGCTCAGCGACATCGGGGTCGAGGTCCAGCACCTGGACCGCCTGGCCCACGACGCCATGCAGGTCCAGCGCCTGCTCATCAACAATCCGCGCGAGGTCGCGCTGGCCGACGCCCGCGCGCTCTATGAGGAAGCCCTGTGACCGGGAAAACTGTGACGGAACCGCTGCCGACCCGCGCCGACTTCCCGGTCATCCGCGCCATCACCACCCGCTGGATGGACAACGACGTCTATGGCCATGTGAACAACGTGGTCTATTACAGCTTCTTCGACACGGCGGTGAACGCCCACCTGATCGAACAGGGCGTCCTCGATCCGGCGACCAGCCCCGTCATCGGCCTGGTGGTCGAGACCGGCTGCCGCTACGCCGCGCCCATCACCTTTCCCGACCGGGTGGATGCGGGCGTCCGCGTGGCCCGCATCGGGACCAGCAGCGTGCGCTACGAGATCGGCCTGTTCCGCAACGACGAACCCGACGCCGCCGCCTTCGGCCACTTCACCCATGTGTATGTGAACCGCGAAACCCGCCGTCCGGTCCCGATCCCCGAGGCGACCCGCAAGGTGTTGGCGGCGCTTCAGCCAAAATGACCTTCTCCCGATGGAGACCTTTGCATAACTCTCCGCTCATCCCCGCGAACGCGGGGACCCAGTCCTTTGGGTGTTGCAGCGGACACGGATCATTCTCTGCCCGCCAGTTCTGAAGCGCCGGCGTCAAGCTGGACAGAACTGGGTCCCCGCGTTCGCGGGGATGAGCGGAAAATCTTGAGCTGTCAGCCGTTATGCAAAGGTCTCCATCGGGAGAGGGAACGCATCGCTTCGGCCTTGCGCGCGTCAGTTGACCGGGCTATGTCCGCGCCTCCCGACGGTTCACGCCACGTGAAGCTGGCCCGGATGGATGCGTAGCTCAGCGGGAGAGCACCTCGTTCACACCGAGGGGGTCACAGGTTCAATCCCTGTCGCATCCACCATTCTTTGTTTGCGCGCAGCCGCCACACCAACCCTGCGCGCGTGGCTCCGGTTCGAGGCGCGGCCTCTCACCTCCACCATTTCCCTAGCGAGGCGAGGGACGTCCGGTTGATGAACCCGATCGCCCGCTTCCTGATCCGACAACGCCGCCGCTCCGCTGCCCTGGCGGTGGGCGCGATGCGCGATCCCGTCGCCCTGTCGCGGCTGGAGATGCATCGGCTGGCTTCGCGTGGGTTCGACCGCGACCCGGCCGCCGTCCGCGCCTTTCCGGTGGAGCGCATCCGGTCCCTGGCCGCCGCCGGGCGGGTGGAGGAGGCGCTGGCGTTTGCACGCGGCGTGGCGCCCCGGGCCGAGCGCGATCTGGCCCTGGCGCTGGCCGCCTTCGACCCGGCCAAGGCCCTGACGAAATACGCCGGACCGGACGCCTCGTTGCGCGCCGCGCTCAAGGCCGCCGCGGGGCGCCATGACGACGCCCGCGCCGCCGCTGCGGCCTCGGACAGCCCTCAGG
>JAEZCL010000212.1 GCA_023433585.1 Pseudomonadota bacterium
ACCGCTGGACCATGGGGCAGTCGAACGGGTCGCGCGCGGACAGGCCGACCCGGTTGAGGTACTGCACCACCAGCCAGTAGGACCGCACCAGGGACGTCTCCGTGTAGGGCATGCCGACCTGTGCGCAGTGCTCGCGCACCATGCGCCGGGCGCGCGCCAGGTGCGGGCGCGGCATGCTCGGGAACAGGTGGTGCTCGATCTGCGCGTCCAGACCACCCATGAGCTGCGTGACGAACCGGCCCCCGCCGATGTTGCGCGACGTCAGGACCTGCTTGGACAGGAAGTCCAGGCGGCTGTCGGCCGGGATGATCGCCATGCCCTTGTGGTTGGGTGCGAACGACGCGCCCATGTAGACGCCGAACACGGCGAGCTGCACCGCGAGGAACGCGGCGGCCATGCCGATCGGCAGCGCCCAGACCACGAGCGCCACGTAGATGCCGAGGCGCGCGGTGAGGATGACGAGCTCGAGCGTGCGGGCCCGCGACGGTGCGGACGCGATGAGGCTCTTGAAGGCGAGGACGTGCAGGTTGAGGCCCTCGAGGGTGAGCAGCGGGAAGAACAGGCAGCCCTGGCGCCGCGTCAGTGCGGCGAGGAACCCGCGCTGCTTCGCGGCGTCCTCCTCGAGGAAGGAGACCGTGTCCCACTCGATGTCCGGGTCCTTGCCGACGCGGTTGGGGTTCGCGTGGTGCCGCGTGTGCTTGGTCATCCACCAGGAGTGGCTGATGCCGACGACGCCGTTGGCCAGCACGCGCCCGAGGCGGTCGTTGGCCGGGCCCGTGAGGAGCACCTGGCGGTGCGACGCCTCGTGCGCGACGAACGCGAACTGCGTGAGCACCAGGCCCAGGCCCGCGGCGATGAGGAGCTGGAACCAGGAGTGGCCGAGCAGCACGAAGCCGGCCACGAGGCCCGCCAGCACCGCGGTCAGGCCGGCGAGCAGCGAGAAGTAGAAGCCCGGTGTCCGGTCGAGGAGACCGGCCTCCCGCACCTGGGCGGACAGCTCGTGGTAGCTGCCGGTCGCGGCCGCCTGACGGGGACGCGTCGGGGTGGGGGGAGCGGGTACGGATGCAAGAGCCACATGACCTCCAGGGCTCGGAACGACTTCCCAGCCGTGGGGGTGGAGCGGGTGCTCGTGGTACGGATGCGCCTACCCTACGGCACCGTAGGTTCGGTGTCGCTGGGTGGTACCGGGTGACGTCGGACGTCAGCGCCCGGCGTTGGCCGCGAGCCGCGCCGCGCCGACGATCCCGGCCGCGTTGCGCAGCCCTGCGGGCACGATGGGCGTGCGCAGGTCGAGCAGCGGCAGGAACTGCGCGTGCTTCTTGCTGACGCCGCCGCCCACCACGATCAGGTCGGGCCAGAACAGGTTCTCGACGACCGTGAAGTACCGCTGCAGGCGCTGCGCCCACTCCTCGAAGGTCAGGTCGTCGCGGTCCCGCGCGGCGTCCGCCGCCCGGGACTCCGCGTCGTGCCCGTCGATCTCCAGGTGGCCCAGCTCGGTGTTCGGCACGAGGTGGCCGTCAACGACGAGCGCCGAGCCGATCCCCGTGCCGAGCGTGACGACGAGGACCACGCCGCCCACGTCCTTCGCGGCGCCGTACGCGGCCTCGGCGTACCCGGCGGCGTCGGCGTCGTTGACCGCGACCACGCGCCGGCCCGTCGCCGCACCGATCGGGGGGGCGACGTCCGTGCCGATCCACGCGTCGTCGACGTTCGCGGCCGACTGCGCGACGCCGTGCCGGATGACCGCGGGGAACGTGACCCCGATCGGGAGGTCGTGCGGGAGGTCGAACGAGGCGATGACCTCGGCGACCGTGCGCGCCACGGCGTCCGGCGTGGCCGGCTGCGGCGTGGGGATGCGCACGCGCTCACCCACGAACTCGCCGGTCGCCAGGTCGACCGGCGCGCCCTTGATGCCGGACCCGCCGATGTCGACGCCGAACGCCGTGCCGGCCTCCGCGCTCCTGTGCCTCGCGTCCTTGCTCATGGCAGCGTCAGCACCTCCGTCCCGGTCTCGGTGACGAGCAGCGTGTGTTCGAACTGCGCCGACCTGCTGCGGTCGGCCGTGACGACGGTCCACCCGTCGTCCCACATCTCCCACTCGTGGGTCCCCAGGTCGAGCATCGGCTCGATCGTGAACACCATGCCGGGCTCGATGACGGTCGCGTACTCGGGCGCCGCGTCGTAGTGGGGGACGACGAGCCCCGTGTGGAACGCCGGCCCGACGCCGTGCCCCGTGAAGTCGCGCACCACGCCGTAGCCGAAGCGGGCGGCGTACTTCTCGATCACGCGCCCGATGACGTTGATCTCGCGTCCCGGGCGCACCGCGGTGATCGCGCGGCGCAGCGCCTCCTGCGTCCGCTCGACGAGCAGCCGCGACTCCTCGTCCACGTCCCCCGCGAGGAAGGTCGCGTTGTTGTCGCCGTGCATGCCCCCGATGTACGCGGTGACGTCGATGTTGACGATGTCGCCGTCCTCGATCACGGTCGAGTCGGGGATGCCGTGGCAGATGACCTCGTTGACGGACGTGCACAGCGACTTGGGGAAGCCGCGGTAGCCGAGCGTCGACGGGTACGCGTCGTGGTCGCACAGGAACTCGTGCCCGATCGCGTCGAGCTCGTCGGTCGTCACACCGGGTGCGACGTGCCGGCCGACCTCCTGCAGCGCCTGCGCGGCGATGCGCGCGGCGACACGGACGCGGGCGATCTCGTCCTCGCCGAGCACGTCCGACCCGCGCCCCGGCGCGGGGATCGGCCGGTCGACGGACTACGGGCGGGGGATGTGGGCGGGGCCCGGTCGCCGCGGGCTGA
>JAEZCL010000249.1 GCA_023433585.1 Pseudomonadota bacterium
ACTTAATGTGCGAATGTGGAAATGTGATAATTTGATAATGTGATAATGTGATAATGTGATAATGTGCGAATTTGCAAAATGAAACGGACGGCGTAAATAAAAACAAGCCACAGCTAAAGAATAAAACTGTCCGGATTTGAATTTGCACATTAGCACATTTGCACATCATTGGTGTCCGGGTAAATGTATTCCCTGGGGCCTCGGAAGAAATCCGTTAAGAAAATTGAAACGGACGGCGTTAAATAAAAACAGTTGTTACCAGAGCCCGGAAATGTTCTGTAGCCCGTAAGTCCTACTGGCGCTGGGTTATATTCTTACGCTGTGACTTGTTTTTATTTAGCCGGAAGTTTCAATTTTTAGGATTTATTCCGGAGCCCGATTTTTTTGCTCCACTTTTTTTCTAAAAAAAAGTGGAAGGGGTCATTTACAACGACCGCTCGCTCGTAACTTACTGTTGATACAGGTTTCAGGTAAATTGATAATTATTAACCGGACACCAATGCCGTCATCATTTTCGAATTCGGTTCAATATAAATCCGATTGACAGGCCCGCTGTAAACCAGGAGTCGTTATGGGCCGGATCGCCTCTTTTTTCTCCAATGGCGGTCGTAGCTCTGGAATCAATTTCCTTTTTTCGATTTGAAAGCGCCAGGGCAGTTTCAACCAGCCCGGGATGAAGATTTTTAGCAAAGCTTTCGGGAGACGCATAGGTTTTGCTGACATCATCCAGGTAATCGGTCTGCAAAATCCGGTAATTTAGTTCGAGGCGGAGGCAGGCAATGGCGCTGAGATCGTACCGAAAGCCCAGACCCAGTGGCACTGACCAGCTTTTAAGCGCGTAAGGTTTCCGATCGGGATATTCATTGAAGCCCTGGCCTTCGGTGCGCAGGGGTTGCAGCTCTACCCACCGATCGCCCCAGCGGGCCATCGGTTTAAACTGAAAAAAGCCAATTCCTGCCAGCAAATATGGCGATACCAATGGCGGATCCCCAAAAAAATTCAAAGGATGCCATTCACCAATTAGGGAGCATTCCCAGATTTCCGTCCGTACATGCAGGTTCCGTAAATACCTGGAGCGGGCTGGCACTGCCGCGTTCTTCAGCACCGCATCGCTGGCAAAGATTTGTCCTGCCGTCAATTGAGCCCTAATACCCATTTTTTGCTGGTAGAGGCCTGAAAAGTACAGTGTTGCAAATGGTTTAGTGTACTGCCAGTTCAGGTCTTTCCAATGGTTCCGGTTCTTCCCGGGATGGCCGCCCAGATCGGTAAGGCAGTTTATGCCCCCGCTGTGTATTCCTATTTCAGTCACTATGGAACGATCATAATACCGGTCGTTGTAGAAATAGTATTGAGCGCCGAGTTTAAAACCCTGGCAGGTGATTAACAGAATCACTAATAGAAAAGATGGTATCATGGATCTGAATTTTATCAGATCAATTTCCATCAGCCTTCATTCATAACCCTGATGTTTTTCTGGTAAAAGCGACAGATTTTTCTCAGCCCACACTGTTCACATTTCGGAGCGCGGGCCGTGCAGATATAACGCCCGTGTAAAATGAGCCAGTGATGCGCAATGTAGATTTCCTCGCGGGGAATGTATTTTATCAGCTGTTTTTCCGTCGCCAGGGGCGTTTTGGCATTTACGGTGAGACCGAGGCGGGCCGCCACCCTGAAAACATGGGTGTCAACCGCCATATTCGGCTGATTGTCGACCACCGAAGTGATCACATTGGCGGTTTTCCTTCCTACGCCCGGTAAACGAATTAATTCACCAACGGTAAGTGGGATCTCGCCATTGAATTCTTCCACCAGCATTTTGGCCATGCCGATCAGGTGGCGGGTTTTATTGTTTGGATAGGAAATGCTTTTAATGAAAGGGAAAAGCTCCTCAAAGCTGGCGTTCGCCAATGCATACACATCGGGATACTTTTCAAAGATGGCCGGGGTGGTTTGATTCACCCGTTTATCGGTGCACTGAGCTGATAAAATAACAGCTACCAGTAACTGAAATGGGTTATCGTAGATCAGCTCGGTTTCCGCATTGGGAGCGTGTTGCCTGAAGTAATCCAATACAAGCCTGAATCGTTCTTTTCGGGTCATTTTTTACTAATACCCGCGAAAATAACAGATACTAGAGATCCTGCACCGATTCGGCCAGGGTTTCTTTTGCGTAATTCAGCGCATAGAGTATCGGCTCCATTCGGGGTGATTCCAGGCCCTTATCTAAACAAGCAATCGATGTTTTCAGCACTTCTACTTTTTCACGGAGTGTCCAGTCATGCTGCAGTGCATTTTCAATGGCAGCTTTTTTATCAGTCGAAGTTTCATTATACAAATACTGTACTATCTCCTCTGTTGAATACAGAATTGTCATAGGCAAACCATTTAAGTCCTTTAGATCCGAAATGTCCGTTTCGGGTTGTCCGTCCGCTTTTTAAAACGGTGAATGGTTTAACTTATTGTATTGGATGGCGGTTTTACAAGGATCCGGAACCTGAAAATTAATATAAGTGTTTGATAGAAAGAAGCGTAAAACTACTGGTTATTTCTACGGAATTATGAAGACATCCTCATTATCCCGCTTCATACGGTACTTTTCGCGGGCATATTTTTCCAATAAGGCGGGATCGGTCTCGAGCTGGCGCAGTTCCTCGCGGGTCAGTTCAATTTCTTTTATAAAATGATCGCGGCTTTTTTTGAGCTTGTTCAATTCGCTGCGCTGGTGAATATGGGTGCTGATCAGATCCTGCTCATCAAAGAAAAGCATCCACACCGCGAAGGCGATGCCGCTGATCAGGAATTTATTGGAAGCGATTTTCTTTATCACCCGTTCTGCTTTTAAAAATCGGGACCCGGAAAAAACCTCCGGATCCCGAATAATTTATTTACCGAATTTAATCTTTCCTGCGGGAAACAGTGCATTTTCCGCCAGGCTTTCTTCGATCCGGATCAGTTGATTGTA
>JAEZCL010000266.1 GCA_023433585.1 Pseudomonadota bacterium
ACGCAGCCCTGCGGCTGGCGCTTGATCAGCGCGGCGGGGACGCCGCCCCTTCCGGTCCAGCGACGATGTCCGCACCGGAAGCGGCGTCGGGCCTGCCCATGGATCCGGTATGGCTGACGCTCGGAGCCCTTGTGGTGCTCGGGGTTCTGGTCGTGATCGCCAGCCGCCGCATCCGCCGGGCCCGGACCCCGGGTCAGTTCGCCTACTAGTCGGCGTCCGGGCGCCTATATGGGTCGCGACGGTTGACGCGCTCCGGCGCGCCGCTAGGTTCCGCGCGCTCCCCCGCGCCCATTGAACGAGAGACCCCATGGCCGAAGCCGCCTCCCCCAGCGCCGCGTATGACGTCGTGATCATCGGGGGCGGGCCGGGCGGCTACAACGCCGCCATCCGCGCGGGGCAGTTGGGCCTGAAGGCCGCCTGCGTCGAGATGCGAGAGACCCTGGGCGGCACCTGCCTGAACGTCGGCTGCATGCCGTCCAAGGCCCTGCTGCACGCCTCGGAGCTTTACGAGGCGGCGGGCAAGGAATACGCCGGGCTGGGCATCAAGATGAAGGGCCGCGAACTCGACCTGGATCAGATGATGAAGCAGAAGGACGACAGCGTCGGCCAGCTGACCAAGGGCATCGAGTTCCTGTTCAAGAAGAACAAGATCGACTGGCTGAAAGGCCGGGGCCGCATCGCCGGAAAGGGCCAGGTCGAGGTCGAGGCCGCCGATGGAACCAAGACCGTCGTGGTGGCCAGCAACATCATCATCGCCACGGGTTCGGAGCCGACGCCGCTGCCGGGCGTGGACTTTGTCGAGGGCAAGGTGATCGATTCCACCGGCGACCTGTCGCTGCCCGCCGTGCCGAAGAAACTGATCGTCATCGGGGCGGGGGTGATCGGGCTGGAGCTGGGCTCGGGCTGGCGCCGCCTGGGCGCCGAGGTGGAGGTGGTGGAATTCCTGGACAAGGTGGGCGCGGGCATGGACGCCGAGGTGGCGACCGCCTTCCAGCGCGGCCTGACCAAACAGGGCATGACCTTCCGCATGGGCACCAAGGTCACCGGCGCCAAGGTCGGCAAGGACGGGGTGGAGCTGACGGTGGAGCCCGCTTCTGGGGGCAAGGCTGAGACCCTCAAGGGCGACGTGGTTCTCGTGGCCATCGGCCGCCGCCCTTACACGGCGGGCCTGGGTCTGGAGACGGTCGGGATCGAGACCGACAAGCGCGGCTTCATCGTCAATGATCACTTCAAGGCCGGTCAGGACGGCGTCTGGGTCATCGGCGACGTGACCCACGGCCCGATGCTGGCCCACAAGGCCGAGGAGGACGCCGTGGCCACGGTCGAGCTGATCGCGGGCAAGGCGGGCCACGTGGACTACGACCTGGTCCCCAGCGTCATCTACACCGGCCCGGAAGTGGCCTGGGTCGGCAAGACCGAGGAACAGCTGAAGGCCGACGGCGCCGACTACAAGAAGGGCAAATTCCCCTTCGCCGCCAACAGCCGCGCCAAGATCAACCACGAGACCGAGGGCTTCGTGAAGGTCATCGCCGATGCGAAGACCGACCGGGTGCTGGGCGTGCACATCTATGGCCCCCAGGCGGGCGAACTGATCGGCGCGGCCTGTCAGGTCATGGCCTTCGGCGGCGCGTCCGAAGACATCGCCCGCACCTGCCTGCCCCACCCCACCCGCTCCGAAGCCTTCCGCCAGGCGGCCATGGGCGTCGAGGGCTGGACCATGCAGGCGTAAACCTCATCACGGCGCGTTCCGAGAGGGACGCGCCGTTTTGTTTAGCGCGGCGTGGCTGGGTGGGGAGCGGTCGTTCTGGGTGGCCGTTAGGGGTGGGGAGTTGATGTTGCGGGCTTAGCATCATTGACTGATGCGCTGAAGCGAGGAGCATAGCGATGTCGGCCCGGCCCAAGATTTCTAGCGTCAAACTTTGGGCTGCATGTGGCGCATTGATCTGCGTAGCTATTGCGGCCTTCAACGCTCCGTCGGAGGTCAATTTTTGGGTGTATCTCGGCATCCAAGCTGCGGTGGGGGGCTTTCTGGGGACGCTTGCGGCCTCTATCCGAAATGGTATCGCTGGCCGTCCGCCCGGCTCAAAGTGACAAGGCGCGGGTTAGGAGACTAACCGCCTCTAGCGTCCTTTGAATGATTGTCGTCCCCACCTCTGCGCGTTCGTCGAAGACACCAACGGCGGGCTAAGGGTCGTGAGCTGTCAAACGACGGACGCCGGGAAACGGACCTTCGGCGGCTCGCCCATGTGCAGAAGCACCAAAAGTCGGGACGGTGTCGGAGGCGGACATTCCCTAAAGGGCAGAAACTTCCCCTACCGACGCCCAGATATTCGGCCCCAAGCGATCAGCGCAATGCCAGCCAGAAGTAGGATTACCGCGACTGACAGGGTGCGAATGTCGAACTGAGGCCCGCCATACATGCTGAGGGGATACCAGCTTGCGAGGACCAGCAACCCTCCGCCGATCAACAGCAGCAGCCCGGCTATCTTTCGCTTACCCAAGTGGGGCATCGGCGGCTTCCTCCATCTTGTGGCCCATCAACAGCGGATCAGCGGGTGTTCGCAGCGGGTCGATAACAGACATAGACCTCAAGATCTCGCAATCGTTCCCCGCTCATGGCCATCTCCGGCCCCACGTCCTCGACCACACCGGATCACCTTCATGAATCTCCACCTCACCGGCAAACGCGCCCTGATCTGCGGAGGCTCATCGGGTCTCGGGCGGGCGGTTGCGGCCGCGCTCGTCGCCGAGGGCGTCCATGTGGCGCTGCTGTCGCGGGATGCGGCGCGGCTTCAGGCCGTGGCGGACGACCTGAACGCTTCGGGGCCGGGCGGGGCCGTGATCGCCCCGGCCGACCTCGCCGATCCCGACGCCCTGCTGAAGGCCGTGGACGCCGCCGAACAGGCGCTGGGCGGCCCCGTCGAAATCCTGCTCAACAACACCGGCGGGCCGCCCCCCTCGGGGGTGGAGGGGCTGGACCCGCAGCTTTGGCGCGACCAGTTCGAGGCCATGGTGCTGTCGGTGTTCCGCCTGACCGACCGGGTGCTGCCGGGCATGAAGGCGGCGGGCTGGGGCCGCATCCTGAACGTGGCCTCCGTCTCGGTGGTCGAGCCTATCGGGACCCTGGGCGTCTCCAACACCCTGCGCGCCTCGGTGGTCGCCTGGGCCAAGACCCTGGCGGGCGAGGTCGCGCCGCACGGGATCACGGTCAACACCCTCTTGCCCGGCCGCATCGACACCCCGCGCATCCAGCGGCTGGACGCGGCCCGCGCGGCGGCGATGGGCGTGACGGCGGATGAGGCTCGCACGGAATCGGTGAAATCCATCCCTGTCGGCCGCGTCGGCACGCCCGAGGAATTCGCCGCCGTGGCCGCCTTCCTGGCCAGCCCCCTGGCGGCCTATGTCACCGGCTCGATGATCCGCGTGGACGGGGGCTCGGTGAAGGCGGTCTGATCCCGGCCTAGGTCGTGAACTCGTAGAAGTTCAGCAGGAAGTCTGTTGATTTCAATACATCCGTCATCCTCGGGCTTGTCCCGAGGACCCATTGCTGATGCACGCACGATCTCGGGCCGTTCCGGCGGCGATGTGAACCGACGCCCGTTCGCGCCCGGTTCCGCCGTGGGTCCTCGGGACAAGCCCGAGGATGACGGGATTCATAGGTTCCAACCTAGCGCGAGATGCGCAGGTCCGAGATGCTGCGGGCGATGGCGCGGAACGCCTCGCGCAGGTCCGCGCCGTCCTCGGGCATGAAGGCGTAGCCCGGCTCGCTGGCGCAGCTGTTCATCAGGTTGCGCACGCTGTCGCTGTTGCCGATGGCGAAACCGACCGTATAGACGAGGATTCCCTGCGCTTTCATGTTCTCGCACAGGGCTTCGGCCTGGGTGAACGGATCGCCGTTGCCGGGCGCGTCCGCCGAGCGGCAGTCGATGGCGTTGGTGGAGACGCCGTTGCAGTATTCGATGTTGAACTCGCCGTCCGTCATCAGGATCACCGCCTTGATGAGGTTGCGGGTTCCATAGGCGCCGGGCCGGCTCTCGCCGGACCACATGACGCCGTTGAAATTGGGCGACACCGCATACCAGCCCCAGGCCAGGCCGATATGGCCCGCCGTATAGCCGTCGGCGGTCAGATCACCGATCCGGTCGTGCAGATCGTCCCGGTTGCTGGTCAGTGGCAGGATTTCGGCCGAGGGGCAGGCATAGAGGCCGCTTCCCGGATAGTTCGGCGAAACGCGCGCCGATGACGGCGAGGCGTCGGTGTAGGCCTGAGCCCCTGTGCGTTCGGTGACGCAGCTGCTGATGGAGCGGGTGGTTTCACCGCTCCAGGAGCCGGGGAAGGTGTAGTACTGACAGCCGACCTCGGCGCACCAGATGTCGCCGTTGCGGCTGTATGTCTGGGTGGTCGGCGTGGAGCCGCCCAGCGCCAGCCGACGGTTGCTGATCCGTCGGGCGGTGTAGCTGTTGTTGTTCAGGCTGGTCATGCCGACCACGTTGCGCACATGGACGCGCTGGCCGGTGCTGAAGCCGTGATCCTGGGTGGTGTCGACCACCACAGCGCAGTCGTTCTCCAGACAGCGGGTGACCGTGCCGCCGGAATGGTAGCTGCCGTAATTCCGGCCGTTCACGCCCTGAAGCTGGAAGCTGTTGCTGGTCCGTCCCGCGACGACGAAGACACGGTCGTTGATCTGGGTCATGCCCTGCACGCCCCGGATCCACACCCGGTCGCCGTTCTGGAAGCCGTGGCGTCTGGCGTTGATGACGACGGGGTTGCCCTTGGTCGCGTCGCCGATGGAGACGCCGGACCCGTCGGCCCAGCCTGCGGCGTTCATGGCGCGGGAGGCCGGAATCGCACCGCGCGCCGCGGCCGCGGCGGAGCCCAGGTTCACCGCCGCCGCGTAGGGGATGATCGCGGCCTTGGTGTAATAGGGCGTCTGGACGTCCTGGACCACCATGTCGACCAGCTCGTCGGCGGCGTCCTTCAGGTCCCTGAGCTTGCTTCCCGACATGGAGCCGGTGATGTCCAGCACCAGCGCCACCTCCAGATTGTTGGAGGACCGCAGAACTTCGGACGCCACGCCGACCTGGACCTGATCGTCCATGATCTGGCCATAGGGGGGCAGGACGATGTTGGCCACCAGGGTTTCCACATCGACCTTGGAGGCGGCGACCACGGCGCCGTCCTCGGTCAGATGGAAGGTGGTCAGATCCTCGCGCAGGGTGATCTGGGGATAGGCCTGGAGATTGGCGCGCAGGGCGGCCATGCCCACGGTGGTGATCCCCGCGTCGTCCATGTGCGGCGACCGGGCGGCGGCCAGGGCGGCGGCGTCCAGAGCGTCCTGGAGATTGGCCCGGACGGTCGAGATGCGGTGCACGTCCACGCCCACCAGGGTGGTCATGGCCAGCACGGGCAGGCTGAGCGCGAACATCAACGCCACGTTCCCGCGCCGCGCGCCCGCGAAACGCCGGATGAAACGCTTCAAGCCGTCCAGCCGCGCCATCATGCGCCAGCCCCCCGCATCCCGGCGGGCGTCAGGCCCGCGTCAGGGGCCGGAGCATGAACGGTCCAGGTAAAGAAAAGCCCCCATGCGAGGGGTTAACGACCGACCCGCCCCGGAAGCTCCGGGACGGGTCGGGTGTCGGAAGTCTGGCCGGGCTTAAGCGTCCCAGCCGCAGCTTTGCCCGCGGTTCTGTTCGGTCAGCCAGGTGTTCAGCGGCGCGAAATACTCCGCCACCGCCGAGGCGTCGTTCTCGGGCGAGCCGGTGAAGGCCTGCATCGCCTGGGGCCAGGGCTGGGACATGCCCATCTCCATCATGGCGTTGAAGCGCCGCCCCACTTCCTCATTTCCATAGACCGAGCAGCGGTGCAGCGGCCCGGTCCAGCCGGCGATCTCGCAGGCCGCGCGGTGGAACTGGAACTGATAGATGTGGGCCAGGAAGTAGCGGGTGTAGGGCGTGTTGCCGGGCACATGGTACTTGGCGCCGGGATCGAAGGCGTTCTCCGGGCGCGGCCCCGGCGGGACCAGGCCCTGATAGCGCAGCATGTCGGCCGACCAGGCGTCGTTGTATCCTTCGGGCGTGGTCTCGCCGGAGAACACGTCCCAGCGCCAGCGGTCCACCATCAGGCCGAACGGCAAAAAGGCGATCTTGTCCAGCGCCATGCGCAGCAGGAACGGGATGTCGCCGTCCTCGGACGGAACCTGATCCAGCAGTTCGATCTGGTTCAGATAGGTGGGCGTGGCCGCCGACAGGGCCGCGAAGTCGCCGATGGCCTCGTGGAAGCCGTCATTGGCGCCGTTGCGGAACAGGAACGGCTGGGTGTTGTAGGCGCGCTGGTAGAAATTGTGGCCCAGCTCGTGGTGCATGGTCTGGAAGTCTTCGGCGTTGACCCGCGTGCACATCTTGATGCGCAGGTCCTCCACATTGTCTACGTTCCAGGCCGAGGCGTGGCAGACCACCTCGCGCCCTTCTGGCCGCGTGATCTGGGAGCGCTCCCAGAAGGTCGGGGGCAGGGCCTCCAGGCCGATGGAGGTGTAGAAGCGCTCGGCGGTGCGGGCGATGTCCTCGGCGGTGTAGTCCGCCTGTTGCAGCAGGGCTGTCAGGTCGACGCCGCCTTCGGTCATGCCCTGGGGCGCCACCACGTCATAGATGTTGCCCCACTGCTGGGACCACATGTTGCCCAGCAGGTCGGCGCGGATCGGGCCAGTCGCGGGCTGGACCGCATCGCCGTAGCGTTCGTTCAGCCGGCCCCGCACATAGCAGTGCAGGTTCTCGTAGAAGGGCCGCACCTGGTCCCACAGGCGGTCCGTCTCGGCGGCGAAGGCGTCCGGGTCCATGTCGTAGCCCGAGCGCCACATGGCCCCCGTGTCGGCGAAGCCCAGTTCGCGCGCGCCCTCGTTGGCGATCTCCACCAGCCGGGCGTAGTCCTCGGCCATGACCGGCGAGATGGTGCGCCAGCCTTCGTACATGGCGCGGGTCACCTCCGGATCGCGGGATTCGGCGATGATCTCCTCGGCGTCGTTCAGGGTCAGTTCCCGCCCGTCATGCTGGAACTTGCCGGTGGCATAGGTGGAGTCCAGCCGGGTGGCGATCTCGGACAGTTCGGCGGCCGCGCCAGGACGGTCGGGCGCCGGCAGGGTCAGGCCCTGACGCAGGATGTCCAGCTTGCGCCGCGTCTCGGGATCGGCGTCCACATCGTTGAAGCGGGCCGCCGCATTGGCCAACTCGACCCCCAGCTCGGTGTATTCGGTGTTGGCCCGGGCCTCCAGCCACATGGTGTCGAAGATGATGTAGGTGTTGCGCACCCAGGCCACGCGCCCGGCGTATTCGCTCATCTCGGCCAGGCGTTCCTCGGCGTCCAGGACGAAGGCGAGGGCGCCCTGCGGCGTGGCGGGGAAGCGTTCGGCGGCGGGCGCGGCGGTCTGGGCCGCGGTCTGGGCCTGAACGGTCAGGCCTCCGGCGGCGAGGGCGCAGGCGGCCGTGGCGGCCATCAGCAGGCGTTTCATGGATAGTCTCCTCCAGCGGACCCTGAGCCGGCCCTGTTCGAATGGCGCGCATGGGAGTCCTCCGCGCCGGTTCCGTCAAGCCCGATCCGGCCCGATGTTCAGCGCAGCACGCAGGCCGCCAGGTCGTCGTTCCGCACGGTCCCCATGGCCGCCTGGACCCGCCCGGCGCGGCGGCGCACATAGGGTCCGGGGCTGGCGGCCTGATAGCGGCGCGGGCTGGGCAGGACGGCGGCCAGGCGCGCGGCCTCCGAAGCCGTCAGGTCGGCGGCGGACTTGCGGAACCAGTATTGGGCGGCCGCCTCGGCGCCGTAGACGCCCGGCGCCCATTCGGCCACGTTCAGATAGACCTCCATGATCCGCCGCTTGGACCAGAAGGTCTCGATCAGCACGGTGTAGCCAGCCTCCAGACCCTTGCGGACCCAGCTGCGCCGGGGCCACAGGAACACGTTCTTGGCGGTCTGCTGGCTGATGGTCGATCCGCCGCGCATGCGTCCGCCCCGCCGGTTGCGCTCCATGGCTTGTTCGATGGCCCGCATGTCGAAGCCCCGGTGCGAACAGAAGCGGGCGTCCTCCGAGGCGATCACCGCCTCCACCAGGCGCGGCGAAATCCGATCCAGGGGCCGCCAGCGATAGTCGATCCCCTCGCCCTCGATGACCCGCGCCAGCATCAGCAGGGTCGTGGGCGGCGGGATCAGCGCATGGGCCAGGACCCCGCCCGCCGGCAGGAGCAGGACGATCAGGCTCAGAATGAGAAGGGGCCGCCCCCGCCGCCCGGCGTCCTGTGTCATGGCCGCATTGATACGCGGAGCCTTCGGCGCGGCAAGCGTTCTCCTCTCCGCGCGAGCGGAGAGGAGACGGTCAGGCGCGCCTCAATACGTCCAGCACCGCCTCGCCGTAGCGCGCCAGCTTGCCCTGGCCGACGCCCGGCACGCGCGACAGGGCGTCCAGATCGCCCGGCTCGGTCACGGCGATCTCCAGGAGGGTGCGGTCCTGGAAGATCACATAGGGCGGCACATGCTGTTCCGCCGCCCGGTCGCGGCGCCAGGCGCGCAGCGTCTCGAACCGTTCGCGCGCGTCGGCGGGCAAGGTCTCCAGCACCGCCGCGCGGTTCTGAGCGCCCTGCTGACGGCTGCGCTGGCGCGGATTGCCCGAGCGCGTGGTCGGATCGTGGCGGGCCGGCGCGCGCGCCGCCTGGACCGTCCGTTCGCCGCGATAGACCGCCCGCACCGCCTCCGGATCGCCCAAACGCAGCAGGGGCTTGCCCTCGTTGGGATCCTCGGCCAGCAGGCCCTCGAACAGCAGATGGTCGATCACCTCGCGCCAGCCGTTCGGCGACAGGTCCGACCCGACGCCCCAGGTGGACAGGCCCTCTTCCCACGGCTGGACGTCCTTGGTGCGGCCGGTCAGATGGTCGATCACCCGGCCGCGCCCGAAGCGCTGATCCAGCCTCTGCACCGCCGCCAGGGCCTTCTGCGCCGCCACCGTGACGTCGTGCAGTTGCGGCGGATCGAGGCAGACGTCGCACTGGCCGCAAGGACCCGCGCCGTCTTCCCCGAAATAGCGCCGCACCGACTGGGGCCGGCACATCGCCCCGTCCAGCATGGCGAACAGCTGGCGCGCCTTCCTGACCTGGACCTGCTTGACTGCGTCATCCATGGGCCGCCCGTCCAGGCGGCGCAGGGTCCAGGCGATGTCGGAGGGGCCGAAAAGGGTGATCCCCTCGGCCGGTTCGCCGTCGCGCCCCGCCCGGCCGATCTCCTGCCAGTAGGCCTCGAGGCTGCCGGGGGGATCGGCGTGGATGACGAAGCGCACGTCCGGCTTGTCCACCCCCATGCCGAAGGCGATGGTGGCCGTCATCACCGCCCCGTCCTCGGCCAGGAACCGCTCCAGCCGCCGGTCCCGCTCACCCGGCGCCATGCCCGCGTGATAGGCGATGGCGGGCACGCCGGATTGCTTCAGTTGCGCCTCCAGCCGCTCGCAGCCGTCGCGCGAGCCGCAATAGACCACGCCCGACTTGCCGCGCCGCTCGGCCACCAGTTCGATCACCCGCGCATCGGTGCGGGCGCGCGAGCCGTTGATCTTGCGTTCGGCCGACAGGATCAGATTGGGCCGGTCGAAACTGTCCACGAACACGGCCGCGCCCGACAGGCGCAGGGACGCCAGGATGTCGTCGCGGGTGCGGGCGTCGGCGGTGGCGGTCACCGCCATGCGCGGCACACCGGGGAACAGCTGGGCCAGCCGGCCCAGGTCGCGGTAGTCCGGGCGGAAGTCGTGGCCCCACTGCGAAACGCAGTGCGCCTCGTCGATGGCGATCAGGGCCAGGTCGAGGCGCGACAGCCGGTCGGTCGTGTGCGGCTGGGCCAGGCCCTCGGGCGAGACATAGAGCAGGTCCAGTTCCCCGGCCCGCGCCGCGTCCCACACGGCGGAGCGCTCGGCCAGGCTGAGGCCCGAATCCAGCCGCGCGGCGCGCACGCCCTGCTGCTTCAGCGCCTCCACCTGGTCGGTCATCAGGGCGATCAGCGGCGACACCACCAGCCCCAGGCCCGGCCGCAGCAGGGCCGGAATCTGATAGCAGACGCTCTTGCCCCCGCCGGTGGGCAGCACCGCCAGCACATCGCGGCCGGCCAGGATCTGTTCGATGACCTGGGCCTGAAGCCCCCGGAAATCCGAGTGCCCCCAGACCCGCTCCAGCACCTCGCGGGCGCGCGTCAGATCGGACGCGGCGGCGGTCTGGGTCGATTCGGCGAGCATGGGGGCGTTGTGCCCCATACAGGCGAAGGTGTCACGGATGAGGGACGGACCATATCCGCATTTGCTTTTTCCGCTCATCCCGGCGAAGGCCGGGATCCAGATCGTGGGGCGCGGCTCAAGGCCAGGTGTTCACGATCACGGCCACGCCTTCCGGCAATGGCGTTTGCAATCTGGATCCCGGCCTTCGCCGGGATGAGCAGTGTGAGACATGACCACCATCCTCTACGGCCGCCCCCCGGCGGTGTTCGATCCGCCCGCCGATGCGGTCCAGACATCGCCGCTGATCCCCGGCTCGGCCGATCTGGCCGAGATGGCGCCGGGCTCGCTGGACGCCGCGACGATCCTGGCGCCGCCCGGGGTGCTGGAGCGCCGCCATGTGCTCGCCCTGGCGCTGAGGGCGCTGAAGCCGGGCGGACGGCTGGACGTCATGGCGCCGAAACAGAAGGGCGGCGCGCGCCTGGGCAAGGAACTGCGCGATTTCGGGCTGGAGCCGGTGCAGACGTCCAAGGCGCACCACAGGCGCTGTCAGGTCATCCGGCCGGACCGCGTCACGGGACTGGACGCCGCCGTCGAAACCGGGGCGCCGCGCTTCGTGCCCGGGCTGGACGCCTGGTCCCAGCCGGGCGTGTTCGGATGGGATCGCATCGACGGCGGCACGACCCTGCTGGCCGCGCGGCTGCCGCCCATGAAGGGCGCGGGCGCGGACCTGGGCTGCGGCTTCGGGGCGCTGGCGACGGCGGTGCTGGCCTCGCCCGGCGTAACGACGCTGGACCTGATCGACCTGGATCGCCGGGCGGTCCAGGCGGCGCGGCGCAACATCGAGGACTCCCGCGCCCGCTTCCACTGGACCGACGCCCGCACGGCCGCCCTGACCGACCTGGACTTCGTGGTCATGAACCCGCCGTTCCATGACGGCGGCGCCGAGGACAAGGCGCTGGGCCAGGCCTTCATCCGCAAGGCCGCGTCCGCCCTGAGGAAGGGCGGCGTCCTGTGGATGGTCGCCAACCGCCACCTGCCCTACGAGGCGGTGCTGGAAAGCGCCTTCGCCAGGGTCCGTCCGGTGGCGGACGAAGGCGGCTACAAGGTGTTCGAGGCGGTGAAATGAGCCAGTCCGGCGCGCCCTCAAGCAGCGCGAAGCGCGATAGGGCCACGAACATGCGCATCGACAAGCTCCTGTCCAACATGGGCTATGGCTCGCGCGCCGAGATCGGGCGGCTGGCGCGGGCGGGCGGGATCACGCTGGATGGGGCGGAGGTCGCGGACGTGTCCAGACGCATCGCCGTGACGCCGGACCTGCCGCAGCGCATGCGGGTGGACGGCGCCCCGCTGGACCCGCCGCCGGGCGTGGTGATCCTGCTGAACAAGCCCCTGGGCATGACCTGTTCGCACAAGGAGGAGGGGGCGCTTGTCCATGACGTCCTGCCCGACCGCTGGCGCCGGCGCGACCCGGCGATCTCGACCATCGGGCGGCTGGACAAGGACACCTCGGGCCTGCTGCTGTTGACCGACGACGGGGATTTCCTGCACCGGGTCATCTCGCCCCGGCGCCATGTGCCCAAGGTCTATCGCGCGACCCTGGCCCGGCCGCTGGCGGGGATGGAAGGCGCGCTGTTCGCCTCGGGCGAGCTGATGCTGGAGGGGGAGACCAAGCCGCTGGCCCCGGCGACGCTGGAGCCGATCTCGCCGGTCGAGGCGCGCCTGACGGTGACGGAGGGCCGCTATCATCAGGTGCGCCGCATGTTCGCGGCGGTGGGCAACCATGTGGAGACGCTGCACCGCGAACGGGTCGGCGACCTGACCCTGCCGGGCGACCTGGCGCCGGGCCAGTGGCGCCTGCTGTGCCCCGACGAGGCGGAGAGGGTGTTCGCCTGACCGTCTCCTCCCCGCCCGAGCGGGGAGGGGGACCGCGAAGCGGTGGAGGGGTTGGTTCAGCTGCCGCGATCGTTCTGGTGATGATCGCCAACCACCGAGCCGCCCCCTCCGTCACGGGCGCTGAGTCGCGCCCGCGCCACCTCCCCATCGCAAGGCGATGGGGAGGAGAATTATTGCTCCAGGAACCGCTCCACCGCCGCCATGAACTGGCGGGGGCGGTCGATCATGACCATGTGCTGGGCGCCCTCGATGCGCTCGAAACGGGCGGCGTTCCTGAGGCGCAGGAAGCCCTGGCGGAACCCCTGGTCCACCTGATGACGCGGGCTGTCGGCGGCCTCGCTCCAGCCATAGACGACGGTGACCGGCGCGGTGATGCGGGTCAGGTCCGCGCGCAGGTCGGTGGTCATGACCTCATAGATGCCCTGGGCCAGGACGCGCCGGTCGCCGCCCTGCCAGCCCATGGCGTTGACCACCGAATCCGCGGCCCCGCCCAGGCGACGGCCCGCCGCGCCGGCCTGCTGCCTCAGCACCTGGTCGCCCAGGAACAGCACGGCGGTGCGCGCCACCTCGGCGATGGGCGCCACGTCGGCGGTGGTGGCCCGGGCGTTGATGAGGGAGGGGAAGAAGGGCGAGGAATCCACCACCATCACCCGGCCGACGCGGTTCGGCGCGTCGGCGGCCATCTTGAGCGCCACCTGGCCGCCCATGGAATGGCCGATGACGGCGGGGCGCTCCAGCCCCTGCTCGGCCACATAGCGGCGCACCTCATTGGCCAGGGCGCCGGTCAGGGGGCCGCGCGCATTGGCGCCGGGCGGGGCGTCGCCGAACCCGTTCACCCCCACCACATGCACCCGATAGCGATCCTGAAGCGCCCGCGCCGTGGCGTCCCAGACGCCGGGGGTCGAGGCCAGGCCGGGGATCAGGATCACGTCGGGGCCCTCGCCCGCCATGGTCACCGTGATGCGTTCGGACTGAAAGGCCTGGGCCGAGGCGGGCAGGGCGAAGGCCAGGATAAGGAGCGTCAGGACGAGGCGGGTCATGCGCCTGACCTAACGCGCGATCACGGCGATCGGTTGGCGGGCTTGTGTCAGGTCGGGCCGCGTCCGACCGGGCCGATCTCACGCCAGCACGCCCATCCACCACAGGCCCACGGCCAGGACCGCCAGGGCGGCGTAGAAGCCGATGACGATCAGCGCGGCTTCGCGGCCCCGCGCGTCATCAGGATGTTCGGCCGGATAGAACCGCTCGGACCACAGCACGAAGACGCCCTGTTCGATCACCACCAGCGCCGCCGTCATCGCGCCCCAGCGGCTGGACAGGATCAGGCCGAGACCGGCCAGGGCCAGCAGCACGGCGTCCACATGCAGCCAGACGCCCACCGCCCGCTCCACCGGCGGCACGGGCTTGAGGGTGATTCCCGCCAGCGCCCGGTCCAGCACGGCGTTCATGCGCGCGCGCCGCCACCCGGCCAGCCCGGCCAGGATATAGACCATCCCGATGACCCACGTCCCCCATTGCATGGGAGCAGGTTAGAAAGCGGGAATGCGGCCCGCGACTGACGGAATCTGTCAGCGGATCAGGCAGAGAACCCGTGCAGGCCGCCGGTTTCGCTTATGCTGTTTTCACGTCAAGTGTGGGCGTTGGCTTACCCCTCATCCGCTCGCCCCGGCGAATGCCGGGGTCCAGATCATAAGGCGCGGGCGGCTGGAAAGCCTGTCGCGCCCCGCCTTGCCGAAGATCGAGCCACGCCATCTGGATCCCGGCCTTCGCCGGGATGAGCGGATGAGGGGGAAGCCAACACCAACACCTGATGTGAAAACAGCTTTCGCTCAGGCCGACCCATATCCAGCGTCATCGCCGGGCCATACGCTCCGGCGGGACCAAGCGAGCCCGGAATGTTCCGTGATTATGGATTCCCGGCACAAGGCCGGGAATGACGGTCCCCTTGCCTAGAGGTCCAGCAGGAAGCGCTGGGGATCCTCCAGGTTCTCCTTGATGCGCACCAGGAAGGTCACCGCCTCCTTGCCGTCCACGATGCGGTGATCGTAGCTGAGGGCCAGGTACATCATCGGGCGGATCTTCACCTCGCCGTTGATGGCCACCGGGCGCTGGACGATGTTGTGCATGCCCAGGATGCCGGACTGGGGCATGTTCAGGATCGGGGTGGACATCAAGGAGCCGTAGATGCCGCCGTTGGTGATGGTGAAGGTGCCGCCCGGGAGCTGGTCCAGGGTCAGGTCGCCGTCGCGGGCGGCCTTGCCCAGCGCCGCGATGCCCTTCTCGATCTCGGCCAGGGACAGCTGGTCCACGTCGCGCAGCACCGGCACCACCAGGCCCTTTTCGGTGCCCACGGCCACGCCGATGTCATAGTGGTTCTTGTAGATGATGTCCGTGCCGTCGATCTCGGCGTTGACCGCCGGGATTTCCTTCAGCGACGCCACCACGGCCTTGGCGAACAGGCTCATGAAGCCCAGCTTCACCCCATGGCGCTTCTCGAAGCTGTCTTTGTACTGAGCGCGCAGGGCCATGACCGCCGACATGTCCACCTCGTTGAAGGTGGTCAGCTGGGCGGCGCTGTTCTGGGATTCCTTCAGCCGCCTGGCGATGGTCTGACGCAGGCGCGTCATCTTCACCCGCTCCTCGCGCGGGCCGGCGGCGCGGGGCGCGGCGGGCGCAGTCGGAGTCTGGACCGCCACCGGGGCGGCGGCGGGCGCGCTTTGGGGCGCCTCGGCGGCGGCCAGGGCGTCGCCCTTGAGGATGCGGCCGTCCTTGCCGGAGCCCTGGATCGCCTTGGGGTCCAGGTTGTTCTCGGTGACGATGCGCTGAACGGCCGGGGACAGGTGCGGTTCGTCGCCGCCCTGAACCTGGGCCGATCCGGTGTTGGCAGGCGCCGACGCGGCGGGAGCGGCGGCCGCCCCGGCGCCCACGGCGACCTTGCCGATCACCTGGCCGGGGGTGACGGTCGCGCCCTGATCGGCGGTGATCTCGGCCAGCACGCCGTCGGCGGGCGAGGACACCTCCACCGCCACCTTGTCGGTCTCGATCTCGACCAGGATTTCGTCCTTCTTCACCGCGTCGCCGGGCTTCTTGGACCAGGCGCCCATGGTCCCCTCGGCCACGCTCTCGCCCATGACGGGGGTGGTCAGGTCCACGGTTTCGCCCTTCGCCTCGGTTTTTGCGGGTTTGGCTTCGGCTTTTTCAGCCTTGGCCGGCTCCTTGGCCGGGGCGGCGGCCGCGCCGCCTTCGGACACCTTGCCCAGCACCGCGCCGGGGACGACGGTGTCGCCCTCGCCCGCCGTGATCTCGGCCAGCACGCCGTCGGCGGGGGCCACGACCTCCAGCGAGACCTTGTCGGTCTCAAGTTCGACCAGCAGCTCGTCCTTCTTCACGGCGTCGCCGGCCTTCTTGGTCCACTTGGCGACGGTCGCCTCGCTGACGGATTCGCCGAGGGTGGGGGTCAGGATGTCGGCCATCGGAAGGTCCAGTGTCTCTCGTGTTCAGTCGGTCTAGTTCGGGCGGTCTGGTTCGGGCGGTCGGGCGGCGGGGCTCAGGCGAAGGCTTCGGTGAGGAAGGCTTCCAGCTCCTTGAGGTGGCGGCTCATCAGGCCCGCAGCGGTGGAGGCCGAGGCGGACCGGCCCACATAACGGGCGCGTTTGGCCTGGATGTCCAGCTTGTCCAGGGTCAGCTCCAGCCACGGATCGACGAAGGTCCAGCCGCCCATGTTCTTGGGCTCCTCCTGGCACCATACCAGCTCGGCGTTCGGGAACCGGACCAGCTCGGTCATCAGCGACTTCAAGGGCCAGGGATAGAACTGCTCCAGACGCAGGATGTAGACGTCGTCGCGCCCGGCCTTCTCGCGCGCATCCAGGAGGTCGTAATAGACCTTGCCCGAACACAGGATGACGCGGTTGATGTCCTTGTCGGCCCTGATCTTCACGCCCGCCGCTTCGGGCCGGGTCTGGGCGTCGTCGTGCAGCACCCGGTGGAAGGTCGAGCCTTCGGCCAGTTCGGCGAGGGAAGACACCGCCTTCTTGTGACGCAGCAGCGACTTGGGCGTCATCAGGATCAGCGGCTTCCTGAACGGCCGGTGCATCTGGCGGCGCAGGATGTGGAAATAGTTGGCCGGGGTCGAGCAGTTGGCCACCTGGATGTTGTCCTCGGCGCAGGCCTGAAGGAACCGCTCCAGCCGGGCCGAGGAGTGCTCGGGTCCCTGGCCCTCGTAGCCGTGCGGAAGCAGCATCACCAGGCCGCACATGCGCAGCCATTTGCGCTCGCCGGAGGTGATGAACTGGTCGATGACCACCTGGGCGCCGTTCACGAAGTCGCCGAACTGGGCTTCCCACATCACCAGGGTGTTGGGGTCCGACAGGGCGTAGCCGTTCTCGTAGCCCAGCACCGCCTCTTCCGACAGGGCCGAGTCGATCACCTCGAACTGGGCCTGGCCTTCGCTGAGGTTGTTCAGCGGGACGTAGCGGTTCTCAGTGGTCTGGTCCACGACGCCCGAGTGACGCTGGCTGAAGGTGCCGCGCACCGAATCCTGACCGGACAGGCGCACTGGGAAGCCTTCCTCCAGCAGTGAGGCGAAGGCCAGGCTCTCGGCCGTGGCCCAGTCGATGTTCTGGCCCGAGGCGATCATCTCGCGCCGGCCGTCGATGACGCGCTTGAGCGTCCTGTGGATGTCCACGTCGTTGGGAATGGTGGTCAGCCTGTGGCCCAGATCGCGCAGCCGTTCGGCCGGAACGCCGGTGTCGCCGCGGCGCTCGTCGCCGTCGGGCAGGCCCAGGCCCTTCCAGTGGCCGTCCAGCCAGTCCGCCTTGGACGCCTCATAGGTCTTCCCGGCCTCGAACTGCTCGTCCAGGAACGCTTCGAAGGCGGCGATTTCGGCGTCCACGTCCGCCTGGCTGACCACGCCCTGGTCGATCAGCCGCTGGGCGTAGATTTCGCGCGTGGACGGCTGGCTCCTGATCTTCGAATACATCAGGGGCTGGGTGAACGTCGGGTCGTCGCCCTCGTTGTGGCCGAAGCGGCGGTAGCAGAACATGTCCACCACCACGTCCTTGCTGAACTTCTGGCGGAACTCGGTGGCCACCTTGGCGGCGAACACCACGGCCTCCGGATCGTCGCCGTTGACGTGGAAGATCGGCGCCTGGACCATCAGGGCCACGTCGGACGGATAGGGGCTGGAGCGGCTGTTCCTCGGGCTGGTGGTGAAGCCGATCTGGTTGTTGATGACGAAGTGCACCGTGCCGCCGGTGCGGTATCCCTTCAGCCCCATCAGGGCGAAGCATTCGGCCACCACGCCCTGGCCGGCGAAGGCGGCGTCGCCGTGGATCAGCAGCGGGATCACCTTGGAGCGGTCCAGCGCCCATTCGGCCTCGGCCTTGCCGGCGTTGGCCTCGCGGATGTCGTGGGCTTGTTTGGCACGCGCCTTGCCCAGCACCACCGGGTTGACGATCTCCAGGTGCGACGGGTTGGCGGTCAGAGACAGGTGAACGCTGTTGCCGTCGAACTCGCGGTCCGATGAGGCGCCCATGTGATATTTGACGTCGCCCGAGCCCTCGATGTCGGACGGCACCGAGGAGCCGCCCTGGAACTCGTGGAAGATGACCTTGTAGGGCTTGCCCATCACCGCGGCGAGCACGTTCAGGCGGCCTCGGTGCGCCATGCCCAGAACGATCTCGTCGACGCCCAGGGCGCCGCCGCGCTTGATGACCTGCTCCAGCGCCGGGACCATGGCCTCGCCGCCGTCCAGACCGAAGCGCTTGGTGCCGGGGAAGCGCTTGTGCAGAAAGCGCTCGAAGCCCTCGGCCTCGATCAGCTTGGACAGGATCGCGCGCTTGCCCTCGTTGGTGAAGGTGATCTCCCGATCATTGCCTTCCTTGTCGCGGCCCTCGATGCGCTCCTGCAGCCAGGCCTTCTCCTCGGGCTCGGCGATGTGCATGTACTGGATGCCGAGGCTGCCGCAGTAGGTGCGGCGCAGGATGGCGATGATCTCGTGCAGGGTCGCCGTCTCCAGCCCCAGCACGTTGTCGATGAAGATCGGCCGGTCCATGTCGGCCTCGCTGAAGCCCCCGAACTCGGGCGTCAGCTCGGGGTTCTGGACCGGCGGCTCGATGCCCAGCGGGTCCAGGTTCGCCTGCAGGTGGCCGCGGATGCGGTAGGCCCGGATCAGCATCAGGGCGCGCACGGAATCCAGCGCCGCGGCGCGCACCATGTCGCCGGACGCCGCCTCGGCCACCGGCGGCTTCGGCGCCGCCTTGACGTCGGCCCTGGGCGCGGGCCAGCGCCCGTCCATGACCGCCAGGTCTTCGCTGGGCTCGGTGACGGTGTTGCGTCCCCATGCCCCCGCGCCGGCGGCGGCCTTCACCTGATCGGCCTGGTCGCGCAACTGGTCGAAGAAGGCGCGCCATTCACCCGACACCGATGCGGGATTCTCGGCCCAGCGGGCGTGCAATTCTTCGATGAAGCCGGCATTGGCGCCGTAGAGGAAGGAGGTCTCGGCAAAGACCTGATTCAGCCGACCCGCGTCGTCCGCCATGATGTCCGTCAAAGTTCCTTCGGACGCTCCCTTTAGCCAGGCGGCACGTCTGCCGCCAAAGGGAAGGAGCGTCACCGGTTCATATAGGCCAGCTTTCCTTACGGGTCATGACCACAAGGCGCCCATCCAGGGAATAATTTGCGGCTGGACGCAAAAAACGCCTCCGACCGGGTCGGAGGCGCTCAAATGCGGCGAAAACACGCCCAAATCAGGCCTTCAGCACGTCCTTCAGGGTCGAGCCCAGGCGCGCGGGGGACGGGGAGACGCGGATGCCCGCCGCCTCCATGGCCGCGATCTTGGATTCGGCGTCGCCCTTGCCGCCCGAAACCACGGCGCCGGCGTGGCCCATAGTGCGGCCCTTGGGGGCGGTGCGTCCGGCGATGAAGCCGGCCATGGGCTTCTTCCTGCCCTTCTTCGCCTCGTCGATCAGGAACTGGGCGGCGTCCTCCTCGGCCGAACCGCCGATCTCGCCGATCATGATGATGGACTCGGTGGCGTCGTCGGCCAGGAACATCTCCAGCACGTCGATGAACTCGGTGCCCTTGACCGGGTCGCCGCCGATGCCGACGGCCGTGGTCTGGCCCAGGCCCTCGTTGGTGGTCTGGAACACCGCCTCATAGGTCAGGGTGCCCGAGCGCGAGACGATGCCCACATTGCCCTTCTGGAAGATCTGGCCGGGCATGATGCCGATCTTGCATTCCTCGGGCGTCAGCACGCCGGGGCAGTTGGGGCCCAGGAGGCGGGACTTCGACTTTTCCAGCCGCGCCTTGACCCGCACCATGTCCATCACCGGAATGCCCTCGGTGATGCAGACGATGAAGGGAACCTCCGCCTCGATGGCCTCGATGATGGCGTCGGCGGCGCCGGCCGGGGGCACATAGATCACGCTGGCGTCCGCGCCGGTGCGCTCTTTGGCTTCAGCGACGCTGGCGTAGATGGGCAGGGTCTCTTCTTCCGAACCGTGCCAGGTCTCGCCGCCCTTCCTGGGGTGCACCCCGGCGACCATCCGGGTGCCGTAGTAGCGCAGCGCCTGTTCGGTGTGGAAGGTGCCGGTCTTGCCGGTCAGGCCCTGGACGATGACCTTGGTGTTCTTGTCGACGAGGATGGACATGGGAGGAGCAGTCTCTGAAATGGGGGTCTGTCGGCGGACGAGGACGCGAGGGGCTTAGCCCACCGCCTTGACGATCTTCTGGGCGGCGTCGTCCAGGTCGTCGGCGGCGGTGATGGCCAGGCCGGATTCGTTGAGGATGGTCTTGCCCAGCTCGACGTTGGTGCCTTCCAGGCGCACCACCAGCGGCACCTTGAGGCCCACTTCCTTCACCGCCGCGACCACGCCCTCGGCGATGACGTCGCAGCGCATGATGCCGCCGAAGATGTTGACCAGGATGCCCTTCACGTTCGGGTCGGCGGTGATGATCTTGAAGGCCGCCGTGACCTTTTCCTTCGAGGCGCCGCCGCCGACGTCGAGGAAGTTGGCGGGCTCTTTGCCATAGAGCTTGATGATGTCCATGGTCGCCATGGCCAAACCTGCCCCATTGACCATGCAGCCGATGTCGCCATCCAGGGCCACATAGGCCAGGTCATGCCTGGACGCCTCGATCTCCTTGGCGTCCTCCTCGGTCTCGTCGCGCAGGGCGACGATGTCGGGATGGCGGAACAGGGCGTTGCCGTCGAAGCTGACCTTGGCGTCCAGCACCCGCAGGCGGCCGTTCTGCATGACGATCAGCGGATTGATCTCCAGCATCGCCATGTCCTTGTCCGTGAACGCGCGATACAGCGTCGGGAACAGGGTCTCGCCGTCCTGGGCCGCCGGGCCTTCCAGCTTCAGGGCCGCGTTGATCCTGGCCACATCGGCCTCGGTGACGCCCGCCTCGGGGTCGATGACGATGGTCTGGATCTTCTCGGGCGTGTCGTGGGCGACGGCCTCGATGTCCATGCCGCCCTCGGTGGAGACGACGAAGGCGACGCGGCCGTGCTCGCGGTCCACCAGCAGGGAGCAGTAGAGCTCGCGGGCGATGTCGGCGCCGTCTTCGATATAGAGGCGGTTAACCTGCTTGCCGGCCTCACCCGTCTGGGCGGTCACCAGGGTGTTCCCCAGCATCTCGCGGGCGTTGGCGACCACCTCTTCGATGGATTTGGCCAGGCGGACGCCGCCCTTGGCGTCGGGGCCCAGTTCCTTGAACTTGCCCTTGCCGCGCCCGCCGGCGTGGATCTGGGACTTCACGACATAGAGCGGGCCAGGCAGTTGCTTGGCGGCGGCCTCGGCTTCATCGGCCGAGGTGATGGCCACGCCCGCCGCCACGGGCGCGCCGAAGCCCTTCAGAACCTGCTTGGCCTGGTATTCGTGAATATTCATGGAGAGGATCGCCGACGCTGGGGAGGAAGATGACGCGCTTATAAAGGCCGCGCCTTCGCAGGTGCAACCGGTGGAGGGTGATTGGTGGTTGGTGATTGGTGATTCGTGAGTGGTGATTCGTGATTCCCGCCCGCGTCCGAAGGCGCGTCATCGCCACTCAATCACCAATCACGACCCACGCTAATCCACCCAGTCGCGCTTCAGCGTGCGCGAGGCGCCGATCAGCAGGACCGAAGCCAGCACATAGAAGCCCATGCCGGTGTAGATGGCCCAGCGCAGGCTCTCCTCGCCGAAGGCCGGGCGCAGCAGATCGCTCATCCAGCCGAAATAATAGAAGCCCACGGCGATGCCGAGCAGGTTGTTGATGAGCAGGAACAGGGCCGAGGCGGTGGAGCGCATGGCGGCCGGGACCAGATGCTGGATCGAGGCGGTGATCGGCCCCAGCCAGGCCAGGTTCAGACCCGTGGGAATGAGGAAGATCAGGAAGGCCAGGGTCAGCTGCTGGGCCTGGGTTCCGCCGCCGGGCAGCACCAGCCCGATGATCCAGGGCGAGTTCATGGCCGCGATGAACAGCGGCGCCGAGATCAGGAAGGCGACGGCGGGCGTCAGAGGATAGGCGCCCTTGCCCCGCTTCGCCAGCTTGTCGGCGATGGCGCCGCCCATCCAGATGCCGAGCGTGCCGCCGATCAGGGCGATGCCGGCGTAATACCAGCTGGTCTGCAGCAGGGTCAGTTCGAAGCTGCGCATGAAGAACAGCGGCAGCCAGCCGGCCACGCCGTAGCCGCACACCGACGACGAGGCCGCGCCCAGCGCCAGCAGCCAGAAGCTCTTCTTGGGGATCACGCGCGAGGCGGTGATTCGGGCGATCCAGACGGAGATTCCGATAACGACGGCCAGGCCGCCCGCGAAGGCCAGCACCAGGGGATTGCCGACGCCGAGGCCCGCGAACTGCGCCAGCCCCGCCAGGGCGAGAGCGCCGGCGCCCAGGCCCAGCATGATCTGGGCGCCGATGCGGCCCACGCGGTCCGAGGCGGGCGGCGCGGGCTGGATCGGCGCGCCGTCCACCGGCGCCGGACGGGCGATGTCAGTGGCGCCGCGCCTGGGATCGCGCACGGTCAGGCGCAGCAGGGGCGCGACCAGAAGTCCGATCAGGCCGACGACGATGAAGGCGGTGCGCCAGCCGTACTGGGCCGCCAGGACCCCGCCCACCAGGGTGCCCGCCGCGGTGCCCAGCGGAATGCCGAAGGCGAAGGCCGCCAGGGCGCGCGCCCTCTGGTGCGGCGGGAAATAGTCGGCGATCAGCGAATAGGCCGGGGCCACCCCGCCCGCCTCGCCCACGCCCACGCCCATGCGGTAGAGGAACAACTGGCCGAACGATCCGGCCACGCCGCAAAGCGCGGTGAAGCCGGACCACACCGCCAGCGCCCCGGTCATGATCCACACCCGGCTGAACCGGTCGGCCAGCCAGGCCAGGGGAATGGCCAGGGTCGAATAGACAGAGGCGAAGGCGATGCCGCCCAGAAGGCCGAACTGGCTGTCCGACAGGCCGAACTCGGCCTTGAGCGGCGCGGCCAGGATGCCGATGATCTGCCGATCCAGAAAGTTCAGCATGTAGATCAGGATCAGGATCGCCAGGACATAATAGCGATAGCCCGGCTTTTCGACGCGCGGCGCTGCGGCTTCGGCGGTCATCGGCGGTTCCCCTCGACATCTTTATGGACGGGACGGTAGCGCCGCCGCCCGTGTCTGCAAAAGAAAAAGGCGGCGAACCGTGGCTCGCCGCCTTTCCGTTGTCGTTCTCAGGCGATCAGAACCGGACCTGAAGCGCCGCCGTCCAGGTGCGCGGCGGGCCGTAGAAGGCGCTGATCGAGTCGTCGAAGACGGCGCCGGCGAAGTTGTAGCCGCCGATGCGGTATTCCTCGTCCGTTAGGTTCTTGCCGTGCAGGCCCAGGGTCCAGCGATCATCCGGCGAGGTCCAGACCACCGACAGGTCCACCAGGGCGTAACCGTCCTGGTCCAGCAGCGGGTTGGGGAACTCGAACTGGTGGAAGTCGCCGCGATAGGACACCGACGGGGTGATCGCCAGACCGCCGCCGAACGCCTGGCCGGTCCAGGTCAGGCCCAGATAGCCGCTCCAGTTCGGGGCGTTCTGAGCCACCACCAGGTCCGAGATGTCCTCATACTGGCCGGTGACCAGATCGTAGCGGATGAACTCGTCGAAGGTGGCCTCCAGCCAGCCCACCGCGAAATTGGCGGTCAGAGCGTCGGTCAGCCACAGCGAGCCTTCCAGCTCGGCGCCGTAGATGGTCGAGGCGCCGACGTTGTCCACGAAGCTGGCGATGGTGGCCCCGGCGGGCACCTGGGTGGTGACCTGCTGGTCCTGATAATCGGCGTAGAACAGGGCCGAAGAGAACGACAGGCGCCGGTTGAAGGCATAGCCCTTCAGGCCCAGCTCGTAGCTGTCCACCGTCTCGGGATCATAGCCGTCCACCGTGTCCGGCGTGGCCGAGGCGTCGCCGCGCATGTCGAAGCCGCCGGACTTGAAGCCCTGGCTGTAGGCGACATAGCCGGTCAGGTCGTCATTGAGGTCGTAGGACAGCGAGACGCGCGGGGTGAACTGGCTGAACGAACGGTTGTTCGTATAAAGCGTGTTCTGCAGCCACGGGACCGCCGCCGGCCCGCCCGTCAGGGGCGTGCGGCCCACGCCCAGATAGGTGGCGCGGTTCACGTGGCCGGTCTTGTCGTCCTCGGTGTAGCGGGCGCCCAGCGCCAGCCGCAGCCGGTCGGACAGGTCGATGCTGAAGTCGGCGAACACCGCATAGCTTTCGGTGTCCACATAGCCGCCGTTGCCGATGGTCAGGCCGAGATTGCCGATCACGGTGTCGAAGGCGCCCTCGGCGTGCCCGTCCAGATAATAGACGCCGGCCACGCCCTGCCAGCGCGCGCCGTTGAACAGCAGCTGGAATTCCTGGGTGAATTGCTCGTCGGAATAGTAGGCCGGGATGTCCAGGGTCGGATTCGGCGTGCCGTCGAAATCGATCACCGTGTCGGTGTAGCCCTCACGATAGGCGGTGATGGACTTGAAGGTGATCAGGTCGTTGACGTTCCACTCGGCGGTCAGGGACGCGCCGTTGGTCTCCACCGAGTTGGCGTCGCCCAGGCCCGAGCGGGTGTCGAAGACGCTGGGCAGCACGTCCGAGCCGGGCAGGGCCCCGGCCACCGTGCGGTGGCCGTGACGGGCGTTGGAGTCGTCCTCGACGTGGTCATAGGCCAGGCGGAAGAACAGGTCCGACGTCGGCGTCCACTCCAGGCTGACACGGGCCGCCAGCACGTCCTTGTCGTAGTGTTCGGCGCCGGTGGTCAGGTTCGTGCCGAAGCCGTCGCGCTCATAGCTGGCCACGGCCGCGCCGATGCGCAGGGTGTCGCCCAGCGGGGCCGAGCCGGTCACGATCAGGTCGCGCTGGTCATAGGAGCCGACGGCGCCGCGGATGCTCAGCTCCGGCTCAGGCGCGATGCGCGAGGTCACATATTTGATGGCGCCGCCGATGGTGTTGCGGCCGTAGAGGGTGCCCTGCGGCCCGCGCAGCACCTCGATGCGCTCGATGTCGAAGATGTCCAGCACCGCGCCCTGGGGACGGGCGATATAGACGTCGTCCACATAGAGGCCCACGCCCGGCTCGAAGCCCCACAGGGGATCCTGCTGACCGACGCCGCGGATGAAGGAGATCAGGGTGGAGTTGGAGCCCCGGGCCACCTGCACGGTGGCGTTGGGGGTCTGCTGCTGCAGCACGGTGATGTCGGCCGCGCCGGTCTGCTCCAGCCGTTCGGCGCCCAGGGCGGTGACGGCCACCGGCACCTCGCGCAGGGACTCTTCACGGCGGCGGGCGGTGACGACGATCTCGTCCACCTGGGTCGCCTGCGGGGCCTGGACGGGCGCTTCCTGGGCCTGGGCCATGGAGGCGGCGCCGGCCAGGGCGCTGATCGCGGCGCCGGCCATGAGAGCGGATTTCACAAATTTGTTCATGGGTTGTCCCAACCTGTTGTTTCCGAGGTCGTTGCTATTTATTCAGCGTTTAATGATTTTTTGACCGTATCGCCTTTTGGGGTTCTGTCAAATGGTCTGGACGCGAGTTGACGCTTGGTCAGGAAGGTGTGGCTTTTGCGCCATGGCGCCCCGGCGGAGCCGGGCGATCGCCCAGCGGCGCGGCGCGCAACCGGAGTGAAATCGGTTCAGTCGGGCGCAGTCCGACTGAGCTCAGATTTCGCTCCACTTTGAAGCTGGACCATTTTTCTGGCTTCAGGGCGATTCGACCTGAAGCAAAAATGGTCTAGCGTTCGGGAATGACCTCCCCTTCCGTCTCCACGCCGCCCAAGCCCGCCGCGAAAGCCGCTCGTCGAGGCCGTCCGCCCAAGGACAAACAGGGCGCGGCGACCCGTGAGCTGATCCTGGACGCGGCCGAGGACCTGTTCTCGAAACATGGGTTCTACGGCGTCACCATCCGCGAGGTGGCGCGCGAGGCGGGCGTGGATACGGCCCTGATCCACTACTATTTCGCCGCCAAGCGGGGGCTGTTCGACGCGGTGTTCCTGCGCCGCGCGGACATATGGAACGACGACCGGATCGACGCGATCAACCGCTACGCCGCCGAACAGGGCGACGCCATGACCCTGGAGGGGCTGCTGGAGACCTTCCTGCGGCCGCCGTTCGAATGGTCGCTGAAAGGCGGGCCGGGCTGGAAGCACTATGCGGTCCTGGTGGCCCAGACCAACTCCAACACCGCCTTCGGCGGCGAGATGATGGCGCGCTATTTCGACCCGGCCATCCATCGGCTGATCGAACTGGTGAAACAGGTGCTGCCGGGGGCGCGGGACGAGGATCTGTACTGGGCCTGGCACAATCTGTCCGGCGCCCTGACCCTGACCCTGGGCGAAACCGGCCGCATCGACCGGCTGTCGGGGGGGCTGTGCCGTTCGGGCGACCTGGAGACGGCGTGCGATTACATGGTGCGGTTCGCATCGGCCGGCTTCCGCGCGGTGTGCAGCCGTTGAGGTCCCGCGTTCCGCCCACCCGGCGCCGGACCTTCCAGGGCTGGACAGACGGCGTTCGGAAGGCCTGAAATCCGCCTGGGGGAGTCGCATGTCCGAGCGCCTGACGCGATCACAGTTGGTTCAAACCGCAAAAGGCGTGGCGGTGACGGTGGCCGGCGGGGTCGTGCTGGCGCTGGTGGACGCCTTCGGCACCCGGGCGCCGCTGACGCTGCGCCTGGCCTACTGGATCGGCCTGATGCTGGTCGCCGGGCTGTGGGCCGAGTTCTGCACCTGGGGGGTCCGCAAGCTGATCGGCGCGGACAAGCCGTGGCTGATGCGCTACGCCCTGACGGTGGCGGCCATCGGGCCGGTGGCCGTGCTGCTGGTGTGGGGCGTCACCGGCTGGGTGTTCATGGGCCACGCCCTGAGGCTGGAGCACCTGCCGGACATGATCTGGCAGGTGATGCTGATCACGGCCGTCATGACCGCCTTGGGCATGAGCCTGGACCGCCCGGCGGTGATTACCGAGGCGGGGGCGGCGCCGCCCCGGTTCCTGGATCGACTGCCGCCCCGGCTGCGCGGCGCCGTGATCCACGCGGTGCAGGCCGAGGACCATTACCTTCGCGTCCACACCGACCGGGGTTCGGACCTGATCCTGATGCGCCTGTCCGACGCCGTGAAGGAGCTTCAGGGGCTGGACGGCGCCCAGACCCACCGCAGCTGGTGGGTGGCCAGGGACGCGGTGCGGGACGTGCGGCGCGGTGACGGACGCGCGACCCTGACCCTGGACGGCGGCCTCGCCGTGCCCGTCAGCCGCCGCCACGCTCGCGCCCTGCGCGCGGCGGGGTGGTATTAGGGTTTGCGCGCGTAAATCGCGGACGCCACGGGTCGGATGAAGCGGACCGTCAATGGGTGCTCCCGACCCTTAGGAAACCTTTGGCGGGTCGTGCCTTTGCCACCGCCCCGCGATGAACCCGGCCACGCTTCCCGCTGCCCAAAGCGATAGCGGCAGTGCCGCATACATAAGAGCAACGAGCCAGGTCCACCGCCCAAACATTCCGGACGGAGAAAGCGCAGCCCATGTGGCGAGCGCGATTGCAGGGGCGACAATCCAAGCGGCGAGCAGCCTCCCGCGCAAACGAGCAAGCGCAATCCATCCGATACCGAAACTGCCTGCCGACCCGATCAGAATTGCCAAGCCAAGCATCATCATCGTTCAAGCTTCACCTGAGCCGGGGTCCGAGGCAACCCAGACTAATGCACCACAGATCGGGCTAAGCGGGAGCGAAGAAGCTGACGCGCTCGACGACCGCTTCCCACCCGTTGCCGCCGTTCTGGGTGTCTGCTGTTCGGCAGGTCGCATGTGCGTGATGGCCTCAGGCCGCCGTCCAGTTTCCGTGGAACGCGGCCGGCAGGGCCACGTCGGCGCGCCAGGTGCAGACCGGGCCGTCCTCGATGCGCGCCATGTCCAGAACGTGCAATTCGGTCACGCCCTCGCTGAGGTTGATGGAGGGGCCGATCAGCCAGGCGTCGGCCTCGCCGGTCCGACCGGGCTTGGGCGCATGGACCATCTCGTCCACCACATGACCGGCGCCGAAATCATAGGCGCGGGTGCGCCCGCTGTCCCAGTCGGTGACGCCCACGGCTGAGGCCAGGGGCCGGTCAGGCGTCTCGCCGGTGGTGTGAAGGCTGTAGCGCCGCCGCAGGCCCGCCCGCCGGGCGTCGCCGCGCGGGAACTCCGCCGTCGCGTCGGTGTGCTCCAGCCGGGCCTGCCCGTCCGGGGACAGGACGGCCATGGCCAGCCGCGCCGGGTCGCCGCCCACCGGCACGCCGTTCAGGATCTCGGTCGCGCCGCTGGCGGCGAAGCTCATGTCGGGGTGGGCGCAGACATCGAAGCGGATGGTCCCGTCCGTCTCCTCCCAGGCGTCGCCCACATGGAAGAAGCCGAAGGCGGGCGTCTCGAACACCCGGCGCGCGGTCAGGTCGTCCTTGTCGATCACCAGGATCTGCGCGCCCGTTTCCGGGAGCCATTCATAGGCGGCCGAGATCGGCAGGATGTTGCGGGTGCGGACCCAGGGCTGCAGCACGATGACCAGATGGCGCGCCGTGGCGGTGAAGTCGTGGATATAGCTGGCGCGCGGCAGGCGGATCACCTGGGCGTCCTCCAGCGCGCCGTCGGCGGCCAGGCGCCAGATGATCGCCTGGGCGCCGTTCAGGCCCAGGTTCCAGATGCGCCCGTCCGGCTCGATGCGCGGATGGGCCAGGAAGGGCATCCCCCTCAGGTCGTCGCGCAGGGTGACGAAGCCCCGGGTCTGCAGCGTCTCGGGGTCCATGGCCAGCGGCGAGCCCCCTTCCCACAGCGCCCACATCGCATCGCCCACCCGGTGCACCGAGGTGTTGGCCGCGTTGGCGTCATCCGCCGAGCCGATCTCGGCGCGGGGGTCGGCCAGGGTCCCGAAGCCCGGCATGACCATGGCGTCCAGGCGCGTCTCCTGGCGCCGCTTGGGCGTGTCGGCGAACCGGGCGGCCAGGGTCGCGCGTCCGTCCTGGACGCCGAAGCGCCGGATCAGGCCGTCGCCGTCGAACCAGTGGGTGGACGATCCGCCGGGCCGCCTGAACTTCGCCGGACCATTGCGATAGAGCGCGCCTTCCAGTCCGGCCGGCGGGCGGCCGTGGACCAGGCGCAGCTCACGCGGCGCGATGTCGGTCTCCACGTCGGCGGTGGCCAGCGACCAGCCCGAGGCGACGTGCATGGCGCGCGCGGCCCAGGCGACGTCCGGCGTGACCGCCATGGCGGCGGCGGCGGTGAGGAAGGTGCGGCGGGAAGCGATCATGTCCGGTCTCCTGATCGATCAGGTCAGCGCAGGATGAGGGTCTGACGGGTGTCGCCCGAGACGGAGAACCGCGCCCGCTCCCACGAGGCCGGCCCCATGTTGCCCACCGCGTTGTTGGAGAAGGCGTAGGGCTCCACCGGCATGCCGAACGGATTGGTGTTCATCCGGCCGTCGCCGTTCACGTCGTGAAAGGCCTTCAGCGCATAGTCGCCGGGCGGCAGGCCCTCGAAGCGCGCGACCCGCTGGCCGCCCGCCACGTCCACGCGGGCGGCGCGCACGGGCTCGCCGCCGTCATAGGTTGACGCGCTGTCGAACAGGACGGCCATGACGGCCCCTTCCTCGGCGCCGACCTCGAAGGTGATCTCGATGACCACGGGCTCGGCGGGCTGAAGCAGCGCGGCGGAGGCCAGGATGACGGCGGCTGAAAGGGGCATGCGGGGCTCCGTGTCTGAGGCGGGCCCGACCGCCGGGCCTCGCGCCGCCTCCTCATCGCCCAAGGGGTTTCGGCCGCGCCACGCCGGATGCGGCGATGTGCGGCCCCCGTTCGTGAACGGCCGCCCCCGGCCG
>JAEZCL010000311.1 GCA_023433585.1 Pseudomonadota bacterium
CTTCCGGACTCTCGGCAACGTCAGCGCCGACATGGCCGTCACCACCGTTCTGGACGACAGCGAGCATGAGGCCGCCGGGGCGGCCTCCGCCTGACCCTCAGAAGCTCATCCGCACGCCCAGCGTCAGGTTCCGCCCGCGCAGCGGCGCCGCGTCCTTGATGAACGAGGCGTGGTTCAGCGCCAGTTCGTCCAGCAGGTTCGTGCCGCGCACGAACAGTTGCGCCCGGTTCCCGGCCACGTCCAGGTCATAGGCCAGCGTGGCGTTCAGCATGCCGTAGCCCGGCGTCCCGGTCTCGTAGTCCGCGATCCGGTCCTGCTCGAACACATGATAATATTCCAGCCCGGCGGTCAGGGCATTCCAGCCGCCGTCCACCCGCGCGCCCAGCCGTCCCGCCGGAATGCGGGGCAGGTTTCCGCCCGCGTCCAGTTCGGCGCGCACATAGTCGCCGAACACGGTGGCCGACAGATTGGGGCCGAAGCGGTGGCGGACCTCGCCGTCCATGCCGGTGAACACCGCGTCCGCCTGGGCATAGCGGATCAGGCGGAAGTCCTCCTCCTGGTCCAGGGTCTCGGTGTAGATGTAGTCGCTGAAGTCGTGGCGATAGGCGCCCAGGGTGAAGGTCGTCGCCCCCGCCGTCTTGCGCAGGGTCAGCTCCACCGTACTGGCCGTCTCCACGTCCAGATCGGCGTCGCCCAGCTCATAGGTGTTGGTGGCCAGGTGCACGCCGCGCGCATAAAGCTCCTGCACGTTCGGCGACCGCTGCGAACGCGACAGGGTCAGGGCCACGGACCAGTCCTGCACCGGCGACCAGGCCGCCGAGCCGGAAATCGACAGCGGGTCATGGTCGCGGTCCGGCCGCCCCAGGGCCTCGGTCTCCTGCCACTCCTGGCGCAGGGCGCCCTCGAAGCGCCAGTCGTTCCAACGGAACTGCTCCAGGATAAACAGGGCGGTGTTGCGCGTCACGCTTTCCGGCACGAAGGACTCCGTTCCCGCCGCCTCGAACGCGCTGCGCGAGGTCTGAACCCCGACCACGCCGCGCAGCCCGGCGACGGGCGCGTGCTCCACTTCCACCCGGGCGTCATGGCCCTGGTTGGTGAAGGTGGTCTCGATCTCGTTGTGCTCGATTTCATGGTGGCGATAGTCGGTCACGCCCCCCCGGAAGCGGATGCGCTCGACCCCCGCGAATGGCGAACGCACCTCGCCGCGCACGTCCAGCCGCCGGTTCTTCAGATCGACCCAGGGCGCTTCGTCATGGTCATGGTCATGGTCGTGGTCATGATCGTGCCCGCCGCAATGCAGCGACACGCCGTGCGGGTGACAGTCCTCATAGTCATGGCTGTGGCCCGGCAGGCCGTAACGGCTGGTCTGCTCCGTCCAGGCCAGGCCCACATAGCCTCGCTCGCCGACCCAGGACGCGCCCACCGTCAGGCTGCGGGAATCGTTGAAGCTGCCCGCCACCTGCGTCACCGGCGTCTCGTCGTCATGATCCTCGTCATGGTGCGCCCGCAGATAGGACGGGATGTCATGGTCGTCGCTGGTGCGGTCCGACGCCTCCAGCCGCACGGCGAAGTTTCCCGCGCCCGCCGTCAGCCCGACCACCCCGGCGCGCTCGCCGTCGACCGTGCCGCCCCGGAATTCGATCGCGCCGTCCACGCCGTTCGCCGGAATCTCGGTCGGAATCTTGCGGTCCAGCAGATTCACCGCCCCGCCGATGGCCCCGCCGCCGTACAGCAGCGCGCTGGGCCCGCGCAGGATCTCGATCCCGTCCAGCAGCAGGGTCTCGCCAGCCACCGCATGGTCGGGCGACACCGCCGAGGCGTCCATCAGCTCCGAGCCGTCGCTCAGCACCCGCACGCGCGGCGAGGTCTGGCCCCGGATCACCGGGCGGCTGGCCCCGCCGCCGAAGGTGTCGGCGTTCACCCCCGGAATGCCCTGCAGCGTTTCGCCCAGGGTCGCCTGGCGACGGCGCACCAGTTCATCACCCGTCAGCACCGCCACATTGCTGACCACCTCGTCGCCGCGCTGGTCCAGCGGCAGACCACGCACGACGATCTCGTCCAGCTCCACCACCGGCGGCGCGGTCTTGGTTTCGGCTTCGGTCTCGGCGGTCGTCGCCATGGCCGGCGCGACGGACAGCATCGACAGGCCGGTGGCCGCGAGCAGAAGGGTGCGAAGGCGCATTGAAGACTCCGGACGCGAGAACGCCCGCATTTGCTATGTTATAATGTATCATCCCGCAAGTCCCCTTCCCCGTCTTTTCCGCTTCTCCCGTCTGTTCGCCCGGCCGGCGTCGACCGGACACACGGCATTGACCGGCGGGCGCTCGGCCGACAGGCTGGGACGGCTGGAGTCAGAAGGGATTCAGGCTCGTCCGGAACCGGTGCGAGGCCTCAGCGCCCCCGGACGATCTCGACTATCAGAGACTCTCCGGTGACCGAGCGCGTGGTCCAGCGTGTGCCCACGCCCCCCTCGACCAGCGGGGTGCAGAAGGACACCGGAACGGGGATGGGCCGCCGCTGGGTGAAGCACAGTTCTTCGCCGCGCACACGCCAGACGCCGCTGCTCTGACGCCGCCCGTGGCCGCGATAGCGGCCGTCGCGGTCCAGCCACATGCGGCCGATCCGGCCGTCGGCATAGGTGATCTGTAGCGTATTACGGAACGCCGGCTCCAGGCGCGACAGCATCCCGCCCTCTCCGTCCGCCGCGCCGCCCATCATGGCCGCGCTCATCATCAACGCCAAACTCAGTCCCGCCAACACCCGCTCTCCGAACCTGAACCGCGCCCCTCGCGGGCGGAATGAACCACAAGGCGGCGCGCGGGAAAACCTTGATCGCGCATCGCGGGTGAAAATCTGATCCCATACGGCGGGAAAAAGGGCCCGGCGGCGACCGCCGAGGCCCTTGTCGGCCGTTGTCCGTCAGTCCGGCCGCACCACGATCAGCGGCGTCGGTTCGGTCGACTCGGCTTCAGCGGCCACGACCGCCTCATAGGCTTGCGGACCAGCCGGAACCACGATGGCGGCCTCGGCCGGTTCGGCGACCGGCGCGGGGGCCGGGCG
>JAEZCL010000316.1 GCA_023433585.1 Pseudomonadota bacterium
GAGATCGACATCCTGGTCGCGACCCAGGCGGCGGCCAAGGGCCACAACTTTCCGGGTCTGACCCTGGTGGGGGTGGTGGACGCCGACCTGGGCCTGCGCGGCGGCGACCTGCGCGCGGCAGAGCGGACCTACCAACTGCTGGCCCAGGCGACGGGCCGCGCCGGTCGGGCCGACAAGCCGGGCCGCGCCCTGCTGCAGACCTGGACGCCCGAGCACCCGGTGCTCCAGGCCCTGGCGGCGGGCGACCGCGAGGCGTTCATCGAGACCGAGACGGCCGAGCGCGAGGCCGCCGCCCTGCCGCCTCACGGCCGCCTGGCCGCGCTGATCCTGTCGGGCGAGAAGTTCGACGCGGTGGAGAAGGCCGCCGCCGATTTAGCCGCCGCCATTCCCAACGCCGAGCGGCTGGAGGTCTATGGCCCCGCCGACGCGCCCCTGGCCCTGGTGCGCGGACGGCGGCGGAAACGGCTCTTGGTGCGCGCCGATCGCGACGTGGACCTTCAGGGCTTCCTGCGCGCCTGGCTGGCGCGGGTGAAGATCCCGTCCTCGGTGCGCCTGGCGGTGGACGTGGATCCCTACAGCTTCCTGTGAGTGGTTGGTGACTAGTGATTAGTGAGCGGGCGCGGTCATGGCCCGGTCCGCACCCCCAATCACCAACCACCAACCACTAACCGCTAACCACTCATCACCCATCCGTCTTCGCCGCGCGGCGGGCCTGCACCCGTCGCTGCCACATATTGAGCGCCTCGACCCCCGCCGAGAAAGCCATGGCCGCATAGATGTAGCCCTTGGGCACATGGGCGCCGAAGCCCTCGGCGATCAGCACCGTGCCGATCATCAGCAGGAACCCCAGCGCCAGCATGACCACGGTCGGGTTGTTGGCGATGAAGTCGCCCAGCGGATCGGCGGCCACCAGCATCACGGTGATGGCGGCCAGCACGGCGATGACCATGATCGGCAGGTGCTCGGTCATGCCCACGGCCGTCAGGATCGAATCGACCGAGAACACCAGGTCCAGAAGGATGATCTGGAAGACCGCCCCGCCGATGTTGGTGATGACGACGTCGGCCTTGTCCTTCTCCAGCAGGTGGTCCGAGGCCGCCGGGTCCACCGAATGGTGGATCTCCTTGGTCGCCTTCCACACCAGGAACAGGCCGCCCGCAATCAGGATCACGTCCTTCCACGAGAATTCGTTGCCGAGAACGCTGAAGATCGGCGCCGTCAGGGTCACGATCCAGGCGATGGTGGACAACAGCGCCAGGCGCATGATGAGCGCCAGCGAGATGCCGATGCGCCGCACCCGCGAGCGATGCTCGGGCGGCAGCTTGTTGGACAGGATCGAGATGAAGATCAGATTGTCGATCCCCAGCACCACCTCCATGACCACCAGGGTCACAAGAGCGGCCCAGGCGGCCGGGTCGGCCAGCAGGGAAAGGAGATATTCGGTCACAAGGGGATTCCGGTGTCAGGGGCGAACGCCGTGTTGCGGCCGCTGGGAATAGCAAGTCGAGAAAAACTGCGCCAGAGCGGCGAAGGTTCCGTTTTGCGTCCTGATGAGCCCTGGCGGGAGGCCGGATCGGACCATGCGGCGCCCCGCCTCGGTTGCGGGGCGAACACGCCCATGCTAACAGGCGCCCGGCTTGCGCAAGCGAGGTTCTAACGGATCTCGCGCGTGGGTGCTTTCTTCAAGCATTCCAGGCCTTTGATCGGAACGACGGTTCGTTCCGGTGACGACCCAAACGCTTTGACCCGGCGGACCTTATAAGTGGCTGAAGATTTCAGATCGACGGAAGTCGGCGAACGTTACGCTCAGGCGTTGTTCGATCTCGCCAACGAAAACAACCGGCTGGACGCCGTGCGCGCCGATCTGCGCAGCCTGAGGGCCGCCTGGATCGAGAGCGCCGACCTGCGCCGCCTGGCCACGTCGCCGGTTATTCCGGCCGAGGACAAGCAGAAGGGCCTGGCCGCCGTGGCCGACAAGGCGCAGTTCGACGGAACCACCCGGAATTTCCTGGGCCTGATGGCCATGAACGGCCGCGCGGCGGACCTGCCCGGCGCCCTGGCGGCCTTCGAAATCCTCTACGCCCGTCACACCGGGATCGTGGCCGCCGAGGTGGTGTCGGCCAAGCCGCTGGCGACGAAACAGATGACGGCGGTCAAGGCGGCGCTGAAGAGCGCGCTGGGCCGCGAGCCGGAACTGACCGCCCGCGTCGATCCGGCGCTGCTCGGCGGGATCAAGGTCAAGGTGGGCTCGCGCCTGTTCGACGCCTCGCTGAAGACCAAACTCGACCAGATGAAGTTCGCCCTTCGCCGGGCCTGACCAACCGACCCTTTAGTTTAGAGACAAGTCGGGCCGAAACGCCCGCTCAGGACGAAAACCGAAAGAGCCAGCCATGGACATCCGCGCCGCCGAAATCTCGGCCATCCTCAAGTCGCAGATCGCCGACTTCGGCGTCGAGGCCGATGTCTCTGACGTCGGACAGGTGCTGTCGGTGGGCGACGGCATCGCCCGCATCCACGGCCTGGACAACGTCCAGGCCGGCGAGATGGTGCAGTTCACCAAGGCCGGGGTGAAGGGCATGGCCCTGAACCTTGAACGCGACAACGTGGGCGCCGTGATCTTCGGCGCCGACGCCGAGATCGCCGAGGGCGACGAGGTCCGGCGCCTGGGCGAGATCGTGGACGTGCCGGTGGGCAAGGCGCTCTTGGGCCGCGTCGTGAACCCGCTGGGCGAGCCGATCGACGGCAAGGGCCCCATCAAGGGCGCCGCCGAGCGCCGCCGCGTGGACGTCAAGGCGCCGGGCATCATCCCCAGGAAGTCGGTGCATGAGCCGATGCAGACCGGCCTCAAGGCCATCGACACCCTGATCCCGATCGGCCGCGGCCAGCGCGAGCTCATCATCGGCGACCGCCAGGTGGGCAAGACCGCCGTGGCCGTCGACACCATCCTGAACCAGAAGGCGGTCAACGCCGCAGGAGACGCTTCTGGCGACGAGTCGGCCAAGCTCTACTGCATCTACGTCGCCATCGGCCAGAAGCGCTCGACGGTGGCCCAGATCGTCAAGACCCTCGAGGAATCCGGCGCCCTGGACTACACCATCGTTGTGGCCGCCACCGCGTCCGAGCCCGCGCCGCTGCAGTTCCTGGCTCCGTTCTCGGGCTGCGCCATGGGCGAGTGGTTCCGCGACAACGGCATGCATGCCCTGATCGTCTATGACGACCTGTCCAAGCAGGCGGTGGCCTATCGCCAGATGTCGCTGCTGCTGCGCCGTCCGCCGGGCCGCGAAGCCTATCCGGGCGACGTGTTCTATCTGCACAGCCGCCTGCTGGAACGCGCGGCCAAGCTGAACGGAGACTATGGTTCGGGTTCGCTGACCGCCCTGCCGATCATCGAGACGCAGGCCAACGACGTGTCGGCCTATATCCCGACCAACGTCATCTCCATCACCGACGGTCAGATCTTCCTGGAATCGGACCTGTTCAACCAGGGCATCCGCCCGGCCGTGAACGTCGGCATCTCGGTGTCGCGCGTGGGCTCTTCGGCCCAGATCAAGGCCATGAAGCAGGTCGCCGGCTCCATCAAGGGCGAGCTGGCGCAGTATCGGGAAATGGCCGCCTTCGCCAAGTTCGGCTCGGACCTGGACGTGACCACCCAGCGGCAGCTGGCGCGCGGCGAGCGCCTGACCGAACTCTTGAAGCAGCCGCAGTATTCGCCGCTGTCGGTCGAGGAGCAGGTGGTGTCCATCTATGCCGGCACGCGCGGCTACCTGGACAAGCTGGCCGTCTCGGACGTGCGGCGCTTCGAGCGCGAGCTTCTGGCCCGCATCCACTCGAACCATGCCTCGCTTCTGGAGGGCATCCGCGCCAAGAAGACGCTGACGCCCGAGCTGGAGGCCGAACTGAAGTCGGCCCTGGAAGCCTTCACCAAGACCTTCGCCTGATCGGCCGACCTTTTAGGAGCTAGAGGAACGCCGGATGGCCAGCCTCAAGGAAATGCGCAATCGGATCGGAAGCGTGAAGGCCACGCAGAAGATCACGAAGGCCATGCAGATGGTCGCGGCGGCCAAGCTGAAGCGCGCCCAGGACCAGGCCGTGGCCGCGCGGCCCTACGCCGAAAAGATGGCCTCGGTCATCGCCAACCTTGCCCAAGGGGTGTCTGGCGACGATGCGCCGAAACTCCTGGCGGGGACCGGCTCGGACCAGCGTCACCTGATCGTGGTGGCCACGGCCGACAAGGGCCTGGCGGGCGGGTTCTCGACCAACGTCGTGCGCGCCGCACGCGAGCGCATCCGCGCCCTGCTGGATGAAGGCAAGGACGTGCGGATCATCGCCGTCGGCCGCAAGTCCCGCGACCAGCTGCGCCGCAACTTCGCCGACCGCCTGATCCAGACCTTCGAGCTGAGCGAGCACAAGACCGTCGGCCTGCACTCGGCCCAGCCCATCGCCGAACTGGTGGCGACCGAGTTCGAGGAAGGCCGCGCCGATGTGGTCACCCTGTTCTACAGTCGCTTCAAGTCGGTGATCTCGCAGGTTCCGACCGCCAGGAGCCTGGCCCCGGCCGAGGTCGAGGAGGGCGCCGAGTCCCTGGACCTGAACGGCGCGGTCTATGATTACGAGCCCTCGGAGGAGGAGATTCTCGAAACCCTCCTGCCGCGCAACATGACCACCCAGATCCTGGCGGCCATGTACGAGAACCAGGCCGGTTTCTACGGCGCCCAGATGAGCGCCATGGACTCCGCCACCCGCAACGCGGGCGACCTCATCAACGCCCTGACCCTGCAGTACAACCGCTCCCGCCAGGCGCAGATCACCAAGGAGCTGATCGAGATCATCTCCGGCGCCGAAGCCCTCTGATCTGACGCATCACGATTTCCATACGGACAGCACCGATATGACCGACACCATCGCCCCCAAGAAAGCCGCCGCCAAGAAGGCCCCCGCCGCCAAGAAGCCCGCCGCCAGGAAGACGGCCGCGCCCAAGGTCGCCGTCTCAGGCGCCAGCGGCCGCATCTCCCAGGTCATCGGCGCCGTGGTGGACGTCGAGTTCACCGGCGCCCTGCCGGCGATCCTGAACGCCCTGGAGACCCAGAACGTCGACCAGAAGACGGGCGAGCCCTTCCGCCTGGTGCTCGAGGTCGCCCAGCACCTGGGCGAGAACATGGTCCGCACCATCGCCATGGACACCACCGAGGGCCTGACCCGCGGCCAGCCGGTGACCGACACCGGCGCCTCGATCATGACCCCGGTCGGCCCCGGCGCCCTGGGCCGCATCATGAACGTGGTGGGCGACCCCATCGACGAGGCGGGCCCGATCAAGACCACGGAATTCCGCCCGATCCACCGCGAGGCGCCCAGCTTCGAGGAGCAGTCGACCTCCTCCGAGATCCTGGTCACCGGCATCAAGGTGATCGACCTGCTCTGCCCCTACACCAAGGGCGGCAAGATCGGCCTGTTCGGCGGCGCCGGCGTGGGCAAGACCGTGACCATGCAGGAGCTCATCAACAACATCGCCAAGGCCTACGGCGGCTATTCCGTCCTGGCCGGGGTGGGTGAGCGCACCCGCGAGGGCAACGACCTGTATCACGAGATGATCGAGTCCAACGTCAACGTGGACCCGGCCAAGAACAACGGCTCGACCGAAGGCTCCAAGTGCGCCCTGGTCTACGGCCAGATGAACGAGCCGCCCGGCGCCCGCGCCCGCGTCGCCCTGACCGGCCTGGCCCAGGCCGAATATTTCCGCGACGAAGAAGGCAAGGACGTTCTGCTGTTCGTCGACAACATCTTCCGCTTCACCCAGGCGGGTTCGGAAGTGTCCGCGCTTCTGGGCCGTATCCCCTCGGCCGTGGGCTATCAGCCGACCCTGGCCACCGAGATGGGCAACCTGCAGGAGCGCATCACCTCCACCAAGAAGGGCTCGATCACCTCGGTCCAGGCCATCTACGTGCCCGCCGACGACCTGACCGACCCGGCGCCCGCCGCCTCGTTCGCCCACCTGGACGCGACGACCGTGCTGAGCCGCGACATCGCCGCCCAGGCCATCTTCCCGGCCGTGGACCCGCTGGACTCCACCAGCCGGATCATGGACCCGCTGGTGATCGGCGAGGAGCACTACCAGGTCGCCCGTTCGGTCCAGGAAGTGCTGCAGCAGTACAAGTCCCTGAAGGACATCATCGCCATCCTGGGCATGGATGAGCTCAGCGAAGACGACAAGCTGGTCGTGGCCCGCGCCCGCAAGATCCAGCGCTTCCTGTCGCAGCCGTTCTTCGTGGCCGAGCAGTTCACCAACGCGCCGGGCAAGTTCGTCGAGCTGGCCGACACCATCCGCAGCTTCAAGGCCATCGTGGACGGCGAATACGACCACCTGCCCGAAGCGGCCTTCTACATGGTCGGCTCCATCGAGGAAGCCGTCGAGAAGGCCCAGAAGCTGGCCGCGGAAGCCGCCTGACATGGCCGGTAAGCTGCACTTCTCTCTGGTGTCTCCTGAGCGCGAGGTCTTCTCCGGCCTTGTGGACCAGGTGGACGCGCCGGGCGTGGAGGGCGACTTCGGCGTCCTGTCCGAGCACGCCCCCTTCATGACCGCCCTGCGCGAAGGCCCGGTCACGGTCTTCGACGGCGGCGCGGTGCGTCGGTTCGAGGTCAAGGGCGGCTTCGCCGACGTCAACGCCCAGGGCCTGACCATCCTGGCCGAGGAAGCCGCCGAGCTTTCCGCCGCCTGACGGACGGACGAGGACGAACGACACATCAGGGCCCCGCGTCATCCGGCGCGGGGCCCTTGATCCATTCAGGGGAGCCGACCATGGCCGACGACGAATACATCTATGACGAAGCCACGGGCGAGTGGCTGAGCCCCGAGGCTGCGGCGAAGAAGAAGGCCGAAGCCGGCGCCGTCGAGGTGCGCGATTCCCTGGGCAATCTGCTGGCCGACGGCGACAGCGTGGTCCTCATCAAGGACCTGACGGTCAAGGGCGCCGGCCAGACCCTGAAGCGCGGCACGGTCATCAAGTCCATCCGTCTGACCGGCGACGCCCAGGAGATCGACTGCCGCCACCCCGGCATCAAGGGCCTGGTTCTGCGCGCCGAGTTCGTGAAGAAAGCGTAGGGGCGAAGCCTGGCCGGACGTGCGAGGCCTCCATCCGAACCTCAGAGGTTCACCACCTCGAATCCGTCCTCGCGCGCCAGCCGTTCGGACAGGATGGAGCGATGGCAGTCCTTGTGGTCGGCCTCGTAGCAGAGCAGGGCCGTGGGCGTTTCGCGCGCCAGCGCCCTCAGCCGCTGAAACGCCGCCTCGCTTTCCGGCTCCGCCATGTGGGCGGCGTAGATTTCGCGCATCTGCTCGGCGTGGCCGTGGCGCACGGCCTGGCGCCCCGCCTTGGGCGTGCCCAGTTCGCGCAGCTGCACATAGTCGATTCCGGCGGCTTTCAGGCTTTCGGCCAGCACGGTCTTGGAGAAGCCCGCCTTGCGCGACGACGCCACCGCCCGCACGTCGGCCAACCGCCGCACGCCCGCCGCCTTCAACCGGTCGATCACGTCCGGCTGGGTCGTATGTTCATAGCCGATGGTGAACAGCTTCATCGCATCAGTATGGCGCAGGGCGCGCTTGACGCCAACGGCGGGGGCGGCTCCCCTGTGTCCCGAAACCGCCGGGAGCCCCCCCCCATGAGACACGCCCTGATCCGCCTTGTCGCCGCCACGGCGCTGATGCTTCCGGCCGCCGCCCTGGCCCAGGACATGATGATCCACGGCGGGCCGATCCATACGGGCGTGGAGAGCGCACCCACAGCCGAGGTGGTGATCGTGCGGGACGGGCGTATCGCCTGGGCGGGGGATCGTTCGGGCGCGCCGGAGATCGGACCCGAGACGCCCGTCATCGACCTTAGGGGCGCCGCTCTCTATCCCGGCTTCACCGACGCCCACGCGCACCTGTCGGGCATCGGCGCGCGCGAACTGACCCTGAATCTCGAGGGATCAGCCTCCATCGCCGAGGCCATGGCGCGCCTGTCGGACTGGGCCAGGGCGCATCCGGACGGGCCGATCACCGGGCGCGGCTGGATCGAGACTCACTGGCCTGAGGGCCGGATGCTGGAGCGCGGCGACCTGGACGCCGCCGCGCCGGGGCGGGTCGTGCTGCTGGGCCGCGCGGACGGCCACGCCCTGGCCGCCTCGACGCCTGCCCTTGAGGCCGCCGGGGTCGACGCCGGGACCGAGGCGCCCTTCGGCGGCGACATCCTGAAGGGGCCGGACGGCGAACCCAACGGCCTGCTGATCGACGCGGCCATGGACCTGGTTTCGGACCTGCGTCCCGCCGACACGCCTGATTTTCGTCGCCAGGCCTATGAGGCGGGGTTCGCCGTCTATGCCCGTTATGGCTGGACCGGCGTCCATTCCATGAGCGTGCCCATCGAGGACGTGCCTCTGATGGAGGCCATGGCCGAGGCGGGCCAGGCGCCCCTGCGGGTCTATAATTCCATCACGCCGGAGGGGGCCGAGGCCCTGTTCGTCTCCGGCCCGCGCGCGGCGGCCGACGGGCGCGTCATTACCCGGGCGGTCAAGCTCTACGCCGACGGGGCGCTGGGCTCGCGCGGGGCGGCGCTGTTCGAGCCCTACGCCGACGCGCCCCACACCACCGGCCTGATGCAGATGACCGGCGAGGACGCCCTGCCGCTCTATCGCGCCGCCCTGGCCAACGGCGTCCAGATCACCACCCACGCCATCGGCGATCGCGGAAATGCCCAGGTGCTGGACTGGTACGCCGAGGTGCTGGCCGAGGCCGGGCCCGGCGCAGACCCCCGCTGGCGCATCGAGCACGCCCAGGTGCTGCGCCCGGCCGACTTCGCGCGGTTCCACGACATTCCCGTCATCGCCTCCATGCAGCCCAGCCACGCCATCGGCGACCTGCATTTCGCCCCGGCGCGCCTGGGCGACGACCGGCTGGACGGCGCCTACGCCTGGCGCGCCCTGATGGACGCGGGCGTCACGGTGGTCGGCGGATCGGACGCGCCGGTGGAGCGGGGCGACCCGCTGATCGAGTTCTACGCCGCGGTGGCCCGGCGCGACCTCTCGGGCTTCCAGGGCCCGGATTGGCGCCCCGACCAGGCGGTGGACCGGTCGGACGCCCTTCGCATGTTCACCCTCGGCCCGGCCCACGCCTCGTTCCGCGAGGACGAACTGGGAACCATCGAGGTCGGCAAGCGCGCCGATTTCACCGTCTTCGACATCGACCTGATGACCGTCTCCGCCGAACGGATCCCCGAGGGCCGCGCCCTGATGACCGTGCTGGACGGCGAGATCGCCTGGCGCGCCCCGGACTGGTGAGGCGCGGGCGGGCGCCCATATGACGGTGATGCTTCATTTGGAGACGTCGTCATGACCAGGACCCTGCACATCGATTTCGTCTCGGACGTGGTCTGCCCCTGGTGCGCGGTGGGGCTGGGCGGGCTGACCCAGGCGCTGGAGACGCTGAAGGCCGAGGGGATAGAGGCGCAGGTGCGGTTTCAGCCGTTCGAGCTGAACCCCGACATGGCGCCGGAGGGCGAAAACATCACCGAACACATCGGCCGCAAATACGGCTCGACGCTCCAGCAGTCGGCGCAGAACCGCGAGATGATCCGCGCGCGGGCGGCGGAGGTGGGCTTCGACATGCGGATGGGGCCGGACAGCCGCATCTGGAACACCTTCGACGCCCACCGCCTGCTGCATTGGGCGGGCGAAGTGGCGGGCGGCGAGGGCCAGGCGGCCCTGAAACGCGCCCTGTTCGCGGCCCATTTCACCGACAACCGCGACTTGACCGACGCGGCCGTCCTGACGGCGGCGGCGGAAAGCGCGGGCCTGAACCCCGCCGAGGCCGCCGAGGTCCTGTCCTCCGGCCGCTACGCCGACGCCGTCCGCGCCGACCAGGCCCTGTGGCGCGGACGGGGGATCAGCAGCGTCCCGGCCGTGGTGGTCGAGGGGAAGTGGCTGATCAGCGGTGGGCAACCGGCAGGGGTGTTTGAAGAGGCGCTGAGGAAGATGGCGGGTGAAGCCTGATCCCCTCGGGGGAGAAGGTGGCTCGCGCAGCGAGACGGATGAGGGGGAAGCCTGATCCGCACTGGCCGCCGGCGAGCTCGCGTCGAACAGCCCCCTCAGCCGAGCGGCTCCGCCGCCCACCTTCTCCCCCGAGGGGAGAAGGAGCCGTCAGGCGGCCTTGCCGCGCTTCCTCGGGGGCTGGCCGTCGTCGGCGGTGACCAGTTGGCCCTTCCAGCCGGGCGGCGGCAGGAATTTGCCGGATTTCTCCTCGCGCGTGCCGTGTTTGGCCACCCAGGCGGCGCGGCGGCCTGCCTTGAGAACGGTTTCGTGGTCGAACAGCATCTTGTTCTCGCGGTCCCCAATCTAGCAGTTCGAGCTCGTCGCCGCCACTCGCATAGATTTTCCAGGCGTCCGCTAGGGGTTTGTAGGTCGTCTCCAGATAGTCGAGGCTGAGCGCGAAGCGGCGCCGCAGCGTGGCCTCGGGAATGCCGTGGCCGCCCTCGGCGACCCGGCGCGCGACGCGGGCGATGGAGGCGTCCGCCGACGGCAGGCGCAGATAGACCAGTTCGACGCGGTATCCGGCGGCGCGGCAGGTGTGGACGCGGCGGGCGTGGGTGCGCGTGGCCAGCGTCGTTTCCAGCACGATGTCGGCGCGGGCGGCGATCAGTTCGTCCAGCCGCGCCAGCACCAGCCGCCCGGCCGCCAGATCACGCCCGGACCCGATCAGGCCCCGCGCCACCTCGTCAGGATTGACGAACCGAAACGCCTCCGCCCGCTCCCGCAGGAACTGGTTGATGAAGGTGGTCTTCCCGGCGCCGTTCGGCTCGGCGAGGAGGACGAGGGTGAGCATGGGCTGACGCTAACGTCGAGACCGGATTGTTCCCAGTTCCACTTTTCCTCTTGTGGCCTTCCCGCCTCGGTTGTCATCATCCCGGGATACCGATGGGGGTGCAAAATGCCTAATGAACAGCAAGCTGAATCTCTGGCGTCAAAGCTGTCGGGCTATCGAGCAGGCGAGATTCCGGCACCCGATGCCGATCATGTCTTGAGGTGGGCCTACCAGTTTCCGGAGGAGTATCGGGCTGGGCTGCTGTCCGAACTCAATCACGTCCTCAATGCCACCTACTTCAGCCGGGAGACCGCCGTACAGTTTCTTGACGGCCTTCTCACGAATGCAGCATTGTCTGGAGCGAACGCGGGGCTGTTTTGGCATCAGGCCAATCTGTTGGATATCCAACAGAACGGCCATAGTCAGACGGAAATGCTCGCCCTGTTCAAAACGCTAATGGAGGCCCGTTATGGGCTCTCGCAGGGACAGCCTAAGTCTAACGTATTCATCTACATCGACGATGTAATTTTCACGGGCAATCGAACCGGCAACGACCTTGACGCGTGGATAAAAACGGACGCGCCGAACGTCGCAAGAGTCCACATAATCGTACTCGCTCTGCACACTGGCTCATGGCAACTCGAAAGCCGGCTCAAAAAGGCCGCTGCCGACGCTGGCAAAGACATTAAGTTTGCCATTTGGCGTCTTGTTCAGATTGAAAACCGTAAAGCTTATCGAGATGCGGCCGAAATTCTTTGGCCTGTATATCTTCCAGAGAGCGCCACTGAATATGCCGCAGGTCGGTTCCCATTCGAGCCGCGCCGGCCCGGCGGGACCAAGAACCCATTCTCGTCTGAAGAGGCAAGACTACTGCTTGAAGTCGCGCTGCTTGAGGCTGGAATGCTAATTAGATCGTTCAGCGCAAACCCCGCATCAAACCTCCGGCCTCTGGGTTATAGTCCGTTCGGAGTTGGATTTGGATCGACCATCGTAACCTACAGAAACTGCCCAAATAACGCTCCACTAGCGCTATGGTGGGGTGATCCATCGGCTGGACGCTCCCACCCCTTCAGTAAATGGCGACCCTTGGTTCCACGAAAGACATACGGCTAGTGCAATGAACCTTGCCCACTACGACATGGACTCTGGCTCCCGAGAGCGTCGTTACGAACGCCGCGACGCAGTCGTCTTTCTCAAGACGAAGGAGGCGTTTGGTGGGCTTTCTAACATGGCAGGTGGCTACCCTCTTCGGATAAACGGCATTCGGATTGCTACGGCCGAGGCCCTCTATCAGGCATGCCGATTCCCTGATCGCCCCGACGTACAGAGAGCGATCCTAGTTGAAGCTAGCCCAATGACCGCAAAGATGCGCGGTAAGCCATTCCGGGAGTTTACGCGGGACGATTGGGACATAGTGCGGGTTCCCATCATGAGGTGGTCTCTAAGGGCGAAGCTCGCATTCCACTATCGTGAGTTCTCGGACCTCCTTAAGGCGACTGGCAATCGAGCCATCGTCGAGCAATCGCGGAGGGATGGTTTCTGGGGAGCAGTCCCTGCCGACGACAATTCGTTGGTCGGAATGAACGTATTGGGACGGCTTCTGATGGAACTCCGGGAGGAAATTTCTGAGCGGGACGAGGAGAGCTTTAGGTCGCTCGCCCCCCTAAACATCCCGAATTTTGTCCTCGACGGGCGGCCAATTGAAACAGTGATCACAAGACGCTCAACTCTGTTTTAAGCAACCCTCAAACCTTCACCTCAATCTCCCCGCCCCCGGCCCTGAACCTCTCCGCCATCTCGGCCATCCCCTTCTCCGCCTCCGTCAAGCTCCCGCCCGCGTCGTTCTGCGCCGCCGCGGCGTCGCGGATGTCGTGGCTGATCTTCATGCTGCAGAATTTGGGGCCGCACATGGAGCAGAAG
>JAEZCL010000022.1 GCA_023433585.1 Pseudomonadota bacterium
CCGCCGAGCATCACGTTCTCCAGGATCTGGGCGACGACTCCAGACAACGTGTGGGCGTTCGCGTCTCGCAGGCAAGACGATCCAGTACGGACAGCCGAGCAGCGATTTCACGACCGACAGGGTGCACGCCCTCCCCGACTTCGAGCTCCAGCCCGGGCAGTACTTCCTCGTACAGCTCGCCGCCGGCAGAGCCGACGGAACCGGCTTCGACCTGCCAACGCCGGACGACATTGGTTCGCTATCCCTGGCTCAGGCATCGTCCGCCAAGGTCGCGCTCGTGTTCTCCGACTCGCCCCTGAGCGGTTGCGGAATCACCAACAATCTGTGTTCCCCCAATGACTGGATCGACTTCCTCGGCTATGGCGACAATGCCCTCCAGGCCGAGGGGACGACGTCTCCGAATACGAGCGCCTCCATGGCCGCCTTCCGCAAAGGCGGCGGCTGCATCGACACGGGCGACAACGGCGCCGACTTCGAGGTCGCCACGCCTGCCCCGCGCAACTCGGCGACGCCCCTGAACCCTTGCTCCGCGACCGTGTGCACGGAAAACCAGTACGTCTCGAACCACGCCTGCGTCGACTGCGCACCGGGCAGCACGCGACCCGCAGGCGATCCCGCCAGCGGCGCCGACACGACCTGCACCGCGATCGCATGCGCGGCGAACCAATACGTCTCGAGCCACGCCTGCGTCGACTGCGCACCGGGCAGCACGCGACCCGCAGGCGATCTCGCCACCGGCGCGAACACCACTTGCGCGAGCACCGTCTGCGCCGCCAACGAGCACGTCGCGAACAACACCTGTGTCGCCTGCGCGCCGGGCAGCGCGCGACCCGCGGGCGATCTCGCGACGGGGCTCGACACCACCTGCGCGGACACGGTCTGCGCCGTGAACCAGTACGTCTCGAACCACGCCTGCGTCGACTGCGCGCCAGGAGGCACGCGGCCGGCGGGCGACCTCGCGACCGGCGCGAACACGGCGTGCGAGAACACCGTCTGCGCCGTGAACGAGCACGTCTCGAATCACACGTGCACGCCGTGCGCCGCCGGAAGCACGCGACCTGCCGGCGATCTCGCCAGCGGCAAGCGTGCTCGGCGTGCTCGTCCTCGCAGGCCTCCGCCGGCGCCGCCGGTCCCGTCCGGAGCCCGTCGTGTCCGCGGAGGACGAGACGCCGGGCGGGTGATCGTCGGCGCCAGGCAGCGCGCGAGCAGTCGGGCTCCTATCGCGATCTCGAGGCTCCCTACGTCGTGAGGCCGCCGAGCGTCGTCGCCGACTGAAATACGGGGCTTCGATGGGCTCGTTTGCTCCGCGTAGCACGCGTCAGCCACGCGCGTGTGACGAGCCGTTCTTCTCCGCGATCGCCCTCGCTGATCGGGTTCGCGCCTCGCGGAGATGGGGACGGTCGACGCTCACTCTGCGGCCATCGCGCCGTCGCGCTCACCCGCTGCTCGCTTCGCCGATTCCGCGGCCCGGGCGCGACGCTGCGTCTCCTGGAGCGCCTTCTGCAGCACCGCGAGCTGCTCGGAGATCGTCGCGATCTCCTCGTCGAGGGTCGGGGCGGCCTCACCGAGCTCCTTCCGAGCTGCATCCGCCCTCTCCTTCTCGGCGTCCTCTTGCGCCTCGGTCATGCCGTTCATGATGACGCCGATGAACAGGTTGAGGATGATCATCGTGCCCACGAGCACGAAGGAGACGAAGAAGAACGCGCCGAGGATCGGATGCGCCTCCGAGTGCATGCAGAGCGCCTCCTTGCCGTCGTAGCCGTGCCCCGCGCACCCGTACATCTGGATGTACATGAGCTCGGTCCAGCCCTCGAGCGTGACGACGCGGAAGAGGGTGAGGAGCGACAGCTGAAGGTTCGCGAAGTGGATCGGATCGTTCTTCCCGAACAGGAAGACGGCCGCGACCCCGTAGACGTAGAAGAGGAGGAAGAGCAGGACGGAGACGTACCCCATGCTCGGGATGCTCTTGAGCAGCGCCGAGACGAGCAGCTGCAGCTTCGGCAACGCGCGCACGAGGCGGAGCACACGAAGCAAGCGGACGAGCCGGAGCACGACGAGCGCCTGCCCGCCGCCGAACGGAACGAAGGAGGCCGCAACGACGACGAAGTCGAAGCAGTTCCACGCGTCCTTGAAGAAGCGCCACGGCTTGCCGCCTTCGGCGATCAGCTTGATGACGATCTCAGCCGTGAAGATCGCGAGGACCAGCTGATCGAGCAGGTGGAGCGGCCCGTGGTACTTCGCGTGGAAGTCGGGGTACGTCTCCGCGCCGACGAGGACGCCGGCGAAGAGGATCACCGCCGTGATGAACCGCTGGAACGAAGAGCTGAGGCTGACACGCTTGCAGAACGCGACCATCGTAGTTTCGAGGGAATCCGCCGAGGCGACTCCGGGAGGGTGCCGGAGCATACAGGAGTGCCGGTGCCCCCAAGGAACGGTCGGAACGTCCCGTGCGGGCGGTGGCGGAGCCTACTGCATCGACGCGACCGAGGTCACGAAGTACCCGTACGACGAGCTCACGACGGCGAACGTGGTGGTGAGTGGCCACGAGGTGTTCGC
>JAEZCL010000065.1 GCA_023433585.1 Pseudomonadota bacterium
ACAGCACCCACGGCACCGGCACCCCGACGGGCACGGCAGACGCCGCGGCGCGCTCCGGCTCCGCCTGTTCGATGATCACGTGCGCGTTCGTGCCGGAGATCCCGCACGACGCCACGGCAGCCCTGCGTGCGCGGCCCGCACCCGGCCACTCGCGCGCCTGGGTCACCAACTCCACCGCACCCGACGACCAATCCACATGCGACGAGGGGGCGTCCACGTGCAGCGACGCCGGCACCACACCATGCCGCATCGCCAAGACCATCTTGATGACCCCCGCCACCCCCGCGGCGGCCTGCGTATGACCGATGTTCGACTTCACCGACCCCAACAACAACGGCACATCCCGACCCTGCCCATACGTCGCCAACAACGCCTGCGCCTCGATCGGATCACCCAACGTCGTGCCCGTACCGTGCGCCTCCACCACATCCACATCTCCCACGCCCAGCCCCGCACTCGCGAGGGCCTGCCGGATCACCCGCTGCTGCGACGGACCATTCGGCGCCGTCAAACCGTTCGACGCACCGTCCTGATTCACCGCCGAACCCCGCACCACCGCCAGAACCCGACGCCCGTCACGTAGCGCATCCGACAGCCGCTGCACCACGAGCACCCCGACACCCTCGCCCCACGCGGTGCCGTCCGCAGACTCGGCGAAGGCCTTGCAGCGGCCGTCCGCCGACAGCCCACCCTGGCGGGAGAACTCGATGAAGGCGCCCGGGGTGGACATCACCGTGACGCCGCCGGCCAGCGCGAGGTCGCACTCGCCGGACCGCAGCGCCTGCGCCGCCAGGTGCAACGCCACAAGCGACGACGAACACGCCGTGTCCACAGTCACCGCCGGACCCTCGAAACCGAACGAGTACGCCACACGACCCGACAACACGCTCGCGGAGGCACCCGTCGCGCCGTACCCGGCGAGCGACTCACCGGCCTCGCGTACGACGGTCTCGTAGTCCTGGCCGTTGGTGCCGGCGAACACCCCGACGCGGCTGCCGCGCAGCGCGAGGGGTTCGATCCGGGCGTCTTCGAACGCCTCCCAGGAGACCTCCAGCAGCAGCCGCTGCTGCGGGTCCATGGCGAGCGCCTCCCGCGGCGAGATGCCGAAGAACTCCGCGTCGAAGCCGCCCGCGTCGGCCAGGAAGGCCCCGCGCGAGACGTAGGAGTCGGTGCCGGTCAGCGACTCCAGGTCCCAGTGCCGGTTGGCCGGGAAGTCCGACATCGCGTCGGCACCGGCCGTCAGCAGGTCCCAGAGCCCCTCCGGGGACTCGGCTCCGGCCGGCAAACGGCAGCCCATGCCGACGATGACGATCGGGTCGTCGCCCACGACGGGGCCGGTGGCGGCGGGGACGGGCAGCGCCTGCCCGCCGAGCAGCTCGGCGTGGATGTGGCCGGCCAGAGCCGCCGAGTTCGGGTAGTCGAAGGCGAGCGTGGTCGGCAGCGCGAGGCCGGTCGCCGCGTCGAGCCGGTTGCGCAGCTCGACAGCTGCCAGCGAGGTGAAGCCGAGATCCTGGAACGCCCGGTCCGGCGCCACCCGCCCGACGGACTCGTGGCCGAGCACGGCGGCGACCTCGGCGCGTACCAGCTCACCGAGGACGCGCAACTGCTCCGCGCCGGGCATTCCCGACAGGCGCAGGCGCAGGTCGGCCGCCGGCACTGGGGCGTCGGCGGGCACCGCCGCGCCGGCCTCGGCCAGCAGGTCGCGGACCAGCGGGTGGGCGCGGCGAGGACCGGTGGCGGCCACCCGGGCCCAGTCGATGTCGGCCACGACGAGGTACGTCTCGTCGCGGTCCAGCGCCCGGCTGAAGGCGCGCACGGCTGTCTCCGGCGCCATCGCGCCGAAACCGGTACGGCTGAGCCGCTGTTCGAAGTCGCCCGCGCTCACCCCGCCGTCGGCCCACAGGCCCCAGGCGAGCGAGGTCGCCGGCAGCCCCTCGGCGCGGCGGCGCTGCGCCAGGGCGTCGAGGAACGCGTTGCCCGGCGCATACGTTGCCTGGCCGGCGGCGCCCATGAGGCCGGCGAGGGAGGAGAAGAGGACGAAGGCGGAGAGGTCGCTGCCCCGGGTCAGCTCGTCCAGGTTGCGCGCGGCGTCGACCTTCGCCCGCAGGGCGGTGGCCAGCTGGTCGACACTCACGGCGTCGACGACGTTGTCGTCGAGGGCGGCGGCGGTGTGCACGACCGCGTTCAGCGGAAGCTCGGCGGGGATCGAGTCGAGCAGCGTCGCGAGCGCGGCCCGGTCGGCCACGTCGCAGGACGCGAGGGTGACCCGGGTGCCGAGCCCGGCGAGTTCCTCGGCGAGGGCGGTCGCGCCGGGCGCCTCGCCACCCCGCCGGCTGACCAGGAGGAGGTGTTCGGCTCCGTCGGCGGCCAGCGCGCGGGCGACGTGTCCCCCGAGTGCCCCGGTGCCGCCGGTGATCAGCACCGTGCCGCGCGGCGTCCAGGAACCGCGCGCACCGGTGTCGCCGTACGTCGCACGAACGAGCCGGCGGGCGTGGCCGCCGTTGCCGCGCAGGGCGATCTCGTCCTCCCGGCCGGTGCCGGCGATCAGCGTCCGGAGCATGCGCACGACGCCCTGGTCGGGCTGCTCGGGGAGGTCGACGAGCCCGCCCCACCGGTGCGGGTGCTCGGCGCGCAGCACGCTGCCGAAGCCCCACGCCATGGCCTGCACGGGGTCGACGTGCCGGTCACGGGATCCGACGGAGACCGCGCCGCGGGTGGCGATCCAAAGCCGGGCGGTGATCCCGGCGTCGCCGAGGGCCTGCGCGAGCGCGACCGTGCCGGCGAGGCCCGTGGGCACGGAGGCGGCTCCGGCGTACGGCCGGGTGTCGAGGGCCAGCAGGGAGAGTACGGGCAGCACGTCCCCGTCGCGGCCGGTCGACGCCTCGGCGAGGTCGTGGGCGAGGCGCTTGCGGTCGCACGTGGCGTCGACCTCGACGATCCGCCCGCCGGCGGCGCCGAGGGCGGCGGCCCAGTCCGTCACGGCCGCGTCGGCGTCGGCCGGTACGACGAGCAGGAAGTCGGTCGCCTCGGCGCGGGCGGCGTGGTCCGTGAGCGGCTGCCAGGCCACCCGGTAGCGCCAGGAGTCGAGGGCCGCCTCGGCGTCCCGGCGGCGTCGCCAGGTGGACAGCGCCGGCAGCACGTCGGCGAGGGGGGCGTCGGCGTCGACGGCCAGGCTCTCGGCGAGGGTCGTCAGGTCCTCCGCCTCGATCGCCCGCCAGAAGTCCTCGTCGGCGGCGGTACGCCGGGCGGCGGGGGGACGGTAGGACCGCGTCGCGGCATTGATCCAGTAACGTCGATGGTCGAAGGCGTACGTGGGCAGGTCGACCACGCCCGGCCGGGCGCCGGTCTGCCCGTGGTAGGCAGCCCAGTCGACCGGCACCCCCGCCACACACAACCGTCCCAACGCCGCCGTCACCGCAGCGAGCTCCGACTGGTCCCGCCGCGACACCGCGACACACCGCACCCCGGCATCAGCGGCGATCTCCGCCACCATCGCCGTCAACGTCGCATCCGGGCCCACCTCCAGGAAGGTGTCCACCCCCTGCCCCCGCAGAGCAGCCACCCCGTCGGCGAACCGCACCGGCTGCCGCACGTGCCGCACCCAGTACTCCGGATCCACCAACTCCAGCGGCTCCGCCACGGAGCCCGTCACGTTCGACACGATCGGCACCCGCGGCGGCTGCCACGACAGCCCCGCCACCACCGACGCGAACTCCTCCAACATCGGATCCATCAACCGCGAATGAAACGCGTGACTCACCGCCAGTTCCTTGACCCGCCAACCCCGCTCACGGCAGGCCCCCACCACCGAAGC
>JAEZCL010000243.1 GCA_023433585.1 Pseudomonadota bacterium
TCGAAATAGGTCACATGGCCGCCGCCGACTTCCGGCAGCGACGAGAGGCCGGAACTCAGGCAGGGCTTCGCCATCCACAGGCTTTCGCCGACCGGCAGGCCCCAGCCTTCCTCCAGGCTCGGAAAGACGGTGAAATTGCAGAATTCGTAGAGCCTGGCGAGTTCGGACTCGCTGACCGGCCCGAGAAGCTCCACCGTGCCCCCGACATTGCCTGTCCGTCGCAGAAAAGCTTCCAGTTCCGCGCCTTCTATGACCTCCCCGGCAAGGACGAGCGTGGGGAGCTCGTCGCCGAACTCCTTCCTCAGCCCGTCCCAAGCGCGCACGAGCGCGATCTGGTTCTTCCGCAGGCCGATCGAGCTGACGCAGAGGACGGTCCGGCGGGCGGCCAAGCCGGACAGACTGTCCCGCATGGGGCCTGCGACGGGCTTGAACTCATGCGCCAGCGGCACCACCGAAACGTCGACAGGCACGCCTTGGGAGGCGGCGTAATCGCGCAGGTCGGCCTCGACATGCCGCGAGGCGCAGATGAAACGATGCCCCCGGCCGAGCGCGGCGTCGAGCCATAGTCTGAAGGCTTCACCGAACGTGCCGGGATTCATCACGAATTCCGGATGACGCAGCGGAATGAGATCGTGGCAGAACCAGACGACCCGGCAGGCCGGAGGCCGGGCTCCGAACAAGTAGCCGTGGCGCTTGGGAAAACCCCAACCGGCGCCAGGCAGGAGCAGCGTGTCATCCGGCCCGGGCACGACGCGGCTGGAGCGAAGCACGCCCATATAGGCGCGGGCACGGCGCAGATTGTCCCTTGCGGCGGGGTTCAGCCGCCGCAGGTAGTCCAGATCGCGGGCCAGCAGCCGCCTGCCGTCGATCCGGCAGAATGCCCGGCTTATCCTGGAGAAAAACACCGGAACGACCTCCGGCTCCCTGTCGAGAAGCTCGGCAAGACAACGGGCGATGACCCGCGGTATGCCGTTGGGGTGCTCCCGCAGGAGCATCAGCGAAACCAGGTCCGTCACGTCGAAAAGGATGCGGTTTCGGCCTGCAACCATGGAATTTCCGAATTTGAGGCCCAATGCGACCGGCCCGGATCGCCGCCGCGCGGCTCCCGCGGCAGGCACACATATCCGTTTCAGCCGTGACTTGAATAGGTCGATCCTATATACGCCGGCTGCCCCGGGACGTTCGGCACCAGGAACACCTCTATTGCTCAAATTCTTCCGTTCATCGGCTAACCAACGCCTGATTGGCCGCCTCTTGCGGGAATCGTTCCGCAAGCATGCCAGAACCTACAGCGTCGCCATCGTGGCAATGCTGATCATGGCGGCGATGACGGCGGCGAGCGCCTGGATCATGCGTGACATCGCCAACGAGTTTTCGGGCCCGAAGGACATCGACAGCATCTATCTGATCGCCGGCGCGGTCGCCGCGATCTTCATCATCAAGGGCATCGCGACCTACGTTCAGACGCTGTTTCTCAGCCGGGCCGGCAATGCGATCATCGCCGACCGGCAGCGCAAGATCTACGACCGCATGCTGGATCACGGCATCGAGTTCTATCATTCCTACTCGTCGGCCGACCTGATCATGCGCATGACGCAGGGCGCCAACGCGGCGCGCAGCGTGATCGACATAATGGTCACCTCGTTCATCCGCGATCTTTTCTCCGTCGTCGGCCTCGTGCTGGTGATGGCGATCCAGCAGCCGCTGCTGTCGCTCGTCGCCTTCATCGTCGGGCCGGTCGCCATCTTCGCCGTCAACAAGCTGCTGAAGAAAACCAGGCGCATCATGAAGAAGGAACTGGTTTCCGTCTCGATGATCATGCGCGTGATGCAGGAAACCGTGTTCGGCGCCCGTATCGTGAAATCCTTCAACCTGGAAAGCACGATGCGCACCCGCATGTTCGACGCCGTGGCGAATGTCGAGCGTCGGGCAAACAGCATCGCCGCGCTCGAGGCCATCACCAGCCCGATCATGGAAACGCTGGCAGGTCTGGCGATCGCCGGTGTGATCCTGGTCAGCGGCTATCTAATCGTCCAGGGCGGGCACACGCCGGGTTCGGTGATGGCCTTCATCACCGCGCTGCTGCTCGCCTACGAGCCGGCCAAGCGGCTGGCGAGGGCGCGCGTGTCGCTCGAGAAGGGCATGGTCGGCGTCAGGCTGATGTACGAGATCGCCGACCGGCCGCTGCAGCTCGAAGAGGCCCCCGACGCCAAGCCGCTGGCGGACGGCCCCGGCGAGATCAAGTTCAACCACGTGACCTTTTCCTATCGGGACGAGGAGCCCGTCCTCAAGGATCTCGACATCGTTTTCCCCGCCGGCAAGATGACGGCGCTGGTCGGCGCCTCGGGCGGCGGCAAATCCACCGTGCTCAACCTGATCATGCGCCTCTACGATCCGGACAGCGGGCAGGTCCTCGTCGACGGCCAGGACATCAAGCCCGCCAGGCTGCATTCCCTGCGCGAAAAGATCGCCTATGTCAGCCAGGACACGTTCCTGTTCGACGAGACGGTGATGCAGAACATCCGCATGGGGCGGCAGGAGGCGACGGACGAGGAGGTCATCGAGGCGGCGAAGGCGGCCAACGCGCATGCCTTCATCAAGGCGTTGCCGCAAGGTTACGACACGCCCATCGGCGAAAACGGCGTGCTGCTCTCGGGCGGCCAGCGCCAGCGCATCTCGATCGCGCGGGCGATGCTGCGCAATTCGCAGATCCTGCTGCTCGACGAAGCGACCAGCGCCCTCGACGCCGAATCCGAATCGCTGTTCCGCGATGCGCTGGAGAATTTGCAGGAGGGGCGCACGACCATCGCCATCGCCCACCGTCTGTCGACGGTGCACCGCGCCCACAAGATCATCGTGATGGACGCCGGGCGCGCGATCGAACAGGGCACGCACGCCGAACTGCTCGCCAAGCCGGACGGCGCCTACAGAAAGCTGCACGAATACCAGCTCCTGCCCTGAGCCGAGCCGGCATCCACTGCTTTCCGGCTTGACGGCGCGCACGCGACGATGCCCATTTCCGGGCAC
>JAEZCL010000005.1 GCA_023433585.1 Pseudomonadota bacterium
CCTCGGCGATGGCCTCGCGCATGGTCGCGGCCAGATGCTGGAAGAAGGCGATGTTGTGCCAGCTGAGCAGAACCTGGCCCAGGATTTCGTCGGCCCGCACCAGGTGATGCAGATAGGCTTTTGAATAGTCGCGGCTGGCCGGGCAGGGGACGTCGGCCTCCAGCGGCGTCTCGTCCTCGGCGAACCGTGCGTTCTTCAGGTTCAGCGGTCCGGCCCAGGTCCAGGCCTGGCCGTGTCGGCCCGACCGGGTCGGCAGAACGCAGTCGAACATGTCCACCCCCCGCGCCACCGCCTCGACCAGATCCACCGGCTTGCCGACCCCCATCAGGTATCGCGGCCGGTCGGCGGGCAGCATGGCGGGCGCATAGTCCAGGGTCTCGCACATGGCCTGATGGCCTTCGCCGACGGCCAGACCCCCGATGGCGTAGCCGTCGAAGCCGATCTCGATCAGGCGCTCTGACGATTCCCGGCGCAGGGACTCGAACGTCGATCCCTGCTGGATGCCGAACAGGGCCTGGGTCTCGCGCGCGCCGAAGGCCGCCTTGGACCGCGCGGCCCAGCGGGCGGACAGCTCCATGGCCTTCCTGGCGCGATCCTCTTCGGCGGGCCAGGAGACACATTCGTCAAGCTGCATGACGATGTCGGCGCCGATGCGGTCGGCCTGGATCTCGATGGAGCGTTCCGGCGACAGCACATGCTTCGAGCCGTCGATGTGGCTGGCGAAGGTCACGGCGTCCTCGGTGACCTTGGAGATGCCCGACAGGCTCATGACCTGGAACCCGCCGGAGTCGGTCAGGATCGGCCGGTCCCACCCCATGAAGCGGTGCAGGCCGCCGAGACGCTCCATCCGCTCCGGGCCGGGCCGCAGCATCAGGTGATAGGTGTTGCCCAGGATGATGTCCGCGCCCGTGGACGCCACCTGATCCACGCTCAGCGCCTTGACCGTCGCGGCGGTGCCCACGGGCATGAAGGCGGGCGTGCGAATGTCGCCGCGCGGGGTCTTCAGCACCCCGGCGCGGGCGGCGCCGTCGGCGGCGTGGATGTGGAAGGGGAAGGGCAAGCGGCGGATCATCCTTTTCCTTCTCCCCTCGGGGGAGAAGGTGGCTCGCGGAGCGAGACGGTTGAGGGGGCTTTTCGCTCTGGTCTGGATAGATCGGGGCTGTCTCCAGCATCCCCCTCATCCGAGCGGCTTCGCCGCCCACCTTCTCCCCCGAGGGGAGAAGGAAGATCAAGGGCGAAACAGCAGCGACCCATCCCCGTAGGAATAGAAGCGGTAGCCGGTTTCGACCGCATGGGCGTAGGCGGCCTTCATGGTCCCGGTTCCGGCGAAGGCGCAGACCAGCATGAACAGGGTCGATCTCGGCAGGTGGAAATTGGTCATCAGCACGTCGGCGGCGCGAAAAGCGTAGCCCGGCGTGATGAAGATGGCGGTGGCGCCCATGAACGGACGGATCACGCCGTCCTCGCCCGTCGCGCTTTCCAGCAGGCGCAGGGAGGTGGTGCTGACGCAGACGATGCGGCCGCCCGAGGCATGGACGGCGTTCAGGGCGGCGGCGGTTTCGGCCGAGACCTCGCCAGTTTCGGCGTGCATCCGGTGCTCGGCGATCCGCTCGGCCTTGACCGGCAGGAAGGTGCCCGCGCCCACGTGCAGGGTGACCGCGTGTGTGGTGACGCCGCGCGCCGTCAGCGCCGCCAGCAGTTCGGGTGTGAAATGCAGGCCCGCCGTGGGGGCGGCGACCGAGCCATCGTGCTGGGCGAAGACGGTCTGGTAGTCGCGGCGGTCGCGGTCGTCCTCGGGCCGCCGGGCGGCGATGTAGGGGGGCAGGGGCATGTGCCCCACGTCGCGGATCGCCTCGTCCAGCATGGGGCCGGACAGGTCAAAGGCCAGCGTCACCAGCCCGTCCTCGCCCTTGTCGATCACGCTGGCGTCCAGGCGGCCCAGCAGGCAGGCGCCGTCCGTCTCGGCGCCGAAGCGCACCCGGTCGCCGGGCTTCAGCCGCTTGCCCGGCTTCATGAAGGCGCTCCACCGTTCGGGCGAGAGGCGCTGATGCAGGGTGGCCTCGACACGGACGCTGGTGCCGTCGCGCTCGCGCACTCCGTCCAGCCGCGCCGGGATCACCCGCGTGTCGTTGAAGACCAGGGCGTCGCCGGGCTCGAGCAGATCGGCCAGATCGCGCACGACCCGGTCCTCGACCCGGCCGTCCCGAACCACCATCAGCCGGGCGGAATCGCGCGGGACGGCGGGGCGCAGGGCGATGCGCTCGTCCGGCAGGTCGAAATCGAAATCACTGGTCAGCATGGGTGGCGGCAATGGCCACGGGCCGGAGACGGGGTCAAGGCTTCATGCGCCCCTCTCCCCTTGTAGGAGAGGGCTGCGCGCACGGATGCACGAGCATCCGTTCTTCGCGCGCAGGGTGAGGGGGAAGGCGGTTCAGGATGTCCGCCAGCCTGCACGCTGAACCGCCCCCTCATCCGACCTGCTCCGCAGGCCACCTTCTCCCACGAGGGGAGAAGGAATATTGTCCAGCTTGACGAACCGCGCGATGGTCGCCGCCACAGGGAGGCCCGCCATGACCCAGCCCACGCCGGGAAACCGCTGGAAATACATCGGTCCCGGCATCGTGGCGGCGGCGACGGGGGTGGGAGCCGGGGACCTGGTGGCGACCCTGATCGCCGGGTCGCTGTTCGGATACACCCTGCTGTGGGCGGCGGTGATCGGCGCGGTGCTGAAGATCAGCCTGGCCGAGGCGGTGGGGCGGTGGAGCCTGGCCGGCGGGCGGACGATCTTCGACGGGTGGTCCAGTCTCGGCAAATGGGCCAGCGTCTATTTCGGCGTCTATGTGGTCATCTGGGGCTTCGTCTACGGGGCGGCGGCCATGACGGCCACGGCCCTGCCGCTGGCGGCGCTGTTCCCGGCGGTGGACCTGAAGGTGTGGGCCATGATCGCGGGCGTCACCGGCCTGGTCATGACCTGGTTCAACAGCTACGCGGCGTTCGAGAAGATCATGACCGGCTTCGTCGGGATCATGTTCGTGACCGTGGTCGGGCTGGCGGTCATCGTGACGCCGAACATTCCGGCCCTTCTGTCGGGCCTGGTCCCCATGCTGCCTGCGGGTTCGGCTTATTACACCCTGGGCCTGATCGGCGGGGTGGGCGGCACCATCACCATCGCGGCCTATGGCTACTGGATCGGGCAGAAGGGATGGCGCACGCCGCACTGGATGCGGGTGATGCGGCTGGACAACCGGGTCGGCTATGCGGTGACCGGGGTGTTCGTCATCGCCATGCTGATCGTGGGGGCCGAACTGCTCTATTCGGCGGGGATCGCCTTGCAGGGCGGGAACCGGGGGCTGCTGGATCTCGGCAATGTCCTGGAGGACCGCTTCGGGCGGCCGGTGGCGATCCTGTTCCTGGTCGGCTTCTGGGCCACCTCGTTCAGTTCGCTGCTGGGCGTGTGGAACGGGGTCAGCCTGATGTTCGCGGACTTCGTCGCCCATGTGCGCGGCAAGGCGGGGGACGAAGCCGCGCGCGGGCAGAAAAGCCCGGCCTTCCGCGCCTATCTGTTCTGGCTGACCTTCCCGCCGATGCTGCTGCTGTTCATCGGCCGCCCGTTCGGGCTGATCGTGGCCTACGGCGTGCTGGGGTCGCTGTTCATGCCGTTCCTGGCCCTGACGCTGATCTGGCTGTTGAACAGCGAGCGGACGCCGAAGGCATGGCGCAGCGGCTGGTTGTCCAACGCCATGCTGGGCGCGGCGGCGCTGCTGTTCTGCGTGCTGGCGGGGAACGAGTTGTGGGAGGCGGCTTTTAGTTAAAGTTGCAATTTTATGAAATACAATCTATGGATTCATTGATCCAATAATGGAGGGGGAAATGGTCCATCGATTCGCCAGTCTAATTGTGCTATTTGCATTTGCGGCCTTTCCGACCGCTTCCGCTGAACGTAAACCGCATAACGGCAGTGTGCAGAAGGTCGCATATGTCGCGATATGCCCATATTCTTACGGCGATCTTCCAACTAACGAGCAATGCCTTTCAACTCGACAGTGGTGTCGTGATCAGTGCATGGCCTCGTATATGGTTGCTGGTGTTCGATGCTCTCTCTTGCCTGGCGCACTGGCATGGTTATGTCACTCAGAAAACACAGTCCATCTTTCGCAATGTTTATTGGAATGCGACTCTGTGTAAATGATTGAACTAGATTTATGCATTGGAGAATATAGATCGCTATCGATTACCATTGGCGATCCGTACTTCGATCCTGATATGAATTCGTGGGCTTCTGATATTGTATGGTCTGATAGTTCATTTCAGAAGATGTCATCTTATGGCGCAACGCCACTCCAATCTATTGAGAATGCAGTTGTTATAATACGGACAATGGTAACGTCCGAAGCGGCTGGAAAATCTGTGCTTTCGGCTGGAAAGCCGTTCCTTGTCGAGATTGATGGGCGTATGTACTGAGGCTCTCCTTAGCTATCGTTGAAATGGATAGAAGCCGCCGCCCAGGTCCAGGATCTCGGTGAGTTCGTCCAGGGCGCCGCGCGACTCGTCCAGCAGGGCCGGGTCGGCCAGGTCGGCGGGCTTCAGTTCGTCCCGATACCAGGTGGTAGCCCAGATGCTGAGGCGGGCGTGCAGTTCCTCGGTCAGGCGCTGGGCCGGGTTGGCGGCGTCCAACTCCTCGTCGGTCAGGACGACCCGCAGGCGCAGGCAGGCGGGGCCGCCGCCGTTGCGCATGGACTGGCGCACGTCGACGTATTCGACCGCGCCGATAGGGCCGTTGCCGGAGACCAGCGCCTCGGCCACCGCGCGCGAGCGGGCGTTGTCGCGCGTCTCGGTGGGGCAGATCAGGGTCAGGCGGTCGCGGCCGGGCAGCGTCACCAGCATGGAGTTGAACAGATAGCTGGAGATGGCGTCGGCCAGCGGCAGGTCGGCGTCGGAGATCTCGAGGAACACCGGCTCGAACAGACCCTCGGCCATGCGGCGGATGGCGGCCTTGGTCCCCTCCGTGTCCTCGAAGGCCAGTTCGTGGAACAGCAGCGCCTCGCGCGTGCCCACGCACACCACGTCGTTGTGGAAGGTGCCGCCGGCGATGGCGGCCTTGCCCTGGCGCGCCAGGACGGGGCGCCCGGCGCCGTGGCGGCGGATGATCGCCTCGGACGCCTCGCGCGTCTGGCGGGCGGGGTAGGGGCCGTCCCACGCCTCCCACGCCTCGCGGCCCCAGACCAGCAGATTGACGCCCGGCTCGCCGTGGTCGGCGCACAGGCGCACGTGGTTGGCCGCGCCCTCGTCCGACAGGTGCGGGGCGGCGGGCAGGGGGTCGTGGACCTTGAAGATGTCCGGGTCGGGAAACAGGGCGCGCAGGGCGCGGGCGGTCTGTTTCGCCTCCAGGCCCCGGTGCAGATTGGTGGTCAGATTGGCCGGGGTGAAGTGGACGCGGCGGGCCTCGGTGTCGGCGCTGGGGGTGACGGTCGCGGCGTTGGCGGCCCACATGGAGCTGGCCGAACAGGCGGCGGCGGCGAAGGACGGCGCGGCGCGCCAAGCCTGTTCCAGCACCGCCTTGTCCGAACCGGAAAAGCCTAGCGAGCGCAGGAAGGGGATGTGCGGGCGCTCGTGGGGCGGCAGGACGAACTGGGGCACGCCCAGGTCGGCCAGCAACTTCATCTTCTGAAGCCCCTGGAGCACGGCGGCGCGCGGGTTGGACGCCTCGCCCCTGTTGAGCGCGCTGGCCAGGTTGCCGGGGGAGAGACCCGCATAGCTGTGCGTCGGCCCGATCAGGCCGTCGGCGTTGGCTTCGATGGCTTTCACTGTTCTCCCTCCCCTTCATGGGGAGGGCGGCCGGCGCGCAGCGACAGCCGGGTGGGGGCGGTTCGGCGACATATCCTCAGTGTTCCGAGGGACGCTTGCCCGGCCCCTCCCACCCGGTCGCTTCGCGACCCCCCTCCCCATGAAGGGGAGGGAGAGAGTTCGCGCCTCATGCCTTCAACCCCTTGATTTCGCCGGTGATGGCCCCGACCGTGTCCGCCTCGAAGCTGGCGACCGGATAGGCGCAGTAGTCGGCGGCGTACCAGGCGCTGGGGCGGTGGTTGCCGCTGGCGCCGAGGCCGCCGAAGGGCATGTCGCCGGCGGCGCCGGTGGTGGGGCGGTTGAAGTTGACGACGCCCGCGCGGATGCGGCGCTGGAAGCGGTCCCAGTGGGCCGGGTCGTCGCTGACCAGACCGGCGCTGAGGCCATAGCGGGTGTCGTTGGCGCGGGCGACGGCGGCGTCGAAATCGGCGGCGCGATAGACCTGAAGGACAGGAGCGAAGATCTCCTCGTCGGGGATGTCGCGGGCGGCGCTCATGTCCAGGATGCCCGGCGTGACGAAGGCGTCGGAGAGGCCGTCGATGCGAGCGAACGGGCGGACGACGCGGGCGCCGTTGGCGATCAGCGCGTCCACGGCCTTCAGGGCGCCCTCGGCGGCGCGGGCCGAGATCAGGGGGCCGCCGTAGGGTTCGGCCTCGCCGTTCCAGGGGCCGAAGGTCAGGCGGTCGGTCAGGGCGGCCACGGCCTCGATCACCGCATCGCCCGCCGCGCCTTCAGGCAGGATCAGGCGGCGGGCGCAGGAGCAGCGCTGGCCGGTGGTGATGAAGGCGGACTGGACCACGATGGCGGCGACGGCCTCGGGGTCGGCGGCGTCCCAGACCACCAGCGGATTGTTGCCGCCCAGCTCCAGCGCCAGGATGACGTGCGAATCGTCGGCGAATTTGCGCCGGAAATGGGCGCCCGCCGCGCCCGAGCCAGTGAACATCAGGGCGTCGATCTTCTGGTCCAGCAGGGCCGCGCCGGTGTCACGGCCGCCCTGGATCAGGTTCACCACGCCGGGCGGCAGATCGGCGGCTTCCAGCGCCTCGGCCATCAATTGGCCCGTCAGCGGCGTCTCTTCGGACGGCTTGAACACCACCGTGTCGCCCGCCAGCAGGGCCGGGACGATGTGGCCGTTGGGCAGGTGGCCGGGGAAGTTGTAGGGGCCGAGCACCGCCGCCACGCCATGCGGGCGGTGGCGCAGCACGGCGCGGCCGAAGGCCGTGTCGGCGGCGCGCTCTCCGGTGCGCTCCTCATAGGCGCGGATGGAGATGTCCACCTTGCCCTGCATGGAGCCCAGCTCGGCCTTCGTCTCCCACAGGGCCTTGCCGGTTTCGCGCGAAATGGCCTCGGCCATGTCGGCGGCGCGGTCCTTCAGCACGGCCTGATAGCGCTTGACCGCTTCGATGCGCTCCTGGCGCGGCCGGTCGGCCCAGTCGGGGAAGGCGGCGCGGGCCGCGTCCACGGCGGCGGCGGCCTGGGCGGCGGTCGCCTCTGCGCCCGTCCACACGGCCTCGCCCGTGGCCGGGTCGGTGGAGGTGAAGGCGGCGCCTTCGCCGGAAGTCCAGCGGCCGTTGATGAAGTGGGTCTTGGACATGTTCGCCTTCGTCATCCTCGGGCTTGTCCCGAGGACCCATTGATCCGCTGCGGTTTCGGCACCCGGTTCGGACCCATCGAGCGGCTGAAAGATGGGTCCTCGGGACAAGCCCGAGGATGACGGTGTTGAATTCAGTTCTTCACCCGAACGACGGCGTCGGGTTTCAGTTTCAGCGCGTCGGCGGCTTCTCGGCTCATATGGGCGACATCGCCGTCGATGGCCACCCGGGTGCGCACGGCGCGGAAGTCGGCGACGCCGTCGGTGGAGGCGAGGGCGGGCAGCTCGTCCTCCACCTCGTCCGTGACGGCGAGCTTCAGGACGCGGGCGTCGCGCACGGTGCGGATGTCGTCGCGGCGACAGGACACGGTGGGGCCGCCGTCGAAGATGTCCACCAGGCCGTTGGGCCGGAAGCCCTCGGATTCCAGCAGGGCCATGGCGGGCACGCCCTGAGGATGCACCTTGCCGATCACCGCGCGGGCCGGTTCGGGCAAGAGGCCGATGTAGATGGGATGGCGCGGGGCCAGGTCGACGATGAACTGCTTGTCGGTCGATCCCGTCATGCGGTCCGCGTCGTCGAACTCCATGGGAAAGAATTTGTGCGCCACATGGTCCCAGAACGGACAGGCGCCGTCGGGGGTGAACACTCCGCGCAGCTCGGCCAGCACATTGTCGGCGAACAGCTCGGGATCGGCGCCGATCAGCATGTAGCGCGACTGGGCCAGCAGGCGCCCGGCGCCGCCCTTTCTCCGGTCGGCCTTGAGGAACAGCGAGCCGACCTCGGACCAGCCGGTGCATTCATTGACCAGCACCAGGGTCTGGTGATCCAGTTTGATCCCCAGCGACGGCGAGCTCTGGGTGTGGTTGACGATGCGCAACGAGAAGAACGGCCGTTTCAGCCCCACCGCCGCCTTGACGCTGCCGACCCCGTCCACGTCGCCGGTGGACGTGTCCTCCAGCATCAGGGTGTACCAGCGCTCCTGGGGATCGAGCTTGCCGGTGAAACTGTCACGGCTGACGTCCAGCCGCTCGGACAGGACGTCGGCGTCTTCGGGCAGGCTGGTGAAACCGGGGCCGGACAGGATGGCCAGCTCCAGCAGGGAATCGAGATCGGACGGCCCGGCGGGGCGGACGACGAGCATGCGTTAAAGCGTCTCCAGTCGAAGGGATTTCAGGCGCTGGGCGTCGATCTCGCCCGAGGCGGTCTTGCACAGGATCAGGGCCGACAACCGGGCGCGCTCCACGAAGCTGTCCGGCCAGGCGAACTCGTCGTCGGAATGGATGTCGCCGCCCAGCACGCCCAGGGTGTCGATGTTGGGCAGGCCTGCGGCGTGAAGATTGTTGCCCTCGCACACGCCGCCTGACGGCTTCCAGGCGATGGTCTGGCCGATCAGGGCGCCGGTGGCGCGCACCGCCTCGAACAGCTCGGTCTGGGCGGCGTCCATGGGCTTGGGCGGGCGGGTGAAACCGCCGTGCAGATGCAGGCTCAGGCCGTCGAACGGGGGCGTGGCGGCGATGTCCTTCACCGCATGTTCGATCCAGGCGGCGGACTGGGCGTCCGGGACGCGCACGTTGAAGCGCACCACCGCACTGTCGGCCACCACGTTCAGGGCGCCGCCGCCGGAAATCTTGGCCACATTGACGCTGACGCCCTGACGCTGACCGTTCAGGCCGTGCAGGGCGGCGGCGATGATGGCGGCGCCGGCCACGGCGTTGCGCCCTTCGTCAAAGGCGCGCCCGGCGTGGGCGGCCTTGCCGGTGACGACCAGATGCCAGTTGGCGCTGCCTTTGCGCGCGCCCGCCAGGGTCCCGTCCGCCAGGGCCGGCTCATAGGTCAGGCCCAGATGCCCGCGTGCGCCCAGTTCGGCCAGCAGCGGCGCCGAGGCGGGCGAGCCGATCTCCTCGTCCGGGGACAATAGGACGGTCCAGCCCACGCGGTCCTTGTCCGGATGCGCCTCGAACGCCTCCAGCGCGCCCAGCAGCACGGAAATCCCGCCCTTCATGTCGGCCAGGCCGGGGCCGTTCAGGGCGCCGTCGGCGCGTTTCGTCACCGTCTGGAACGGGCTGTCGGCCGGGAACACGGTGTCATAGTGGCCGGTCAGGACGACCTGGATCGGCGCTTCGGGACGGGCGGTGATCTTCAGGCAGTCGGCATGGGCCTGCTCCACCACGCGGCCGTCGTCGCCGACGGAGGAGGAGGGGGCGGTGGGAACCCGTTCGATCAGGGCGGGCATCGTGCGCGCCTCGACCTCCAGCAGGTCCAGCATCCGGGCCAGGCCCTCGGCGTTGCGGCTGCCCGAGTTGACCGCGCACCAGTCGACCGCGCGCGCCAGGATGCGGTCGCCGGCCTGGGCGACACGGTCCAGAACCGTCTGGTCGTGGGGGTGAATCCGCATGCGGGCGGACCCTACCCGCACGGGGCGGCAAAAGCCAAGCCGGGCAATTTTCGTGCGCGAGACCGGTTATTCCGACGTATTCGGCCGACGATCCCTGCGCCCGGTCCCCGGTTGCCGGGTCTGGTTGCGCCAGCGCACGGCCAGGCGCGCGTCGCCGTCGCCCTCGACGCGCGAGGTGACGGCGATGTTGCGCCGGACCTGCCATTCCACCTGCACGGCGCCGCCGCCCTCGCCGCCGCCGATGACCTCGAAATAGACGTTGTCGGTCAGATAGCGCCCGCCCGCCACGGTCAGGGCCGAGGCGTCGCCGCCGAACGACAGCCGGTCCAGCCCGGCGAACTGGCGCAGGTTGCCCAGCACGTCGAAGCCGCCGCCGCCCGCCAGCGCCGCCACGCCGGACGCCAGCTGGGCCGCCTCGAAGGCCGACAGCTGCGACGCCGAGCGCCCGAACAACACCTGGGACAGGATTTCGTCCTGCGGCAACTGAGGCGTGGAGCTGAGGGTGATCGAAGGCGAGGCCGCCGTGCCGCCCACGCGCACCTCGGCGGTCAGGGCGGGGTCGTCGCGCACGGCCCGCAGGTCCAGGCGGATGCGGGCCGGGTCAGTGGACAGGCTCACTTCGCCCCGCTCGTCGAACACGAACCGCTTGCCCGCGAAATCATAGTCGCCGCGCACCACCCGCGCCGTGCCGGTCAGCTGCGGGCTGGCCAGCGTCCCGCGCACCCGGGCATTGACGTTCATCTCCACGTTCAGGCCGCGTCCGCGCACCCAGACGTGCCCGTTCGGCGAGCGCAGCACGATGTCCAGGCCGATGGAGGGGCCGCGCCGCTCGGCCTCGGGATCGCCCGGCTCGTTGCCGACCGGATCGCCGCCGGGGCGGTTCACCTCGATCACGTCCATGCGCACGATGCCGTTGCCGCCGATGGGGTTGGCGGCGATCTCGGCTTCGTTCACGTTCAGGCGGCCCATCAGCTGAATATTGCCGTCCGCGCCGCGGGTGACGGTGATGGGGCCGGTGGCGTCGGCGGTGGCGATTTCGTTGTCGATCAGGCGGAAGCCGTCCAGGTTCAGGGTGAAGCTGGACGACGACCCCTGGCTCAGGTTCATGCGGCCCGAGCCGGATACCGAACCGCCCGATCCGTCATCGGCGGTGAAGGTCTGGACCTGGGCGGATTCCCCGTCGAAGCGGGACGTGAGCGTCAGGGCTTCCAGCCGCACGCCGGAAATCGTGTCGCGGAACGAACCGTCACGCACGTTCAGGCTTCCGGTCAGGCGGGGCTCATTGATGGTTCCGGCGACGGACGCCTGTCCGTCCACCTGGCCCGCCAGCCGCTGTTCGCCGCCCAGGAAGATGTCCCAGATGGGCTGGATCTGGCCGTTCAGGGTCACCTCGCCGGACATGGGCCGGGTGCGCGCAACGGCCAGCCGCAGGGGGGCGGCCGATGTCTCGACCGGCAGGGTCAGCGCCGCGTCCGCCTGAACCACCCCTTCGTCGAACGCGCGGGCGGTGAGGCGAAGCGTGTCCCCGGCCAGGCGGGCGTCCAGCGATCCGTCCACGGCCAGGCCCTCGGCGGCGTCGACGCTGCGCAGGCCCGCCAGAGTCAGATTGGCCGAGCCGGACAGGTCCTCGCCCGCGCCGCGCAGCGACACCCGCCCGGTCACACGCCCGCGCAGGTCCGGCGACAGGGAGCCCAGGTCCACGCTGGTCAGATTGGCCTCGATCAGGGCGGCGGCGGAGTCCTGGCGCAGTTCGCCCACCAGCATCCCGCCGCCGACGCCCAGGTCCACGCGCACCACCCGGCCGTCTCCGGCCAGGGCGATGACGGCGGGCGCACGGGTGCTGAAGGCGATCTCGCGCACCCGGCCGTCGCCGGACAGGGTGATGGTCTGGGCGTCATTTGCGCGGGAATAGACGCCGGTTCCGGCGAACTGGACCGGCGTATCGCCCGCCACGTCGGCGTTCAGGGTGAAGGGCAGGCGGCTCAGCGTCCCCCGGCCGTCCAGGTCGAAGGTGCGGATCAGATAGCCCGATCCGGCGAAGCGCACATTGCGCCCGCTGACGTCCAGGATCGCCGTCTCCGGTCCGGCGCCTTCGGTCAGGCGCACACGGCCGTCCGCCTCGCCCGAGGCCAGGAACGCGCCCTGGCGCGCGGTGAAGGTCAGGTCGGCGGAGGCGGGCGCGCCGTTCACCAGGGCCACGTCGCCCTGGGCCGCCACGCCGCCCGCGTTCACGTCCACCCCCGACAGCCGCACCCCGCCGTCGGCCAGGAAGAAGTCGCCCGAGGCCCGGGCCGGGCCGTAGTTGCTGTCCGCCGTCAGGGTGACGCGCCCGTCCGAAGCGTTCGCGCCGCGTCGGAAACTCAGGATCAGGTCGGCCTGGGTCAGGGCCAGCGGCCCGGCCGTGATCTCGGCGAAGGCGGCGGTCAGGTCCGCCCTCGGCTGGGACAGGGTTCCGGTGATCGCGCCGTCGCCGGACATGGCGCCGTCCAGCTCGACCGGCCCCACGCCGAACGGCCCCTGGGCGCTCCAGTCCAGCGCCAGGCGGATCGCGCCGCCGCTTTCGATCAGGCCCCGGGCGCCCGCGCGTCCGGCGGCGCCGGTCAGTTCGGCGCGCTCGATCTCGATGCGGCCCTGGTTGAAGGCTCCGGCCGCCTGAAGCCGGGGCGCGGCGCCCAGAAGCCGGTCCAGTTCGTCCATGCCGGTGGCCAGCGCCCGCCCGCGCCCGTCGAAGGTGACGGCCCAGGGGGCGCCGGGCCGGGCCTGGGCCGCGCGGATCGGCCCGCCGAAGGCGCCGCGCGCGCCGGGACGGATCAGGCCCGCGTTGGTGATCTCGGCCCGTCCGTTGAAGCGCAAGCCCCCGTCCATGCCGCGCGCGCCCGATCCCTCCACCGCCAGACCCTGGCCGCGCAGGTCCACGGTCTGAAGCAGGAAGGCGCCGTCCGGCGTCCTCTGGCTCTGGAAGCTCAGGCGCGGCTCGGCGCCCAGCAGGCCGCCGATCAGGCCCGCGCGCGATCCGCCCCGGACCGCCAGCGCGCCGTTCAGCCCCATGCGCTGGTCCCGGACACTCACGTTCAGGGGGCCCGACAGGCGCTGGGCCTGATAGCCGGCGGCGGTCAGGCCGCGCACGCTGATCGCGCCGTCCAGGGTCCAGGCCGATGCGTCGCCCCGGAAGACGCCCGCATAGGCCGAGGCGCCGGCCGTTTCGACGCCCGTCAGGCGGCTGAGGGACGGGGTGGCCACGGTCAGGCGGACACCGTCCGGCGTCGTGCGGTCGGCGGTGCGGATGAAGCCCTGCGCCCGCGACACGAAGTTATCGGCGCGCAGGCTCCAGGCCATGGCCTCATGGCCCTCGCGCGTCGGATCGGCCACGGTGGCCAGGCCGAACCGGGCGGTGCGGCCGATGCGCTCCACGAAGGGCGCCAGCAGGTCCGAGCCCGAGAAATCCATGTGGCCGGACACCCGCGTCCCGCCGCCGGGCTGGAACCGGCCCTGGATGGTCAGGGGCGTGAAATCACCCGTCTGAACCCGCGCGTTCACGCCGTCTTCGTTCAGGCGCGCGTAGGCCCGGAAGGGCGCGTCCGGCGAATAGCCCAGCGCGCCCGCCAGGGGGCCGCCGTCCGCCTCCTGCGCCAGGGCGTTGACCCGCAGCTGGTCCAGCGCATCGCCCCACGCCGCCGCCGCCCGCAGGAAGTCGCCGCGCCGCGTCAGGCTGAAGGCCGTCACCTCGGCGGACCTGGCGCCGCGCCTGGGCACATCGGCGGCGCCGCTCAGCGCCCAGCGCCCATATTCCTGGCTGAAGCCTTCCTCCAGATGGACCTCGGCGGCGAAGCGGTCGATGTTGATGCTGATGGGCAGGCCGCCGCCGGGCGGTTGGTCCGACGGCTCCACGATCGGACGGCGGATCAGGCGGATGCGCTCGGCCTCGATCTCGGACGCATGGAAACGGCGGGCGGCCAGAGGCAACCAGCTCCAGTCCACTCGCACATTCACGGCCTCCAGCCACACGCCCTCCGCATCGGTGATCGTGACCCTGTCCAGGGTGAAGTCGTCCCACAGGTCGCCGCTGAGGCCCTCGACATTGATGGCCCCGTAGTCGCCCAGCTTCTTGCCCGCCACGAACCCGACCACCAGGTCGCGCCCCGCCGGAGACAGCACCGCGAACCGGCCGACCGCCAGCGTCAGCACGACCAGGGCGATCAGCGCCCCGGCGATCCCGCCCGCGATCAGCATGGCCCATTGGCGGCGGGTCCGGCGTCTCCGTTCCGCCTTCGGCGTCTCCGGCTCTGTGACGGTCGGCTCGGTCAAAACGCCTGTCCGATGCTGATGTAGAGCTGGAAGTCGGCGTCGCCGTCACGCTTGTTCAGGGGAAAGGCCACGTCGGCGCGGATCGGGCCGAAGGGCAGGCGATAGCGCACCCCGAACCCGGCGCCGTAGCGCATGTTGCTGAGGTCAGGGGTTTCCTGGAAGCCCACCGCGCCGCCGTCCAGGAAGACCACGGCCCCCAGCCTCTCTCCGATGTCGCGGCGCACCTCGATCGACGCCTCGAACAGGGACAGCCCGCCACGCGGGGTGTTGTCGGTCAGGCGAGGCCCGACGCCCTGATAGGCGTAGCCGCGCACCGATCCGCCGCCGCCGGAATAGAACAGCCGGTCGGACGGGACCAGGAACTCGTCGGCGCCGATCAGCGAACCGACCTGCATGCGCGCCGCCAGCACCGTGCGCCCTTCGTCCTGCAACGGCAGATAGGCCGTCCCGGCGGCGTCCAGGCGCAGGAAATACACATCATCATCGCCGGTCACGGCGGTCGGCTGGACCGAGCCGCTGAGACGCCAGCCCCGGCGCGGATCCAGCGGATCATTGGATTGGTCCAGATAGGCGCTGCCCCGCGCCGTCAGTATGACCAGGTCGCGCTCCACGTCCACCGGGCCGCGGGTGACCGGATCGTAGCGCGTCTCCTTGTACATGCCGCCGTCCAGCGCCAGGCCGTAGCTGTACCAGGACGTGGCGCCGAAGCGCTGGCGCAGGTCGGCGTTCAAATTGACCGCCGTCCGGTCATAGGCGTCGGTGCTCTCGTGGATGGCCGCGCCGCCGAAGCTGAAGGTCTGACCGGGCCGGCGCCAGTGGGGCAGGGACAGATTGGCCCCCAGACGGCTGTCGATCTGGGCCGCGCGCGCCAGGAACCGCAAGGTGTCGGCGCGACCGAACCGGTTGTGCCAGGTCCACAGGGCGTCCACGCCGGGGCCTTCGATGGTGGAGTAGCTGACGCCCGCCTCAAGCACCCGGCGCGGCCGGTCGGTCAGGGAGACGATGATGGGCCGCAGCCCGGCTTCGTCGGTCTGGTCCCGGGGCGACAGGGCCACGCCCACGCCGTCATAGACCCCGGTTTCAAGCAGCCGCCGCTCCAGTTCGGCCACATCGTCGGGATCATAGACGTCGCCTTCGGCCCACGGCGCCAGCCCGGCGACCCATTCCGGGCGCGTGGGGCCGCGTGTCTCCAGCCGCACCCCGTCCAGCCGCACCAGGCCGCCGGCGTTGATGCGATAAGTCGGCTGGACCTGCAGCACGGCGTGATCCACCACGACGCGGCGCGTTTCGGCTGCGGCGTCCGGATAGCCGCGCCGGGCCAGGCCGGATACGACCCGGCCTTCCATGGCGATGACGTCGGCGGCGCGCCCCGGAGCATCCGGCTTGATCTGGATGTCGGCCAGCGCGTCGTCCGCCGTCGCCGCGTCCGGCGGGGCCTCGATCCAGTCCACGCGGGGCTGTTCCAGGCCGAAGCGCGGCCCGGGGGTGACGATGATGACGGCGCGCGGCGGGCTCTCGCCCTCGACCACCTCCTCGATCACCGCCTGGTAATAGCCCTCGGAGCGCAACAGGGCTTCGGCGTTCTCGGCCGCCGCCGATGCCCGGCGGCGCGCCTGGAAGCGGTTCTCGATGCGCGCGTCCGTCTCGCCCACCGCCCGCTCCAGGGCCTGGCGGAGCTCACCGTTCATCTCGCCGCGCACCTGGGCGCGTGGTTCGGCCTGGGCGGTCGTGGCGGCGAGGACCGCAGTCACGGCGCACAGCAGGGTCGGCGAGTATTTCAAACGCAATCTCTCCGGTATCAGCCGGGACTTCGGCGGACGAGCCGCGCTCTCAAACACGCCCATGTGGCGCCTGCGGGGCCGAAGCCGGGCCTCAATAGAACAGGGTTTCGCTTTCCGGCTGCACGCTTTCCTCCGAGCTTTGTGGCGGCGGGGGCAGTTGCGAGTGATCCACGGTCGGCGCCGGGGGCGGGGCCGCCGTGTCAGCGTCGGGTTGCACGGTCGGTGCGTCTTCGACCACCGTTTCCGCCGCCGGCGGCGGCGGGGCCGAATCACGGTAAGCCTCATCGTCGCAGGCTGACAGCGCCGCGAAGGTCGAAATCACCAGCACAAGCCTGAATTTGTTCATCTTCACACCCCGACCCCATTATGGCTCCGTTGCGGTAGGCAACGCTCGATCCTGACGCTCGTTCCATCCGCGACCCCGCCCGGCCCGTCAAGCGGTGGAAACCAATCGTTTGCACTGTTTGTCTAGCATCGCTTTCTCAAAGGGAGGCGAGGCTGGCCATGGCCATATCCGGATATGCGGCCGTTGCGACGGCCAGGCACAAGGGCCTGGCGTCACGGCTGGGTCTGGCGGTGTTTCTGGGCGGTGCGGCCATGCTGATGGCGCCGTCCGCCTGGCCGGTCGTCTGGTTCCTGGTGATGCTGGCGGGGCAGGGGCTGGACTGGCTGGCGTTCCGGCCGCTTCGCCTGCATCCGGAAACGACGCCCGGCCCGGTGATGCGGGCGATATGCCTGGCGTCCGCGACCCTGAACACCGCCGCCTATTCGGCCATATCGGTCTATTTCTGGTTTCGGGGCGGGGAATTCGGCCCGCTGTTCGCCATGATCCAGGCGGCGGGCGGTCTGCTGCACGTCAGCCTGCACATGCACCATGTGCGCGGCCTGCTGATGGCCTCGGTCCTGCCCCATGCGGTCTATTTCCTGGGCCTGCCGCTGCTGACTCTGGCGACCACGCGCAATCCGGCGATGGCGGCGGTCATCATCGCGGCCCTGCTCTACATCGCGCATCTGGTGGTGGCGGTGCGCCAGTCGGTGCGCGCCACCGGCGAGATCCAGGTCGCCCGCGCCGAGGCCGAGATGCAGCGGGACCGCGCCGAGCACGCCAGCGCCGCCAAGTCCGAGTTTCTCGCCGTCATCAGCCATGAGATCCGCACCCCCCTGAATGCGGTGATCTCGGCCGCCAACCTGCTGCGCCGTACTCGTCTGGATGCGCGCCAGCGCGAGCAGGTCTCCATGCTGCTGGACGGCGGCGACGTGCTGATGGGGCTTCTGAACGACGTGCTGGACTTCTCCAAGATCGAGGCCGGCAAGATGCGGCTGGAATCCGCCGAGATGAACGTGCGGGGCAAGCTGGGCGCCCTGCGTCGTTTATGGGAGCCGAAGGCCGCGAGCCAGGGCGTGCGGCTGACCATGGAGATCGACGACTCCATTCCCGAGGTTGTTCTCACCGATCCCCTTCGTTTCCAGCAGATCCTGTTCAACCTGCTGTCCAACGCCGTGAAATTCACGCGCGACGGATCGATTCTCGTCCACGTGGGATGGGACGGCGCGGCCTCGCAGATGACGGTCGAGGTGCGGGACACCGGCTGCGGCATCGCGGCCGACAAGATCGACCGCATCTTCGACAGCTTCGAACAGGCGTCGGCGGGCGATACACGGCGTTACGGCGGCACCGGCCTGGGGCTGCCGATCTCCCGGCGGCTGGCCGAGGCCATGGGCGGCGGCCTGACGGTCGAAAGCGCTGTGGGCGAGGGCTCGGTCTTCCGCGTGGCGATCCGGGTCGAGGCGGTCGAGGACGCGCCGCGCCGCGCCGCGCCCGCCGTTCCGGCCGCGCCGGCGCCTGTGTCGCTGACCGGGCGCTCGATCCTGGTCGCTGACGATCACGAGGTGAACCGCCGCATCCTCGCCCTGCTGCTGGAGCCGCATGACTGTCGCCTGACCCTGGTCGAGAACGGCGCCGAGGCCGTCGAGGCCGTACGGGCCGAATCCTTCGACGCCGTGCTCATGGACATGCAGATGCCGGTGATGGACGGGCTGGAGGCCACCCGCCGCATCCGCACGGGATCGGGCCCCAACGCCGCGACGCCGATCATCGCCCTGACCGCCAACGCCATGGATGTGCATCGGGCGGCCTGGGACGCGGCGGGGGTCCATGCCTTCCTGACCAAGCCCATTGATGCGCCGCTGCTGGTCCGCACCCTGGGCGAGGCCTGCGCCGAACGGGATCGCGCCCTGACCGCCGGGGACCACGCGGCGGCCTGAACAGAGGCGAAAACAGGCCGCGCGGCGTCTTGCCCCGATCCGGCGACATCCCTATGGTCCGCGCCGCTTCACGGTCGTGAGAGCCCCTAGCTCAGTCGGTTAGAGCATCTGACTTTTAATCAGAGGGTCCTGGGTTCGAATCCCAGGGGGCTCACCATCCCGCAACGCCGGCGCCGTGCCGGACGTTCAGTGGAGCGAAATCGTCCTTTCGCCGGGTTTGCTCCGATGGCTCATACGCCGACTTCCAGACCTTCAGGCTTCGTCGAGTTCGCGCCGGACCGGGTGCGCCGGTTCTGGGCCGAGGTCAGCGTCGAGCCGGACGGCCAGGGCTGGGCCGTGCGCCTGGACGGACGCATGCCGAAAACGCCCCAGGGCCACAGCCTGGTCCTGCCGACCCAGGCCGCCGCCCGGATCGTCGCCGCCGAATGGGCCGGGCAGGGGGAGTTCCTGGACCCCGCCGCCATGCCCGCCACGCGCCTGGCCTTCACCGCCATCGACCGGGTGCGAGAGGCGCGTGCGGCCACGGCCGACGAGATCGCCGCCTACGCCGGGTCCGACGCCGTCTGCTATCTGGCCGAGGCGCCGGCCGCCCTGGTGGAGCGCCAGGCCCGCGACTGGACGCCGTGGCGCGACTGGGCCGAGCGCGAGCTGGGCGCGGTGCTGCTTCCGGTCGCCGGGATCATCCATCGGCCCCAGTCGGACGAGGCCCTGGCGGCGATCCGCGAACATGCCCTGAAGCTGGACGACTACGCCCTGACCGGCCTGGCCATGGCGACGCCGCTGTTCGGTTCGGCGGTGCTGGCCTTCGCGGTGCAGCGGGGCGCGCTGTCCGGCGCCGAGGCGTTCGACCTGTCGCGCCTGGACGAGGCCTTCACCGAGGAGCGCTGGGGCGTGGACGCCGAGGCTGCCGAGCGCGCCGAGGGCCTGCGCGCCGAGGCGTTGCTGCTGGAGCGCTGGTTCGCCGCGCTGCGCTGACTTTCCAGTCTGGAAAATTATCACTTGACGATATGGAAAGTCTCCTTCATTTTCCGCTTTGGAAAGTGAGGAGGTCGTCATGACACAAGATCCAAACCCGAAAGAGGCGCTGGCCGCCATCCGATCCGCCCGGCAAGGTGTTCCAGGCGATATGAAATATCCGCTCAGCTATGATCTGCTGTACGGCGCCGCCTGCGGCCTGCTGGTCGCAGGCCAGGCCTTGCCGACGCTGTGGTCGCTGGTGTGTCTGGCCATCTCCCTGGCCGGCTTCGGCTGGATGATACAGGCCTGGCGCAAGCGTCAGGGCTGGTGGATCAATGGATATTCGCCCCCGCGCGCGCGCTGGGTCGCCATCGGCCTGGGCGTGGCGTTGGTGGGCCTGATGGGGCTGTCTATCTGGGGCAAGACGGCGGGCGTCGCCTGGACGCCGCTGGCCACCGGCGCGGCGGGCTTCATCGTCGGCATCCTGGGTGGTCGGCTGTGGATGCATGTATGGAAACGTGAGCTGGCGGATGGGCAAGGATGAGGACCACCGTTCCCGTTTTTGATCCCGTCATCCATGCGCCGGGGCGGCTTCAGATCTGCGCCATCCTGTCTAGCGTCGACGAGGCCGAGTTCGCCATGATCCGTGACGCCGTCAAGGTGTCGGACTCGGTCCTGTCCAAGCACCTGAAGCAGCTGGAGGAGGCGGGCTACGTCAAGCTGTCCAAGATCGCGTCCGAAGGGCGGCAACGCACCTGGCTGTCCCTGACCTCGAACGGCCGCAAGGCCTTCGCCGCCCACGTCGCCGAACTGACCCGCCTGGCGGGGGTGGCGGGCTAATCCTCCCCCTCTGGGGGAGGGGGACCGCGAAGCGGTGGAGGGGGTGGTTCCGTTTCACCGATGGCTTGCCTG
>JAEZCL010000059.1 GCA_023433585.1 Pseudomonadota bacterium
CAATACAACCTTCATGAATGCATACAGTTATATATTCAGATAATAGCCATTTTTGAATGAACCGCCTTTTTAAATGCGGCAAATGTCGCCAATTGCATCTTGCTTTACCAATTTAGGTGTTTTAAGATGCAAACTGTCATTTATCGATGAACATATAACTCAAAATATAATTTCTCCTTTTTTTCATAAGTTCCAGGCAAGTATAAATGCCGGTTCATTTTTAAAACATATTCTCCTGAATAATTCTTTTTACAATGAATTCGGAAATAATTGGGATGGCATAGAAATATTAGTAATATTAAGGTACGTAAGTAATAATTACATTTCCAATCCCTGTACCGAAGGCCATTTCAGCGAGCATGGATAAAGAAAATGCCTATAACCGTTCTGAAAATGGTGAGCCTTTCACTATTCCCACTCAAAATCAATTGGCAAAATTGTTTTTTCACTATCCTGAAGCAGTGATAGCTGCCAATGTGGATGGGAATATCATTTTTGCCGGAGGAAGTGTTGAAAGCATGTGGGGCTATTCAACTGAGGAGCTAATAGGAAATCCTTTTTTTAAATTTATTGTGGAGGAAGATAAAATCCGGACCCGGAATCTGATCGATAAACTGCTGGATTCCGAACCCGAATTTGGCTTTTTCAACCGGATTTCAAAAAAAGATGGATCGGAACTACGCATGCATTGGTCAGTTCGCCGCGATAAGGAAGAAAATCTGTACTGGGCTATTGGAAAAATGAGCTCCGGGATCCAGGGATCCGATCTTATGCCGGAATTTAAATCAAAAAAAATTGATGAATTGTTGAACCGGGTATCAGATGGGTTTTATGCCACCGATAAAAACTGGAGGATCACTTACATAAACAGACATGGCTGCGAGATTTTGCATTGTGATTATGAAAGCATCATCGGAAAAGTAATCTGGGAAGTATTTCCCCAGGCCATGAACCATATTTTGTACGAGAAGTATCATCAATCTCTGAACGAGCAGATCCCGCTAACCTTCGAAATGTATTATACGCCTTTACAGACCTGGTTCGAAATCAAAACTCATCCTTCGCCGGAGGGACTCTCCGTTTTTTTCAGAGACATCACCGACGAAAAAGAAGCTGAGCGAATCCAGGGTCAATATGAAAAGAAAATTGAGTATCAGTCTGAATTTCTGACTGCCATTCTGGAAAATATGGAACAGGGTTATGCAAATCTGGGACTAGACGGAACCGTTTATTATTGGAATAAGGAAGCGGAACGGATTTCAGGGATCCCCAGAGAATTATTGTTAAACAAAAACTTATGGAAAGTATATCCAAAGCCGATTGAACCGGACTATTTCATCATGTTTGAACAATTAAAAAATTCTCCCAGATCCATTCAGCATGAGTACCGGGCCAAGGACAACAGATGGCTTGAATTTAATGTGTATCCTACGCGTGACGGATTATCGATTTTTTTCAGAAATATAACCGGCCGGAAACAGATTGAAGAAGAAACCGCCCGACTTTCAAGAATAACACAAAAGACTTCCAACATAATCATCCTGCTCGATACCAGGCTGAAGATTAAATGGGTGAACAATGCCTTTATAAAAATCACCGGATACCGGTTTGAAGAAGTAAAAGGAAAAAATCCCATTGTTCTGCTGCAGGGATCCGAAGCAGACCCAAAGCTAAAAGACCTGTTGGTCAGCAACTCAAAAAAAGGAACCGGATTTCACCATGAAATGGTAAGCTACACAAAAGAGCAGGTTCCGTTTTGGGTAGTGGCCGAATACCAGCCAGTGCTTGAGTCAAATGGGAATTTAAAGGAGTGTTTTGTCGTTCTTACTGATATTACGGAAATCAAAAAACTGCAGAAAAAACTGGATGAAGAGCAAAAGGAAAATCAAAAGCGGATCACTGCCGCTGTTATTGAAGCGCAGGAAGCGGAAAGAGCATTGGTAAGTCATGAACTGCACGACAATGTAAACCAGGTTCTCAGCACGGTAAAAATGTACACCGAACACTGTTTGGAAGTGTTCCCCGACAACCGCGAGCTGCTGGAGAAATCCGTTGAACTGTTATCCCAGTCAATTGCTGAAATCCGGGCGCTGTCCAGAAGGCTGTCTGCCCCTTCGTTGGGCGGTATCAGTCTCGACGAGTCGATCGGCGACCTGATAGATACGGTGGCCGCTACCACCCGGGTCGAAATTTCATTAAATATAATAGGACTTGAACGGGCTAAAATAGATCCTGATCTGCATTTATCCATTTATCGGATCCTTCAGGAACATCTGAATAACGTGATGCGGCATTCGAGAGCAAATAAGCTAACGATAACGATTCAGCGAAAAAATAAAAACCTACAGATCGAGGCGGTGGATGATGGCGTTGGTTTCGACGACAGAAAAAAAGTGAAGGGGATCGGAATTACCAATATGATAACCCGTACAGAAAGCATGCAGGGGCAATTCGAAATAATCAGCGCCCCGGGTAAAGGCTGTACGATGAGGGCAATATTTCCCCTCAACCCAACGGCGCGGCAGCCTCGGTCGTTTCGTTAATTATCGCCGTTAAATATTGGTGCGAGTTTTATCGTGTAACACCAGAAATTTTTCACGTTTTATTGATCAGGGGATTATCTCCAGCCC
>JAEZCL010000259.1 GCA_023433585.1 Pseudomonadota bacterium
CCCCCAGAGGGGGAGGATTGGGCCTTATGTGTTGAAGAGGAAGTGGAGGACGTCGCCGTCCTTGACGACGTAGGACTTGCCTTCGGCGCGCAGCTTGCCGGCCTCGCGGGCCTTGGCTTCGCCTTTCAGCGCCACATAGTCGTCGAAGGCGATGGTCTCGGCGCGGATGAAGCCCTTTTCAAAATCGGTGTGGATTTCGCCCGCCGCCTGGGGCGCGGTGGCGCCGACGGGGATGGTCCAGGCGCGCGCCTCCTTGGGGCCGATGGTGAAATAGGTCTGCAGGCCCAAGAGGCTGTAGGCCTCGCGGATCAGGCGGTTGAGGCCCGGTTCCTCAAGGCCGAGAGTTTCCAGGAACTCGGCGCGCTCCTCCGGCTCCAGAAGGGCGATCTCGGATTCGATCTTGGCGGAGATGACGACCGACTGGGCGTTGTCGGCACGCGCTCGCTCGGCGACCGCGTCGGACAGGGCGTTGCCCTTGTCGGCTGACCCTTCCTCCACATTGCAGACATAGAGGGCGGGCAGGGCGGTGAGGAGCTGGAGCATGTGCCAGCCCTTCTCGTCTTCCTTTGACACCTCGGCGGTGCGGGCGGGCTTGCCGTCGCGCAGCTTGTCCAGCGCCAGGTTCATCAGTTTCAGTTGCGCCTGGGATTCCTTGTCGCCGCCCTTGGCGCGCTTCTCGGTCTGGATCACGCGGCGCTCCAGGCTCTCCAGGTCCGCCAGCATCAGCTCGGTCTCGATGATCTCCAGGTCGCTGAGCGGATCGATGCGGCCCTCCACGTGGGTGATGTCATCGTCCTCGAAGCAGCGGGCGACGAAGGCCACGGCATCACAGTCGCGGATGTTGGCCAGGAACTGGTTGGCCAGGCCCTCGCCCTTTGACGCGCCGCGCACCAGCCCGGCCACGTCCACGAAGGTGATCCGCGCGGGGATGATCTCCTTTGACCCGGCGATGGCGGCCAGCTGCTCCAGGCGCGGCTCGGGCACGGCCACGTCGCCGGTGTTCGGCTCGATGGTGCAGAACGGATAGTTGGCCGCCTGGGCCGCCGCCGTCTGGGTCAGGGCGTTGAACAGGGTGGACTTGCCGACGTTGGGCAGGCCGACGATCGCGACTTTCAGGGACATGCTTACCTCGTGAGGCGCGAGGCTTTAGCGGGTTCCGCGCGATTTGTCAGGGGCGTCGGCCTGCGAACCGCCGTCAGTGGTCGGCGTGGTCCGCCTCGGCGGCGCCCGCCGCGCCTTCCGGCTGGCGCACCTGGGCCTCGACCATCACCTCGGCGGCGTGTTCGAAGGTCAGGGTGAGGGGCACCACGGCGCCTTCGGTCAGCGGCTCGGACAGGGCCATCAGCATCAGGTGCTCGGCGCCGGGACGCAGGGTGACGACCTCTCCGGCGGGCAGGGGCAGGCCGTTTTCCAGTTCGCCCATGCGCATCATGTCGCCGTCCATGGTCATCTCGTGGATTTCGACCACCGGCGAGGCGGGAGAGGCGACGGACACCAGCCGGTCAGTCCGGCTGGAGGTCAGGGTCACATAGCAGCCGCCCACGAAGACGCCGTTGGGGGTGGGGCGGCACCAGGCGTCCTCGGCCTGGACCACGGCGGGGCCTTCGGCCGTGCCCGTATCGTTCCCGCAGGCGGCCAGGGCGAAGGCGGCGAACAGGGGTGCGGCGAGCGCGAATGAAGTGCTGCGGTTCATCTCGATGCTTTTCCTTACTTGTGGGCGTGACCCTGGGCGGGTCGTCGGATCAGACGGGTCAGACGGTCGAACGCCAGCGCCGCCAGCAGACTGAGACCCGTCATGGGATAAATTATGGCGAGGGGCAAAACGATGCCCAGAACGGCGGCGCGCACACGCGGGCCGGGCGGGGCGACCGGTGCGCCCAGGCGGCCGTTCGGCCTGCGTTTCCACCACATGACCAGGGCGCTGATCGCCAGCATCCACACCGCGATGCAGCCGCTCAGCATGACGTAGCGGTTGATCCGGCCGTACTGCGTGCCCTGATGCACGGCGACGCCCCATTCAAAGGCGCGGGCGCCGACGCCGAACTGGTCATAACGGATGTCGGCCCGGACCGCGCCGTCGGCGCCGCCCACATAGAGCGAGCGGGCGTCCTGGACCCGTTTGCTCTCGTGCGCGAGCGTCCAGGCCAGGTCGGGGTCGTCGGGGATGGTGACGGTGTAGGGGCGCGCCATGCTTTCCGCCTCGGCGGTGCGGAGCACCTGGCCCAGGCTGGAAGAGCCGGGCTGATGGCCCGCGTGCAGGGCGACGCCCTGCATGGTCCAGCCCACAGCGGCGGGATGGTCGGCATGATCGACATGGATCCATGGACTGGCCGCAGCCGGGGCGGGCGGGCGGCCCAGGCCCGTTTCACGCACCAGTCCCAGGAAACGGTCGCCCCAGACCGCGGACCAAGGCATGCCGGTGACCACCAGAAAGGCGATGACGGCGCCTGCATAAAGGCCGGTCACCGCGTGAACGTCGCGCCAGAAGGGACGGCCGGCGGGCGGCGTGGCGCGCACCGTCAGCACGCCGGCGTCCCTGCGACGGGGCCACCACAGGAATATGCCGGTGGCGACCAGGATGATGGCCCAGCCCGCCACGATCTCCACCAGCAGGTTGGCCCAGGGTCCGACGATGGTCAGGCTGTGGGTCCGCTTGATGATCTCGGTCAGGCCGCCGTAGCGGACGGCGCCCAGATACTGGGAATCATGAGGGTTCACGAAGGCGGTGCGCAGCGCCCCGTCGGGACGACGCACAGTCAGCCGCACGGCGCGGTCGGGCCGGTCCGGCACACGCACATTGACCACCCTGCCGCCCGCGCCGACCGAGGCGGCCACGACCCAGCGGTCGGGTGAAGCCCAGTCTCCGCCCGCCGGAACCCGCTCCCAGGGGGCATAGACGGCGGCGTCGATCTCGTCCTTGAACAGATAGAGCGCGCCGGTGAGCGCCATCAGGCACAGCACCGGCAGCACCAGCAGCCCGGCGTAGAAATGCCAGCGCCAGACGGCGCGATAGGCGCCGGTCGTCAGATAGGGGTTCGGATTCGCCACGCCCTAGAACCTCGCCCTGAGGCCAATGAAGGCCGAGCGGCCTTCGCCCGGCATGAACACGGCGGTGGAGGCGGTGCGTGCGTCGGTGACGGCGCTGAACTCGCTGACATGGCGTTCGTCGGCGAGGTTGCGGGCGTCGAGGAAGACGGTGATTCCGTTCTGGAAATCGAAGCCCGTATTCAGGCCCCAGATCGCGAAGGACGGCGCCTTGAGCGTATTGGCGTAGTCCACCCACACATCGTCGATGCGCCATTCCACAGTGGGCGTCAGGAACAGGCCGGATGGATGGCGCCAGGCCAGTTCGGCCCTGTACTGATGCCGGGGCGCGACGGGCAGGCGATTGCCTTCCCAAAGCAGGTCACGTTCAAAGTAGAAATCATTGTAATTATAGGTCTGTCTGAGGGCGGCCGCGCCGCCTGCCAGATCGACCGGCAGCCGCCATTCCAGCCCGGCCTCAAGCCCCTGATGGATGGTGCGGTCGGCGTTGAAGGTGGCCGCCGGGATGCCGGGGCCGGTGATGTAGTTGAGAATCTCGCCGTCGATGCGGCTGCGATAGAGGGTCACGTCCCAGGCGAGAGGGCCGCGACGGCCGCGCGTTCCGATCTCGACGGTCCAGGCGTCCTGGATGTCGACCGGGGTGAACCCGCTCAGGGGCGCCTGGACCAGGGCGCCGTAGGTCGGCGGCTCCACCGAGCGGGTGAGATTGGCGAAGATCTGAGCGCCGTCATCGCCTTCCCACAACAGGCCCAGGCGCGGCGAGAACCACTGGTAGGTGATCCCGTCGTCGTTGGCGGCGTCGCGGCGGTCCTGATAGTCCCGTGTCGCGCGGCCGAAGGAGCCGCCGGCTACGAGCGCCAGCTGGTTCGTGACGAACAGACGGCCCTCGGCGAAGACGTCCAGACCGGAGGCGTCCTGAACGCCGTCGGCCATGATCGCGCCGGGCAGGCCGCCGTGGTTGAGGTAACGCTGCACGTCCACCTGGCCGTCGCGCCAGCTGAGCCCATAGAACAGGTCGGCGCGCATCCCGGCCGCCTGGCCGGTCCAGTCGAAGCGGCCGAAGCCGCCGACGGTGTGGCTGTCCGATTGCAGCACCTGGAAGATCGGGTGCCACAGGTCCTTGCGCCACCCCCAGACGGCGCCTTCGAAAACCGTGGAGTCGTTCAGCCGCCAGCGGGTCTGGAGTGTCAGGCGCCGGACGTTCAGGTCGCGGGCCTGAGCCAGGGCGACGGCGCCGGGGTTGGCGATCCGGGGCGAGCCCATGGCCTCGTCGAGGGTGAGGGCGCCGGGGATGTCCTGGCGGATGTCGGCGGCCTGGAGGATCAGGCGGACTTCGCGGTCCTCGCCGAAGGCCCGCCCGGCGTTCAGGATGATGCGGGCCTGCTGTTGCTCGGCGTGGTCGCGGTAGCCGGTGGAGCGCATCGCGGAAGCGGCGGCGAACAGGTCCCAATCGTTCCACCGACGCGCCAGGGCGCCGTAAGCGCGGGCGCTGTCGTAGGAACCGCCCTCGACGCGGAACTGAGTGTCGAAATTGGCCGTGGCGCCGGTGGGGGTGACCAGGTTCACGGCGCCGCCCAACTGCGCGCCGCCGAAGCGCAGGGTGTTGGCGCCCTTATAGACCTCGATATAGCGGGCGCTCTGGGCGTCGATGGCCTGAAAGTCCGAAAAGCCGTCGGCGTCGGCGAAGGGCACGCCGTCCTGGGCCAGCAGAACGCCGCGCTGGTGAAAGCCCTGGGCGATGCCCGAGCCCCGGATCGACAGGCGCGCCTCCTCGCCGTAACGCTTCTGGGCCAGGACGCCCGGCACGTTGCGCAGCGTGTCGTAGAAGCCCTGGGCGAAGCGGTCCTCCCAGGTTTCCGCCGCCACCACGGAGACGGCGCCGGGGGTGCGCGACAGGCGCGCGCGCGCCTCGGCCACCACGGGCGGATCGTCCGGATTGCGCTGGGCTGTCACGATGATGGAATCGACGGTGACGGGTTGGTCGTCGAAGGCGAGGGCGGGGCAGGCGAAAGCGACCGCCAGAGGCAGAGCGGCGAGCAGCGCGCGCGGCGCCGCGAGGGCGTTGAAGGTCATGAAATCCGGATCCTGAACCGAAGACGTCGGGACGCACGCCCTCACAGGTCGGGCGCGCGGCGGCGGCGAGGCGTTCGTTCAGTCCAGGGGCGGGGCGGTGGAGGGCGGCTTGGGCGCCAGGCGCACGCGCGGCTGGGTGACCGCATGACAGGCGCTGAAGGCGGTCTTCTCGACCGGCGGGATCGGCGGCGCGGGTTCGACCGGCGGGGGCGGCAGGTCGGGCGTCTGCGCCATGACGCAGTCGGCGCACCGCGCGTCCTTGAGGCCCGAGGTCTGGTCCCCGTCTCCGCCGATGCGGATGATCTTCGGTCCCTGTGTCGAGCACAGGACGATGGGGCGACCGTCCTGGGACGCGGCCATGGCCGCCGAGGGCAGCAGTGCGCCCAGCACCATGGCGAACAGCGCGGCCATGAAGGCCAGCGACCGCCACAGCGACCAGTTTTCCGCGCTCGTCGTCATGATGGGGCCATGAGTAGCCCTGTTTTCAGCGCGCGGGAACAGCGTCAGGGCGCCGCACGGCCTCAGACGGCGGCCAGTTCGCGCTTGCGGGCCTTTCTGGCCTCGATCCGCGCCCAGATGCGGTCGTGCAGGGTGAAGAAGACGGTCTGCACGACCGGCTCGATGAAGCCGATGGCCAGGGCCAGGCGGATGTTGCCGCCGGTCAGCACATAGGCCACCGCGACCGCCACGGCGAAGTGCATGACGCTGTAGGTCAGGGTCTTGAGCGCGATCTGCTTCAGCGAGGTCGGCAGGGCGTGGGAATGGCCGTGGTGGAACAGCGGGCCGTGGCCGTGGGCGCGGCTCTGCTCGCGGGCGTTCATGACGTCCAGGCGGGCGGTGACCGCCTCGGCGGTCTCCTCGGCGCCGGAGCGCATGCGGCGGTGCTCGACGCGGTGCCAGACGCGGTCATGGGCGGCGTAGGCGAAGGTCTGGACGATGGGTTCGATCATCCCGACGGCCAGGGCCAGGCGCCAGTCGCGGCTGATCGCATAGGCCACCAGAATCGCCACGACCAGGTGCATGACGCCATAGCTGGCGACCTTCAGCGCGAGCGCCTTCACCGATCGGACGATCTCTCGGACCATTCTGAACAAATGGCCGCAGACCGGCGGAGTTGCAACGACAAATCCTTTTATGGCCGCCATAGGCGCGGCCGGGCTTCCGTTTCGCGGCGCAGCAAGCTATACGCGCCCCGCAAAACGGAGACTCCCCATGGAGATACGCGAAGGCCTGACCTTCGACGATGTTTTGCTCGAACCCGGCGCGTCCGAGTTCATGCCGGCCGAGGTCGACGTCTCGACCCGGCTGACCCGCGACATCAAGCTGAACATCCCCCTCTTGTCATCCGCCATGGACACGGTGACCGAGACGCGGCTGGCCATCGCCATGGCCCAGGCGGGGGGGCTGGGCGTGCTGCACCGGAACATGACGGTCGAGGAACAGGCCGATCAGGTCCGCGCCGTGAAGCGCTATGAAAGCGGCATGGTGGTGAACCCGGTGACCGTCTCGCCGGACACCACCCTGGGCGAAGTCCGCGAGATCGTGGCGCGCAAGAAGATCACCGGCTTTCCGGTGGTCGATCCCAAGTCCGGCAAGCTGGTCGGGATGCTGACCAACCGGGACACGCGCTTCGAGAGCGATCCGGCCATCAAGGCCGAGGCCCTGATGACCACGGGCGAGCTGATTACCGTGCGCGAGGGCGCCGGGCGGGACGAGGCGCGTGAACTGCTGCGCACCCGCAAGATCGAACGGGTCATCGTGGTGGACGAGGATTACCGCGCCGTCGGCCTCATCACCATGAAGGACATCGAGAAGGCCCAGGCCTTCCCCAACGCCGCCAAGGACGAGCAGGGACGCCTGCTGGTCGGCGCGGCCTCCACCGTGGGCGACGCGGGATACGAGCGGGCCATGGCCCTGGCGGATGCGGGCGCCGACGTAGTGGTGATCGACACCGCCCACGGCCACTCCATCTCGGTGGCCCAGGTGGTCGAGCGCATCAAGCGCGAGTCCAACCGCATCCAGATCATCGCCGGGAACGTCGCCACATACGACGCCGCGCGCGCCCTGATCGACGCGGGCGCCGACGCGGTGAAGGTGGGCATCGGGCCGGGCAGCATCTGCACCACCCGCATCGTGGCGGGCGTGGGCGTGCCGCAGCTGACCGCCGTGATGGACGCCGTGCGGGCGGCCAAGGCGTCCGGCGCTCCGGTGATCGCCGACGGCGGCATCAAATATTCGGGCGACCTGGCCAAGGCCATCGCGGCGGGCGCGAGCGTCGCCATGATGGGCTCGATGTTCGCCGGAACCGACGAAAGCCCCGGCGAGGTGTTCCTGTATCAGGGCCGGTCCTACAAATCCTATCGCGGCATGGGGTCGGTGGGCGCAATGGCCAGGGGTTCGGCCGACCGCTACTTCCAGAAGGAAGTCTCCCAGGAGAAGCTGGTGCCCGAAGGCATCGAGGGCCAGACCCCCTACAAGGGTCCGATCAGCCCGGTTCTGCATCAGCTGGTGGGCGGCCTGCGCGCCGCCATGGGCTATGTGGGCGGCGGCACGATCCCCGAATTCCAGCAGCGGGCGCGGTTCGTGCGCATCACCAATGCGGGCCTGCGCGAAAGCCATGTGCACGACGTGATGATAACCCGCGAGGCGCCGAACTATCGGCAGGGGTGACGCCGTGAACGTTTCCCGCTCCGTCACCCTGAGTGTTCCCACACCCGTCATCCCCGGCCTTGTGCCGGGGATCCATATTCACGGAGCATTCCGTGCTCGCCCGGCTCTGACCGAGCGTAGGGATCGCCGGGACAGGCCCGGCGATGACGGTCAAAGGAGCCCTCAAACTCAACAGAACAACCTCGGGACACGCCCGAGGATGACGGGGGAATGAAATGACCATCGAACTGAGCTATCTGGCGGCGACCCTGATCCTCGCCTTCGTGCAGGTCATGCTGCCGGCGGTGGCGCGCACGCGCCTGTATGGGGCCAGGTGGAACGCCGGGCCGCGCGATGAAACCCAGCCGCCGCCCGGCCCGATCACCGGCCGACTGGAGCGGGCCCAGGCCAATCTCTACGAGACCCTGCCGCTGTTCATCGCCATCGTGCTGATCGCCCATGTGGCGGATCGGAACGGAACACTGACGGCCTGGGGCGCGGCGCTCTATTTCTGGGCGCGGGTCGTCTATGTGCCGCTCTATGCGTTCGGCGTGCCCTATGTGCGCTCGGCGGCGTTCTTCGTGGCCTTCGTCGGTCTGGTGCTGCTCTTCGCCGGAGTGCTGATCCCCTCGTGACCCCCGCCGCCCGCCTTTCCGCCGCTGCATCGATCCTGGATTCCATCGCCCAGAGTCGGCGTCCGGCCGAGGCCGTGCTGAAGGACTGGGGACGGGCGAACCGCTATGCCGGATCCAAGGACCGGCGCGCCGTCGCCGACCGGGTTTACCGGGTCATCCGGTCGCGGGCGCGGCTGGTCTGGGCCATGGGCGGGCGCGAGGATGGGCGGGCGCTGGTGATCGGATCGCTGGCCCTGATCGACGGCCTGCCGCTGGATGAGATCGAGGCCCTGCATTCGGGCGAGGGCTATGGTCCCAAGCCCCTGTCGAAACAGGAACGCGGCCGCATTACGGCGCCCCGGGGCGACGTGCCCGGCTGGATCGCCGCGGGTCTGCCCGCCTTCGTGGTCGAGGATTTCAAACGGGCGTTCGGCGACCGCTGGGCCAAGGAAGCCGAGGCCCTGATGAGCCCCCGCGCGCCGGTGGACCTGCGCGTCAACAGGGCCAGGACGACGGTGGATGCGGTGGAGGCCGAACTGCGCGCCGCCGACCTGTCGCCCGAGCGCACCCCGTGGTCCGCCTGGGGCCTGCGCCTGTCGCCCGAGCCGCCGCCGGATGTTCAGGCGCTGGAGGGGTTCAAGGCCGGGCGGTTCGAGATTCAGGACGAGGGCAGCCAGTTGACCTGCTGGCTGGCGACGGGCGGGCTGGACCTGAGCGGGGCGGTGGTGGTGGATTATTGCGCGGGCGGCGGCGGCAAGACGCTGGGTCTGGCGCAGCAGATGCTTCCTTCTCCCCTCGGGGGAGAGGGTGTCATGCGGAGCCTGACGGATGAGGGGGCTGTCGGCGGCGCGCACGATTCATCCGAACCACCGGAAATGCGGACGGAGCCCCCTCATCCGAGCCGCTTCGCGGCCCACCTTCTCCCCCGGGGGGAGAAGGATTCGGCTCTCATCGCCTGCGACGTGGTTCCGCGCCGGTTGGACAACATCCGGCCGCGTCTGGAACGGGCGGGCGTCCGTGCGGACCTGCGGCTGCTCGGGCCGGAAGGCGAGGGCGTCGAGGACCTGGCGGACGCCGCCGATCTGGTGCTGGTGGACGCGCCCTGTTCGGGGACGGGCGCCTGGCGACGGCGGCCCGAGGACGCCTGGCGCCTGACGCCGGAGGAGGTGGAGCGGCTGCACGGGCTGCAGGTGATGATCCTCGGGCGGGCCGCCGGGCTGGTGCGGCCGGGCGGACGGCTGGCCTATGTGACCTGTTCGATGCTGACGCGTGAGAATGAGGACAGCGCGGCGGCCTTCGAGGCGGCGCATCCGGATTTCCGGCCTCTCCCGATTTCGGCAACCCTGGCGAACCCGGCGCTCACCGACGCGGGCCGCGAGCGCCTGACGGGGCTGGCCGACGGCCATCGCCTGCGCCTGAGCCCGGCGAGCGCGGGCACGGACGGCTTCTTCATCGCCCTTTACGAGCGTGCGGCATGACGGGCCGTATCGAACGCTGGGGCGAACTGTCGGTGCTGCCGGTGATGGCCGCCCCGGCGGAATACGGCGAACACCTGCAGGCGCGCATCGCGCCGCTGATGACCGGCATCGGCCCGGTGGAGGCGGCGGTCAGCCTGACGGCGGCCCTGGGGCGGCTGGACGGGCAGGGCGACTTGCCGGACCTGATCGTCTCGCTGGGGTCGTGCGGCTCGCCGGGGCTGGAGCACGCGGCGGTCTATCAGGCGTCCTCGGTCAGTTACCGCGACATGGACGCCAGCCCGCTGGGCTTTGAAAAGGGCGTGACGCCGCTGCTCGACCTGCCCGCCGTCGTGCCCCTGCCGTACCCGATCCCCGGCGTGCCGTGCGCGCGCCTGTCGACCGGGGCGAACGTGGTCTCCGGCGCCGCCTATGGGGCCATCGACGCGGAGATGGTGGACATGGAGACCTGGGCGCTGGTCCGCGCGGCCCAGGCGTTCGGCGTGTCCCTGATCGCCCTGCGCGGCGTGTCTGACGGCCGGGCCGAACTGAAGGCGCTGGAGGACTGGACCTCGACCCTTCATCACGTGGACGAGAACCTGGCCGCCGCGCTGGACGCCCTGATCGCGGTGCTGGAGGCCCATGGCTTCGCCGCACTTGAAATTCCGGCCGCTCGCGGCCTAGACCCCGCCCATTCCCTCGCCCCGGATTCGACCGCATGACCACCCAGCACCAGAAAGTCCTCATCGTCGATTTCGGCAGCCAGGTGACCCAGCTGATCGCCCGGCGCCTGCGCGAGGCCGGGGTCTATTGCGAGATCCATCCGTTCCAGAAGGCGGGCGAGGCGCTGGCGGCCATGGCGCCCCAGGCGATCATCCTGTCCGGCGGCCCGGCCTCGACCACCGAAGCGGACAGCCCGCGCGTGGACCGGGCGGTGTTCGATTACGGCGCCCCGATCCTGGGCATCTGCTATGGCGAGCAGCTCATCTGCGCCGAACTGGGCGGCCGGGTGGAGGGCGGCCACCATCGGGAATTCGGCCGCGCCGAGATCGAGGTGAAGACCGACAGCCCCCTGTTCGCGGGCGTCGCTTCGGTCGGGGATCGCGAGCCGGTGTGGATGAGCCATGGCGACCGGGTGACGGCCATCCCGCCGGGCTTCCAGGTCATCGCCACCAGCGAGGGCGCGCCGTTTGCCGCCATCGCCGACGAGACGCGGAAAATCTATGGCGTCCAGTTCCACCCGGAGGTGATGCACACCCCGAAGGGCGCCCAGTTGCTCAAGAACTTCACCCATGGGATCGCGGGCCTGACCGGCGACTGGACCATGGCCGCCTACCGCGACGAGCAGATCGAGAAGATTCGGGCTCAGGTGGGAAGCGCGAAGGTCATCTGCGGCCTGTCGGGCGGGGTGGATTCATCCGTGGCGGCGGTGCTGATCCACGAGGCCATCGGCGACCAGCTGACCTGCGTGTTCGTGGACACCGGCCTGATGCGCAAGGGGGAGGCCGACCAGGTCACGACCCTGTTCAGGGAGCACTATAATATCCCCCTGATCCACGTTGATGCGTCGGAAGAATTTCTCGGCCAGCTCGCGGGCGTTTCGGACCCCGAAACCAAGCGCAAGACCATCGGCCGCGTCTTCATCGAGGTGTTCGACCGCGAGGCGAACAGGATCGACGGCGCCGAGTTCCTGGCCCAGGGCACCCTCTATCCTGACGTGATCGAGAGCGTCTCTCCGACCGGCGGCCCGTCCCATGTCATCAAGAGCCACCATAATGTCGGCGGCCTGCCGGACTTCATGAAGCTGAAGCTGGTGGAGCCTCTGCGGGAACTGTTCAAGGACGAGGTGAGGGCGCTGGGCCGCGAACTGGGCCTGACCGACGCCTTCGTGGGCCGCCACCCGTTCCCCGGGCCGGGCCTGGCCATCCGCATCCCCGGCGAGATCACGCCCGAGGCCGTGGCCACCCTCCAGGACGCCGACGCCATATACCTCGACGAAATCCGCAAGGCGGGCCTCTATGACGAGATCTGGCAGGCGTTCGCGGTGCTGCTGCCGGTCAAGACGGTCGGCGTCATGGGCGACGCCCGCACCTACGAAAAGGTCCTGGCCCTGCGCGCCGTCACCTCCACCGACGGCATGACGGCGGATTTCTACCCGTTCCCCTGGGACGTCCTGGCCCGCACCGCCACCAGAATCATCAATGAAGTCAGGGGCGTGAACCGAGTCGTTTACGACGTAACCTCCAAGCCCCCCGGCACCATCGAATGGGAATAATTCAGGCCTTTCGGAGCCCTTCGATATCGCTTCCGAAATGGCGGGTAAGCCACTGACTAAAAAGTGAATTCTAACGAGACCCTTCGAAGCCTTTCGGAGGGTCTCGCTTTTGTGATGCCGACCCTTTTGACGGTATCTCACGCCGTTGCCCGCGCGGCTTTGGGCTCATACCGTCAGGTCCCTGGCGACCTGCTGACGGTATTTTTCTCGACCAAGATACGGAAAGATAAGGAAAATACTCGCTCAAAAGCGCCCGATTTCAGCTCGCTCTAGCGTGAGGGGATTTTACCGTGCTTACCGATGCCGCGCTCAAGAATTTGAGACCAAAATCAAAAGCTTACAAGAGTACCGACAGGGACGGCTTGTACGCCTATGTTTCGCCGGGCGGGGCGATCTCGTTCCGGTACGACTACCGCTTCAACGGTCGGCGCGAGACGCTCACGCTTGGACGTTACGGACGCGGCGGGTTGAGCCTCGCCCAGGCCCGTGAACGGCTGTTCGAGATCAAGCGGACGATCGCGGACGGCGTCTCGCCGGCGCTGGAGAAGCAGCGGGCCAAACGTCGTCTGAAGGAGGCCCACAGCTTCGAGCATGTCGCCCAGCGCTGGATGGACACCGCGCCCATGGCGGACAGCACCCGTAATATGCGGCGGTCGATCTTCAATCGGGAAGTCCTGCCGCAATGGCGGACCCGGCTGCTCAGCGAGATCACGCCCGACGATCTCAGGGCGCATTGCAAGTCGATCGTCGATCGCGGGGCGCCCGCGACCGCCATCC
>JAEZCL010000124.1 GCA_023433585.1 Pseudomonadota bacterium
CTGGCGCGGAGGGTGAGGGGTTACGGTGCGAACCGTCAGCCAGCTTACCCCCTCATCCCCCGCGCCAGGACGAGGCCACTTCGCGCCCTCGTGCGCGGGTCCCCCTTCTCCCCTCGGGAGAAGGGCATCTAGACCGCCGTCTCCAGCCCGTAATCCGCCGCGCTGGCTGCCCGGTGGAACGCGATGCGGTTGAAGAAGGGCGCCGGGTCCTTGGGGGTCACCAGCCATGACGGGTCATGGAACAGCCGGTCGTGCAGCCGCGTCAGGGTGAAGCGCACCGCCGAGGCCGCGCCCAGCACCGGCAAGGCCAGGATCTCGGCCCGCTCCAGCCGCCGCCCCTGCTCATAGCCGCGCACGAAGGCGGCCATCGCCACTTCGTCCGGCCGCCCCTCGGCGTCGAAGGCCCAGGCGTTCAGCGCGACGGCCAGGTCCCAGGCCCAGGCGCCGACGTGGGCGAAATAGAAGTCGATGACCCCCGAGGGCCGCCCCCGGTCGAACAGCACATTGTCGGGGAAATAATCCGCGTGGATCGGTCCGCCCGGCAGGCCTTCGGGAAGCGTCGATTCCAATCGGTCCAGCTCCGTGACCAGGGAATCCAGCATCCGGCGGCTGTCGCCCGCCGCCCGGTGGTCGCAGCGTTCGGCCAGGACGCGCCACTGGAGCGGCCCGACCGGATTGGCCCGCGCGACCGGGAAATCCGCCGCCTTCAGATGCAGGTCGGCCAGCAGGCGCCCGGCCGCCGTCACCTGGTCCGGGCCGGGCGTCTTCAGCCAAGCGCCGTCCAGCCATTCGATCACCGCCGCCGGCCGGTCGTTCAGCCGTCCGACCCACTGGCCCGGCCCGTTCCGCACCGGCCGGGGCGCCGGGAAACCCGCCGTCGCCAGATGGTCGGTCAGGCCCAGGCAGAACGGCAGGCCCGCCGCGTCCGTGCGCCGTTCGAACAGGGTCAGGACATGGCGGCCGCGCGCGGTCTCCAGCCGATAGTTGGTGTTCTCCACGCCCTCGGCGATGGGCTCCAGCGCGATCACATCGCCCAGACCGTAATCCCGGATGAAGGCGCGCGCCTGGTCGGGCGTGACGGGGGTGAAGACGGCCATGGGAACCCCTTACAGGCCCTGGCGGATTCGCACGATATCCGAAAGGTCCGCCAACACGCTCTCGGCGGTGGCCCAGCGCCCGGCGCCGCGCCCCTTGCAGGTCCAGACCCGGCCGTCCTGCCCGACCACCTTCAGGGCGTTGCGCTCGCCCTTCAGGTTCTGGAACACCGGATCCAGGTCGCCTTCCAGCGCTACGCGGGCGGCCAGCTTTCCACTCTCGGCCCGGCAGGCGCCGATCTGGCGCACGCCCCGGCGGCCGCGCGGCGCATCCGGCGCCAGGGCCTGAAGCGGCAGGTGGTCCGGCGCCTCGCCGAACGCCTCATAGGCCAGAAGACGCACCTTGGCCGCCGAATCCAGGCCCTCCAGGTCGGCGGAGGGGTCCTCTTCCGCGAAGCCCGCCGCGCGGGCGGCCGCCAAGGCGTCCTCGAAGGCGTCGCCCTCGGCCAGGCGCTCCAGCATGAAGTTGACCGTGCCGTTCAGCACCGCCTCGAATCCGACGACCGGTCCGGCGGCGCGCGCGGCGCGCAGGGTCTCGATCATGGGCGCGCCGCCGCCCACGGCGGCCGAATAGGCCAGGCGCGCGCCCGTGCCCCAGGCCAGGTCGTTCAGCCCGGCCGGGTCCAGGCTGATGGCCTGCTTGTTGGCGCTGACCACGTCCAGACCCTTCTCCAGCGCCGCATGGATCAGGTCGTGCCCGGCCTGGCCTTCCGACAGGGCCTCCAGCACCACATGCGGGTCGCGGGCCAGCAGGTCGTCGCGGTCGGCGGTGAACAGGGCCTGCGGACAGTCCACGTCGCGCGGCTTCGACGGATCGCGCACCAGCACGCCCACCACCTCGAAACGGCTGTCGTTCAGCAGGCGCTTCAAAAGGCCGCCGCCCACGACGCCGGCCCCGGCCACGGCCACGCGCACGGGCTGGAACGGTCGGGCGGGATGCGGGGCGATCTCATCGTCACCCACCACCGTGGCGGCGGCGCGGCCCAGCGCGGCCACCTCGATCTCGACGCCGCGCGCCTGGCCCAGGTCGATGGCGTCGCGCTGGACCAGCGAACCACCCAGCCGTCGGGCCGTCTCCCAGTTCGCCCGGTCATAACGCAGGGCCGCTTCGCCGCCGTTGGGGTCGCGGTCGTAAAGGCCGTCTACGTCCTTGACCAGGCGCACCTTCTTCAGGCCCAGCTCGGCGGCCAGAAACGCGGCGGTCAGGTCCGTTCCGCCCCGTCCCAGCAGCACCACGCGGCCCTCGCCCGTCACCGCGCCGAAACCGGGGACCACCACCACCTCATGATCCTCAAGCGCTTTACGGAGCCGCGCATCGTCCAGCGCGCGCGGATGAGCGTGTTCGGGCTCGCCCTCGGCGGTCAGACCCAGTTCGCACACCGTCAGGGCCACGGCGTCCAGCCCCACCCGGTCGCAGGCCAGAGCCGTCAGGGCCGCCGCCTGCTCTTCGCCCTGCACCACATAAGCGGGGGCCAGTAGGTTCTCATGCGGCAGGCCCAGTTCGCGGGCGTGCCCCAGCAACCGGTCCGTCTCGCCGCCGAAGGCCGAGACCACCGCCACCACCCGGCGGCCCTGGCGCACATGTCCGTAGATCTCCGAGGCCGCGGCAGGCGTATTCTCCGGCCCGCGCAGCACGGAGCTGCCGAACTTCAACACCACCACTTCACGGCCTCCGGCCAGGAGCGGTTTCTGTTCAGGTTCGAGACTCTTCTCGGGTTTCACAAGGACGGCGACGGACATGATCTGGGACCTCTGGAATACGAAAAACCCGCCTCGGGCGACCGGGCGGGTGATGGGTTGATGCGAACCGGATTTGGCGCGCGCTAACCGTTCCCCGCCCCGAAGGGCATGGTGGTGGTCGTCGTAATGGTGGTGAAACCGAGGCCGCCGGACGCAAGGTCGCCCGCCCGTCCGGAGACGGTCGTGTGGGCGATCTGCATGCGCATGGCGTAGGACACCAGGGGTCTCCGGGCTTCGATTGACGGCGAACCTGACCGATCGGGTCGGGGCCGTCAACCCTCCACGGTGAAATAGTTCCGGCACAGACTTTGGCACGCAAAGAAATAGCCGCAAATGACGAAGATGGCGCTCAAGCGGCATAATAATTTCGCTTGACGAGCGAGACCACTTTCCGCAGGATTTCCAGGCTCATCAAGACCGGTCGAGGGATAGGCCCTTTGACGCCGGGGCAACCTCGGGCTTCACGCCCGAACGGTGCCAACTCCTGCGGGGACCCTCGGGTCCGCGAGAGATGAGTGGAGGCCAGGCTTTCATGGGCTCCACGGTCTGTCACGCAGGGTTTCGCGACGAGCGCGACGAAGCGAGACGACCGGAACGATGACCACCGCCCTGGCAGAAAAAATCCCCTCGGACACCGAGCCCCAGTGTCGCCCCGTGCAAACGGCCGCGCGCAAATCCTTTGCGCCGGTTCCGCCCGCGCGCGACATCATCGTTCCCGTGCCCGCCGATTTCCGTCTGGCGTCCGGCGAGGGCCTGGTCGAGGGCCGGGTGCATGGCCGTCTGCACGGCCGCCCAGGCGCCCCGCTGCTGGTTGTGGCCGGCGGAATCTCCAGCGGCCGTTTCGTGCACCGCACCGAGACCAGCGGCCTGGGCTGGTGGCCCGGCGCCGTGACGGCGGGCGGGCCCATCGACCTGGACCGTTTTCAGGTTCTGGCCTTCGACTTCGCCCCGGACGGCCCGACCGCGCCCGACTGCCCCCTGACGGTCACGACCCAGGACCAGGCCCGCCTGCTGGCCCTTCTGCTGGACCGCCTGGAGACGACGCGCGCCGCCGCCTTCATCGGCTGCTCCTACGGCGGCATGGCCGCCCTGGCCTTCGCCGAGCTGTTCCCCGAGCGCGTCGGCCAGTTGGTGGTGATCTCGGCCGCGCACCGGCCCCATCCCCTGGCCACCGCATGGCGCGGCGTTCAGCGCCGCATCCTGCAACTCGGCCTGGACAGCGGTCGGCCCGAGGAGGCGGTGGCCCTGGCGCGCGAGCTGTCCATGACCACCTATCGCACCGCCGAGGAGTTCGGCGCCCGTTTCGACACGGCCGCGCCCGAACGGGCGGGCGACCGCTATCCCGTCTGCGAATATCTGGGGGCGCGGGGCCGCGCCTATCCGGCGGTGATGACCGCCTCGCGCTGGCTCACCCTGTCGGACTCCATCGACCGGCACGCGGTGACGCCCGAGGCCATTCCCACGCCCACGACCCTGATCGGCTTCACCAGCGACCGGCTGGTGCCCATCGACGACATGCGCGAGCTGGCCGCGCGCCTGCCCAACCTGTTCCGCCTTGTCGAGGCGCCCTCCCTCTACGGCCACGACGCCTTCCTCAAGGAAGACGCCTTCGTCGCCGACGTCCTGACCACCGCCCTGAAAGACATAGACCAATGACCGCGTCCCGCTCCCCCGCCGATCCTCGCACCATCGCCGCCCGCACGGGCGTCGATCAGGACACGGCCCACGGCGCGGTCATGCCGCCGCTCTACCTGTCATCCAACTATTCCTTCGCCGGCTTCGATCAGAAGCGTCAGTACGACTACAGCCGCTCGGGCAATCCCACCCGCGACGTGCTGGCCGAAACGCTTGCTGAATTAGAGGGCGGCGCGGGCGCCGTGGTCGTCGCCACGGGCATGGCGGCGGTGGACCTGGCGTTCTTCTCGCTGGAGCCGGGCGACCTCCTGATCGCGCCTCACGACTGTTACGGCGGCACCCATCGCCTGCTCAGCGCCCGCGCCCGCAAGGGCCATTTCGAGGTCGCCTTCGTGGATCAGGGCGACCCCGAAGCCCTGGAAGCCGCCCTGGCGCTGAAGCCCAGGCTGGTCTTCGTGGAGACCCCCTCCAACCCCCTGATGCGGGTGGTGGACGTGGCCGACATCTGCCGCCGCGCCCATGCGGCGGGCGCCAAGGTGGTGGCCGACAACACCTTCCTGTCACCGGCCCTGCAACAGCCCATCAAGCTGGGCGCCGACTTCGTGGTGCATTCGACCACCAAATACATCAACGGCCATTCGGACGTGGTGGGCGGCGCGGTGATCGCGGCTGACCCGGCGGACCATGAAGCGCTGACGTGGTGGGCCAACTGCACCGGCGTCACCGGCTCGCCCTTCGACGCCTTCCTGACCCTGCGCGGCGTGCGCACCCTGTTTGCCCGCATCGAGCGCCAGCAAGCCACGGCCGGCGCCGTCGCCCATTTCCTGGACGCCCATCCAGCGGTCAAGGCGGTGCACTGGCCGGGCCTGACGTCCCACCCCGGCCACGCCCTGGCCGCGCGGCAACAGACCGGCCCCGGCGCCATGCTGTCGTTCGAGCTGAACGGCGACGTGGAGGCCGTCCGCGCCCTGGTCGAGGCCCTGGACATCTTCACCCTGGCCGAATCCCTGGGCGGCGTCGAAAGCCTGATCGCCCACCCGGCCACCATGACCCACGCCGCCATGACGCCCGAAGCGCGGGAGACGGCGGGCATCACGGCGGGCCTGCTGCGCCTGTCCGTCGGCCTGGAGCACCAGGACGACCTGATCGCCGACCTGTCGCGCGCGCTTGAGGCGATCCCGGTCGCGCAGACGGAGAAGGCGGCGGCCTGATCCCTGACCTTCTCATACCCTTGTCATCCCGGCCGAAGCGAAGCGGAGAGCCGGGACGGGCGCCGCTCTCGATCATCTGACCGCCCGGACAGCCGTGAGGCTGAGCCGGGCGAAGGGCGGCTCGTGAGGCCGACCGTCGGCCCGGATCGTCGCGCTGCGCCGGGCCCAGAAGAGACAGGTGCGCGCCTTCCCGTCCCGGATAGCGCCTGCGGCGCTTCCGGGATGACAAGGTGATGGGGAAAGGAGACCTACAGCGCCGTCACCCCCGCCTCGCCGTCCTCGTCGGCCCAGGCGACGCGGGTTCCGTCCGCGCTCATGGCCAGGGCGGCCACGGCCGCGCCCCGTTCGGCGCGGATGAAGTTCAGCCCTTGCGCCGCCGGTTCCGCCACCCAGACGCGGCCGTCGGAAAGCCCCGCCGCCAGGCGCGGATGATCCACGGCTGCGGCGACCATCACCACCTGGCTGCCTTCGTCATAGCCGATCTCGGCGGCCTCCTTGCCCATCGGCCCGCCCGACCCGACGAAGGGCCACAGCACCACGCCCTGCGCCCCGGACGTGGCCAGCAGCGCGCCCCTGGACAGAAACCCCATCGACCGCACCTTGGCCGGATAGCCCGCCATGCGCATGTCTCTGGCGTCCTTCAGCCGCCAGCCGTGAAGCTGGGCGTCCTGCATGGTGGTGACGACGAAGGCGCCGTCCGGCGAAAAGGTCACGCCCGTGTGCGACCCGGCCCATTTCAGGAAGGTCGGCTTCTGTTTCTCGATGCGCGCGAACCACAGCGCCGCCCCGCCGTATGTGGCCGCCGCCAGCCGCCGACCCTTGGGATCGAACGCCAGGCCCGACACGGTGTGCTCGTGCTCGAAGACACGCCGGAACGCCGGGTCCTTCACGTCCAGAACCGTCACCGTCCGCCCGGCGGAAAAGGCGATCAGGCCGGACGTGGGCGACGTGGCCACCGCGTCGATCCAGGCGCCCCTGGTCACGGCCAGCTCGCCCGCGTCTTCGCGTCGGCTCCACACCAGGCGGCCGTCGTCGCCGCCCGTGACGATGCCTTCGCCGGAAGGGTGGACTGCGGCCGACAGCACGGGTCCGTCATGAGCGTCCGCCCTCTCACCCGTATCGAACCGTACCGACCCGTCGCCCAGGGCGAAGATCGCGCCCGAGGCGTCGAACAGGGTGGCGGTGGGCTGGGCGTCGAAGGAGAATTGGCTCAAGCCGCGCACGCCTCGAACCCGGCCTTCAGCGCCGCCTCGTCCAGGTCGCGGCCGATGAAGACGGCGCGGCTCCAGCGACGCTCCTTTTCGCCCCAGGGCTTCTGAAGGTCGCCCTCCAGGATCATGTGGACGGCCTGGAACACCAGACGCCGGTCCTCGCCCTGAACGTCGATGATGCCCTTGGCGCGCAGGATGTCCTGGCCCTTGGTGGCCAGAAGTTCGTCCAGCCAGCGGGTGAATTTCGCGCCGTTAAGCGGCCTGTCCAGCGACAGGCTGATCCCCCGGATGTCGTCCTGGTGCGCATGGCCGCGCGGGCCGTGGTCATGGTGGTGATCGTGGTGGCCGTGATCGTGGTCGTGGCCGCAGTGTTCATCATGCACATGACCCGGCTCGCCGTGGGCCGGATTGGCGAAGGCGGGATGGATGTCGGTGATGCGCTCCAGATCGAAACCGCCCAGACCCAGGACCTGATCCAGCGGCACGTTCGCCCGCTCGGCCCGCATCACCGGGGCGATGGGGTTCAGCGCGCGCAGGCGGGCCTCGACGGCCGCCAGTTCGGCCTCGGTCGCCAGGTCGGTCTTGTTGAGGATGATGCGGTCGGCGAAGGCGATCTGCTCGCGCGCCTCCCTGGAATCGTCCAGCCTCGCCATGACGTGGCGCGCGTCGGCCAGGGCCGTGACGCTGTCCAGGCGGGTCTTTTCGCGCACTTCGTCGTCGACGAAGAAGGTCTGGGCCACCGGGCCGGGATCCGCGAGCCCGGTCGTCTCCACGATGATGGCGTCAAACGCCGGCTTGCCGGGACGCTGGCGCTTCATCAGGCCGGACACCACCCGGATCAGATCGCCGCGCACGGTGCAGCAGACGCAGCCGTTGTTCATCTCGAACACGTCCTCGTCGGCGCCGACCACCAGGTCGTTGTCGATGCCGATCTCGCCGAACTCGTTGACGATCACGGCGTAACGCTTGCCGTGGTCCTCGGTCAGGATGCGGTTGAGCAGGGTGGTCTTGCCGGCGCCGAGATAGCCGGTCAGCACGGTCACGGGGGTCTTGTCGGTCATGGCCGCCAGATGGCGCCTGCACGCGCCCTTGCCAAGAGCCTGATCGGTTGAGGTGGAATCGCCGATGCCGTGAATCAGGCTCTCGCTTCAAGCTGGGAAGATCAGCAGTCGGGGCAATCGGCCCCCGCCGCATCCTCGATCTGGAAGGTGGTGTGGGTCACGCCGAATCCGGCCGCCGCCTTCTGGGCCAGCGCCAGCAGGTCGCTCGGCGCGTCCGGTCCGCGCACCAGATGGGCCGTCAGGGCCGCGTCGGTGGTCGACAGGCCCCAGACGTGCAGGTCATGCACCGCCGTCACCCCGGGCAAGGCGACCAGCGCCTCGCGCACCTGATCCACGTCCATGCCCGCCGGTGCGCCGTCCAGCGCCAGGGTGACCGAATCCTTCAGGAGGCCCCAGGTGGCCCACAGGATCGCCAGCACGATCACCAGACTGATGAGCGGGTCGATGATGCTCCACCCGCTGAACATGATGACCAGTCCCGCAACCACCACGCCCAGCGACACCGCCGCGTCGGCGATCATGTGCAGATAGGCCCCGCGCACGTTCAGGTCCTTGTGCTGATCCTTCAGGAACAGCAGGGCCGTGCCCAGGTTGATGACGAATCCGAACCCGGCCACCACGATGATGAAGCCGGACGCCACCGGCTGGGGGTCCATCAGGCGCTCGAACGCTTCCCAGGCGATCCAGCCGCACGCGATCAGCAACAATATGGCGTTGGCCAGGGCCGCCAGCACCGTGCCCTTGCGATAGCCGTAGGTCAGGGCCGCCCGCGCCCGCCTGCGCGCCAGCCACGCCGCCCCGCCCGCCAGGGCCAGGGCCAGCACGTCCGAAAGATTGTGCCCCGCGTCGGCCATGAGGGCGGTCGATCCGCTGACCACCCCGGCCCAGAATTCGGCGATCACGAAGCCCAGGTTCAGGACCAGCGCCACCACATAGCGCCAGTCGCCCGTGTCCACCGGCCCGTGATGGTGCCCATGCCCATGTCCGTGCTCATGCCCATGCCCATGCCCATGCCCATGCCCATGGTCATGGGGGTGGTGATGCCCGTGGTGATCGTGCGCCATGGCCTGAAGGCTAAAGCGGTCCGACGGCGACGAGAAGCCCCAGCAGGATCAGGGCGGCGCCCAGGATGGCCCGCTCGAACCGGGCCAGCCGCTCGAGCCTCAGCAGGGACGCGCCCGCCAGGGCCGCGCCGGTCAGGACCAGCATCCCCAGGACGGTCCCCGCCGCGAAGGCCAGCGTCAGCAGGACCAGCCCCTGCGCCCCGTGCTGGGCGCCGGACAGATAGAGCGGCAGCAGAACCTCGCCCGGCGACAGGGCCAGCAGCGCCATCAGGCCCAGGAACGCAGCGCGGTTCGACACCGGCGGGCGGGCGTCGCCGGTCCGGGGCGCATTCCGCTCGGCCATGGCCCGCCACAGATACCAGCCGCCGAAACCGAACATCATGGCCGCCGCCATCCACGGCAGCACCCCCGCCAGCCGCGCCTCCAGCGCCAGGCCCGCCCCCACGATCAGGGCGCCGATGACGGCGGTGGAGGCCACATGGACCAGACCGGCCGCAGCCGCCACGCCCAGGGTCGTGCGCACCCGCCACCCCTGTGCCCGACCCACCAGCACGAACGGCAGCCAGTGGGTCGGCAGGGCAGCGTGCAGGAAGGCGGCGACCAACCCGCCCCACAGCAGAGGCGCCAGAAGCGTGTCGGGAGAGGGGGCGGGCGGCATCGGCCGCCCCATAGCGCGTTATTCTGTAACAGGCGAGCTTAAAGCCGCGCCGGCGGACATGCTCTTGCGCGACCGCCGCCCGGCTCGGCACAATCGGACGTCGGGTTTTCAATTCAGGGGCGTGAAGGCATGGAGCAGATCAGCGAAGCCGCCGGCAATTGGGGGCAGGTCGCAGCCAGTCTGTTCGCGGGCCTGGCCTTCATCCTGACGCTGTTCCAGTTCCGCCATTCGGCCTCGGACGTGCTGGAGGCGCGCCAGACGGAAATCTACCAGCGGCTCGAATTCGAATCGATGTCGGTCTTCCGCTTCGAGGCCGAGAACAAGGCGGTGGTCCCGCAGTTCAAGACCCATCTGGCGCCGCCGGACTTCATGGGGCCGCCTTCCGGCGCGGCCGGGCGTCGCGCCCGCGAGGAGGCCCAGCTCTGCGCGCGCAAATATTACGAGATCACCTGCAACCTGTTCGAGATCGCCGCGCGCCTTCGCAAGAAGGACGGCTACATGGACCCCGAGGTGTTCGGCAGCTGGGTGGCGTGGTTCTTCGACACCCTGTGCGAATGGGGCTTTCGCGCCGCCTGGGCGGACCTGCGCGAGAACTACACCTCGCACCTGCGCGACGATGTGTTCGACGTCTTCGTGGCGGAACTGATCCGGGACTGGGACATTCCCCACGCCGCCGACCCCGCCCAGGACCTGTGCATGCCCGATGAGACCGTCGCCGCGCTGAGACGCCGCTTCTATGAACGGGTGGGGCTGCAGTTCAAATGCAAGGAGATCGAGAAGTGGCTGGACGCCGCGCGCCCTGGCGATCTTCCCGCCCATCCGCAGGCGTTCCGATGACGGAATCCGCCGCCGATTCCGTCATCCTGGCCTGGGCCGCGCCGGATCAGCTGGAGGCCGCCGCCCGATTCCTCGCCGCCGCCGTCCGCGCCGACGACCGCTATGTCAGCCACGGCGAGGTCCAGACCGGTCTCAGCCCGGATGGCGAGCGGTGGGCGCCGGACCTCGAGGCGCTGATGGTGGAGGACTTCAAGGACCTCGGCCCGGATCGCGCCGTGCTTCTGGCCCATGTGGAGGAGCGCCTGGCGGGCGTGGCGGTGATCCTGCGCCATGCGGACGACCGCGCCCACTATGTGGTGGTCGAGGACGTGGCCGTGGCGCCCGAAGCCCGGGCGGCGGGGGTGGGCGGGCGCATGATGGACGCGATCGAGGCGGATGCGCGGGCGTCCGGCGCCGACTGGGCGTTCCTGGAAAGCGGTCTGGACAATGACGGCGCACACCGTTTCTTCGAGCGGCGCGCCTACCGCCCCCTGTCCAAGGTGTTCGCAAAGCGCCTGTAATGTCGGTTCCGGGCCGGTTTCGCGTTGACTCCCGCACCCTCATCCGTATATGTCGCCGCTCTTCGCCCGCCGGGTCATCCCTTGCAGGCGCATATCTTTTTGCGTTCAAGCCGAGGCTTCCAAGATGTACGCGGTGATCAAGACCGGCGGCAAGCAATACCGGGTCCAACCGGGCGACGTGATCGTGGTCGAGAAGCTCGACGGCGATGCGGGCTCTGACGTCAAGTTCGGCGATGTGCTGATGCTGGGCGGCGACAAGGGCGTGACCCTGGGCGAACCCGTCATCAAGGGCGCCTCTGTGGCGGCCACCCTGGTGGAGACCCGCAAGGGCGAGAAGATCAAGGTCTTCAAGAAGATCCGCCGCCAGGGCTATCGCCGCACCGCCGGCCATCGCCAGATGGAGAGCGTGCTGCGCATCACCGGCATCGAGGGCGGCGGCCAGTCGGCCAAGTGGGACGGCAAGGCCGAGACCCTGACCAAGGCCGAAATGAACGCCCGCGCCCGCGGCCTGGCCCCGCGCGTCGAGGCCGAGCCGAAGAAGGCCAAGCCCGCCGCCAAGGCCAAGGCTGAAGCCGCCCCGGCCGCCGAGACGGCTGAAGCGCCCGCCAAGAAGGCTCCGGCCCAAAAGGCTCCGGCCAAGAAGGCCGCCGAAGCCAAGACCGAGACCAAGGCCCCGGCCAAGAAGGCCCCCGCCAAGAAGGCCCCCGCCAAGAAGGCCGCGCCCAAGGCCGACAAGGAATAATCCGCTCGGGTGGCCGTCCGGCCGCTCGGACACTATTATAGAGACACGCGCTCAAGCAGCGAGGGACCGCGTCCCGAGCGATAGCGCACCAGGAAACACCGCGCTCAAGCAGCCCGAAGGGCGGTAGCGCACTAAGAAGGCTACGGAGCAGACCCATGGCTCACAAGAAATCCGGCGGTTCGTCGCGTAACGGCCGCGATTCCGAATCCAAGCGCCTCGGCGTCAAGAAGTTCGGCGGCGAGCAGGTGCTGGCCGGCAACATCATCATTCGTCAGCGCGGCACCAAGTGGCACCCCGGCGACAACGTGGGCCTGGGCCGCGACCACACCCTGTTCGCCCTCGTACAGGGCGCGGTGAAATTCACCACCAAGCGCGGCGGCCGCTGTTACGTCTCCGTGCTTCCGGCCCAGCAGGCCATGGCCGCCGAATAGCGCGAACCGGAAAATCCCCGGATCGCGCTGGCCGAAACAGCAGCGATCCGGACCAGGGAAATATTCCGCGGGGAGTCTGGATCGACAGGCTCCCCGTTTTCGTTTCCCCGCCTCGAGTGACTGGTCCGAGCCCTTCAAGGAGACCGGCGAACCGTTTGAGGCCCGCCCATGTGCGTCATAGAAACCTCACCCGTCATTGAGACGCGCCGCCTGGCCCTGCGCGCGCCCGGCGCCCAGGACATCTCCGCGATCGCCCGGCTGGGCGGCGACCCCGACATCGCGCGCATGACCTGCCGCATGCCCTCGCCCTTCCGCATGGAGGACGCCGAGACCTTCGTCATGAACGTGGCCATGCAGGACCCGCGCCGGGCCAACACCTTCGTCATCGAGCACGAGGACCACGGGCCGGTGGGCGTGCTGGGCCTCTTCCACCATGCGGATCGGGCGCCGGAGATGGGCTACTGGATCGGCAAGCCGTTCTGGGGCCGGGGCCTGGCCACCGAGGCGGCCCAGGGCGCCCTCGCCTGGGCCAGGAAGCGCTGGAACAAGAAGGCGGTCATGGCCGGCCACTTCGCCGACAATCCCGCTTCGGGCCGGGTGCTGGAGAAGGCGGGGTTCCTCTACACCGGCGAGATTCGCCGCCAGTTCAGCCACGCGAGGAACGCCGAGGTGGACACGCGCATGATGGTCTGGCTGGCCTGAGGCCGGTCACTCCACCACCCGGAAGCGGCGGGCGTCGAACACGCGCAGCACCTGGTTCAGGTCACGCCCGCGCTTCAGGATCATGCCGGCCTGATTGATGACGGCCCAGGCGCCCTGCCTGCGCGCCAGGGCCGGGCGTTTCTCGATGCGGTAAGCCGGTGCGTCCCCGGTGCGGCGGAAGACGGCGAACTCGGCGGCCTCCCGCCCCGGCGCCATGGCGTAGTCGCGCCACTCGCCTGCGGCCACCATGCGCCCGTAAAGCCTCAGGATCGCATCCAGTTCGCGGCGATCGAAGAAAATCAGCCCGGCTTGCGCCGCCTGACTTCCCGGCTGATCCGCTCCGTCCGCGCTCATGGCCTCAGGTTAGCGCGCGTCATCGCATAAAGACCAGCCGGATCGATCCGTGTCGTCGAAGAAACCAAACGAACACGAAAAGGCCCCAGTTCGGTCCTTCCAACGCCCGTTTGGGCGCCCACATAGGCAGTGTCGGCCAGTCGGGGTCGCCGGAGATCCCGGATCCTGAACAGCCCCCCCAGCCCCCCTGGATTTCATGGGGCCTCGACGGGCCGGCGACCTCCAAGCGAGACGCCCGTGCGACACCTCCCCCTCCCGGTCGCGCGGGCGTTTTGCGTTTTCAGCCCCGATCCAGACGCATGTTCACCGTCTCGCCGTCACGCGTGACCGTGAGGTCCAGCGCGCCGCTTCCCCGGCGCAGCGCGCGCTCCAGGTCCGTGATCGCGCCGATTCGCGTCCCGCCCGCCCGGGTCACCACGTCACCGGCCAGCAGCCCCGCCTGGGCCGACGCGGACCCCGCCTCGACCGCGACGACCCGTGCGCCCTCGGCCGAATCACGCAGACGCGCGCCGTGCGCCGCCAGACCGGCCGGTCCCGAGGCGACCGCCTGGCCGTTCTCCAGCTCCACCGTCACCGTGGCCGACATCGATTCGCCGGTGCGCAGATACTCCACGTCCAGCGTCGTGCTGGGCGGCGCGATGCCCACGGTCGCCTGGACCACGCCGCCGTTGGACACCAGCCGGTCCTCCATGCGCGTGATGACGTCGCCGCGACGCAGGCCCGCCCGGTCGGCGGGCGAGCCCGGCGCCACGTCCTCGATCACCGCGCCGCGCACCACGTCCAGCCCCATCTGGCGCGCGCGCCGGGGCGTCAGGGACGACACGATCACCCCCATCTGCCCGCGCACCACCTCGCCGGTGGCCAGGATCTGGTCGGTGACGAAGCGCATGATATTGGTGGGCACGGCGAAGGCGATGCCGTCGTTGCCGCCGCCCAGGCCGCCGGACAGAATGGCGGTGTTGATGCCGATCAGCCGCCCCCGGCTGTCCAGCAGCGGACCGCCCGAATTGCCGCTGTTCACCGCCGCGTCGGTCTGGATGTAGTCCTCGACCGCGTCGCCCAGCCCGGACCGGCCCAGGCCCGAGATCACGCCCATGGTCAGGGTCTGGTCCAAGCCCAGCGGATAGCCCACGGCGAAGGCCAGATCGCCGCTGCGCAGCGTCGCCGACGGCGCCACCTCGACCTCAGTCAGGCCGGAAGCCGAGATTCTCAGCACGGCGATGTCGGTGGCCCGGTCCGCGCCCATCAGTTCGGCGGGGAACGACCGGCCGTCCAGCAGGTCCACCCGGTAGGACTGGCCGCTCTCGATCACATGGTGATTGGTGATGATGACGCCGCCCGCCGCGTCGATGATGACGCCCGACCCGCCCGAAACTTCCTTGGGCCCGTCGTCGCCCGTGGTGGGCCCCCGGCCGATCCCCAGCGCCGTGATCGCCACCACCGCCGGCAGGCTGGGCTCTATTCCGGCGGCGAAGGTGAAGACGCCCCGCTCCACGTCATAGGGCATGTCCGGCGGCAGGGACTGCGCCCATCCGGCGCCCGCCAGGGCCAGTCCCACGCTCAGCGCCGCCACCGCCGTCGTCCGGCGCAACATGATTCTGCCCACACGAAAGTCCTTCTGCTGGGATCCCGTCGCCAGACTAGCTCCGGAAACGCGCGGTGACGACTGCCCCCGGCGCGCCGTCATCAACAATCAGTTCGCCGCCGTGACGGCGCACCACCGCGCGCACGAACGGCAGGCCCATGCCGTGGCTTTCAGGCCCCTCCCCCTCCAGCAATGCTTTGCCGTCCTCGGCGATCCCCGGCCCCTGGTCGCGCACCCTGAAGATCATGCGATCGCCCTCGCGCGCCGCCGTGACGGTCACCACGCCGCCGTCCGGAGAGTATTTCACCGCATTGTCCACCAGGTTGGTCATGGCCCGCTGCAGCAGGGTGCGCACACCCAGCATCTCGACCGGCTCCAGCGTGGTCGTCAGGGTCACGCCACGTTCATGGGCCACCGGTTCGTAAAGCTCGGCCACCTGGGCGGCCAGCGCATCGAGGCGCACCGTCTCGAACACCCAGGCGCAGCCGTCCCTGAGCGACAGGGCCTCGCCCATGGCGCGGGTCAGCTGGTCCAGGTCCGCCCGCGCCTGGCCCAGCAGGCGATTCCGTTCGGCCGGATCCGCCGCCTCGGACAGGCGCTCCAGCCGCGTGGCCGCCCGCGCCAGGGGCGTGCGGAAATCGTGGGCCAGCTGGTCCGAGGCGTCGCGCAGCCAGCCCAGCAGTTCCTCCAGCCGGTCCAGGGTCTGGTTCACCCGGCGCGTCAGGATGGTCAGTTCGGGCGCCTCGGCCGTTTCCGGGGCCCTCAGGGCGAAATCCCCCACCGCCGCGCGGTCCAGGGTCTGGCTCAGCCGCTCCATGGCCGCCGTCAGCCGCCGCCGCGCCAGGGCCGCCGCCGCCAGGCCGAACACCAGGATCACGGCGCCCGTCGCCAGCACCGCCAGCACCGCCCAGCCCCAGGCTGCGCCGGGCCGCTCCACCATGCGGCCGACCGTGATGGTCAGGGCGCCGTAGGGCTGGCGCACGGCCACCACCTCCACCGCCCGGCCGGAGCACAGC
>JAEZCL010000145.1 GCA_023433585.1 Pseudomonadota bacterium
GGCGCCGGGTCCGGCGTCGTCTGGGCCGTGACCAGCGGCGCCGGCGCGAGCGAAGCCAACATCGTCGCGGCCGCGACGCCCGCCGTATAACGCTTGAGAAGCATAGTCTGTCCGTTTCCCTGGATTCGCTCACAGCCCGACCGGGGCGAGCGAACCGATGATGGCGCCCTTATCATGGTTCGGACGAGGTTCCGATCACCACATGTCATCGCGTTGATAGCCTGTACCACCCAATGTGGCGAGGGTTAGGCGCACATAGACGCCTGTGCGCGGCCCCGAAGGATCCACGCGGGTGTTGTCACGCCGATAGCCGATCTCGAAGCGGATGCAGTCGTCCTCGAACAGCAGACCCACCTCGCCTCGGGTGAAGCGGTCTTCCTGCAGGTCGACGATGCCGCGCGCGGCCACGCCCCAGTTCCCGCGCACGAACTGCTGGCCCGAGAACTGCACGAATTCGTAATTGCGATAGGTCCGGGTGGCCAGCGGCAGGGCCGGGTCCACATCCACCGGATTGGATCGGTCGACGATGTAGCTGATCGCGCCCATGTTCCGCTCGCCCCAGGCGCCGTCGACCATGATCTCGGCCCGACGGATGTCGCCGCCGTCGTCGACCTGGGCGTGAGCCCAGCCGCGCACCTGGTGGCCCGGCGAAAAGGTGGCCGACACCACCCAGTCCGAGGCCCGGCGCGCCAGGCCGGTGGGATCGAACAGGCCGCCGGTCCCGTCGCCCGTGGGGACCAGGAAGCGATCTTCCCGGTGTTCGCGCCAGCTGCGGCCGATGAACAGGCTGGCGGACCGATCGTTGCTCCAGCGGATGCTGGCGCGTCCCCCGGCGGTGAGACGCAGCCCGCCTTCATAGAGGTCGTTGCCGGTGAACCGGTCCACCGCGAACAGCGACGTCTCGTCCAGGTCGATGACCTGGCTGTCCTCGTTGGGCAGACGCGCGTCCAGGTCAGGCCGGTTGGAGATCGACACCTGGGCCAGCGGCTCCAGCACCACGTCCGCGCCGTTCTCGAAACGGCGGATCAGCGGATAGCTGACGTCCAGCCCCGCCGTGGCGCGTCCGCGCGTCACCGTCGCCTCGTCGTTCGGGCCGAAAGGCCGGTCGCGCACGGCGTAGAAGTCGGCGCGCAGGTTGACGAACGGCTCCCATCTCAGACCGATGGGCGAGATCAGGACGCGGCGCCAGTCGACGGTCGCCACCGCCCGCGCGCTGTCCACGCCGGGATAGCCGGAAAGGTCGGGATCCAGCGGATCGGGGGGCGGAATCTGGTCCGGCGCCAGAACCGGCGCGCCCACATAGTTGTCGCGGATCAGCACGGCGGCGCTTCCGCTCAGTCTCAGGCGGCCGCCGAGAACCCCCTGGCGCGGCTCCCACATGGCCTCGATGACCGGGGCGGCCACGGGCGTCACGCCGTCGCGCTCGAAGACGTTGTTGGCGGGATTGTTCAGGTCCACCTCCAGCACCCTGAGGCTCTGGATGGTGAAGGCGGCGGCCGAGACGTAGGATCGTTCGGTCTGGCGCTCGGCGTAGATCTGCGAGATCAGGCGACGGCGGTCGCCGTAGTAGAGGCCGTTGTCCTGATACGGGTCCTGGGTGCCGTAGCGGTCGAACAGGGTCTTGTCCGAGGCGCGCTCGGCGGTGAAGCCCCAGCGCCAGGGACCGTCGGGGTCGAAGGCGCCGTGGGCCAGCAGATAGCCCCGATGGTCCGCGCTCTCGACGCCGGGAATGTCTTCATAGGTGTAGCCCGCGCGGGCCTCGACGATCCCGACCCCGAAATGCCGCCGCCACTGGACGTTCAGGAACGGGTTCACGTCGGTGTTGATCTGGGGGCTGATGACCCAGTCCTCGGACGGCGAAACCACGATCAGATAGGGTTGCTCGTACGACAGGCCGCGCGCCTCGTCATATTCGATGCGCGGCGTCAGGAAGCCCGAGGCGCGCTCGACCGTGGGGTCGGGATGGGCGAAGATCGGCAGCCACAGCACCGGCACGCCGCCGACGCGGAACAGGGCGTTCCGATAAAGGATGGCGCGCAGGCCCTCGTCCTGAACCACCTGCTCGGCCTGGATCGACCAGGTGGGCGTCTTGCGTTCGCCGTTCTCGTCGCAGATGGGGCAGGGCGTGAACAGGGCGTAGTTCAGCTCGTTGACGCTGTCGGACCGGCGCACGGCCGTGGCGGCCATCAGATGGCTGCCATCGGCGCCCCGCACCGCCAGGTCCACCGCCACGCCGGTGCGCAGGTTCTCGTCCAGTTCCAGATGCTGGGCGGTGACGACCGTGCCGTCCACGTCGATCAGTTCGGCGTCGCCCGTGGCCGTGGCGACCCCGGTGTTCAGGTTGTAGGTGACCTGGCGCGCCCGCAGATTGCGCCCTTCGAAACGCGCCAGGACACGATCAGCCCCGCTGTTGGCTGAGATCTCGCCGGTCTCGCCGTCACGGCTGAGATCGTCGGCCTCGATATAGATGGCGCGCTGGGGCAGGCCGTCGTCTGCGGGCTGCTCGTGGACCTGCGCCAGGGCCATGCCGGGCGACAGCGCCAGCGCCGCCGCGCCCAGAAGCAGACGCAGGCGTGACGCCGATCCGTTCTGCAACCGTCTGGCCTGCGGCATGCTCACCTGGTTCTGCTTTCCGCGGTCGGCGCGCGATTCTGGGTTCGACGTCCGGTTACCCGTCTTCTGTATAGAAGAGCAAGGTGAAGGCGGACAGGGCGGTCAACAGCGGCGGGAGCCAGGCCGCGAGGAACGGCGGAATCGTCTCGGCGGCGCCCAGCGCGGCGCTGAACTGATTGATGAAGAAGAAGGCGAAACCAAGGATCACCGCCGCGATGCTCATGCGCGCCAGGTCGCCCAGCCGCATCAGGCGCAGCGAAAAGGCCGCCGCCAGGATGGTCATGGCCGCGAACATCAGCGGCATGGCCAGAAGCTGTTGCAGCTTCAGCCGGTGCGCCGAGGCCGAGAACCCCGCCGCCTCGATGCGGTCGATCTGATTGGGCAGGGACCAGAACGGCGTCGAATCCGGATCGGCGAACTGGTTGAAGGCGTCGTCGTCGCCGATCGAGGACGGCAGGTCCAGAGAGGCGTACTCGCGCGCCTGCTGCCCGACCGAAGCCCCGCGCGCGTCGGTCAGCCGCCAACTGCCGGCCGACAGGGCCGCGCTGGCCGCGTCGATGCGCTCTTGGAAGTTGCGGGCGCCGTTCTCGCCGATCGTATAGACGAAGAAGGATACGTTGTTCAGTCGGCCCGTGGCCCGGTTTCGGCTGTCGGCGCGGATGACGATCTGGCGGTTGTCGTCGCCTTCGCGCAGCCACACGGCGGACGACTCCGCAGGCCCCGCGCCGCCTCGGATGCGCGCCCGTTCACGCTCGTACAGGCCGTCCAGTGAGGCGGCGGCCGGATGCAGGGCGGTTACGGTCACGACGCCGATCAGCAGGGCCGCGCCCGCCGCCGGGAACACGAACCGCCAGGCCGAGACGCCTGCCGCGCGCATGGCGATCAGCTCGCTGCGCCGATTCAGGCCGATGAAGGCGGCCAGGGTTCCGAACAGGAAGACGAAGGGCAGAAGCTGAAGGATCACCGCAGGCGACTTCATCAGCATCAGGCCGAGGATGCGCGCGGCGCCCAGGTCGGCGTGACCGCTGACCGAGCGCGACACCTCCACGAAGTCGATCAGCATGACCAGCCCGCCGATCACCGCCAGGGCGACACCCAGCGACTTCAGCGTCTGGCTCAGCACATAGCGCTCGATGCGCGTAAAGCGGAGGGCGGTCATGAGGCGCGCCCCACAGCCGCGCGGCGGGGCAGGGCGGACGTGATGCGCCGCAGCTTATCGGGAACGGGCCGTGACCGGCGGAACACCAGCCGCAGCGCCAGGGCCGCCACGCCGATCGGAATCAGATACTGAAGCGGCGCCAGCCAGACGTTCCACGCCCCCGCCGCCACGACGCCATAGCCGGCCACGCGCGCCACCAGGAACGCTCCCGCCGCCTGGGCGACCCGGCCGCCGTGGCCCGTGCGCCGGAACTGTCCGCCCAGCACCGCCGCCAGCGCCAGCGCCATGGCCGTCAGGGCGTAGAGCGGAGAGGACAGGCGCGCATGGGCCTCGCTCAGCAGTTCGGCCCGCGTGCCGGTGCGCGCCAGCATGTCGGCGCTGGGCCGGATCAGCTCGGCCAGCCACAGGTCCGAATCCTTGAAGCGGATCGTCTCCTCGGTTCCCGTGAAGGGGGACAGGTCGAAGGCGTATTCGTCGAACGACAGGAAATTCAGCACGCCCCGGCTGGAGAACTGCTGCATGGAGCCCGGCCCCATCAACAGCGCCGGCTGGCCGTCGATTCGCGTGAAGCGGGCCGTGGTGGCGTCCCAGGTCGTCACGTCCTCACCGTTCTGGACGTGGACGAACAGGTTGCGGATCAGGCCGCTCTGCTCGATCTGCTGGACATAGACGGTCAGGCCGCCCGCCGCCTGGACGAACTGTCCTTCCTGCACCATCAGGGCCGCCAGGTCGGTGCGGATGGCGAAGGCGATCTCGCGCGCCTCCCGCTGGGCGGCGGGCTGGACGTAGAGGTTCACGAACAGGCTCGCCACCGTCACGATCACCGCCAGGCGCAGCGCGGGGGCGCAGACCCGCCAACGGCTGACGCCGCCCGCGAAACAGGCCGTCAGTTCATGCTCCCTCTGCAGCCGCGTCAGGGCCATGAGGCCGCCCACCAGCACGCCGATGGGCAGGATGACCGACAGCAGCTGCGGCGTGGCCAGCAGGGTCAGCCTGGCCATGGTCCAGGCGCTCTGGCCCCGTTCGACGATGACCTCCAGCTGGTCCAGGCTCTGGCTCAGCACCCCGATCCCGCACAGCGCCGCGCAAGCCGCCGCGACGGGCAGGGCGATCTGTCGGAAGAGATAGCGGTCGAGAAGGTTCATTTGGTGCGTCGGCGCCGGTTGCGGCCCGGCGGTTTGGGGGGCATGTAATACATCATCCGTGCGCGCCGGGAAGCTCAGCCGGCGTCTGTCTGCTCACGCCCAAGACCGGGACTGGAACCCGGCCAGGAGTTCGTTTTCATGAAAGTAGAGTTCATCGCCGACGCCGGCGCCGCCGAGATCGTCGCGATTCTGATTCACGACGGGCGCGTCTTTTCCGGCGACGCCGCCGCCTATGACAAGGCGGCCTCGGGCGCGCTGACGCGGGCCATGAAGGCCAGCCGCTTCACCGGCGGCGCGCTCAGCCACCTGTCGGTGGCCGCGCCGGCGGGTGTCGATGCGGGCCAGGTCCTGCTGGTCGGGGCGGGCGATGAAAGGAAGCTGGACGACCTGGCGATAGAGAAGGCCGCCGCCCACGCCCATGGCGCGGTCAAGCTGTCCGGCGCCGAATCCCTGACGCTGGACCTGAAGCACCTGACGCCGGCCCAGGCCGCGCGCGCGGCCTTCGGCGCGGTCCTGGCCGCCTATCGGTTCGACAAGTACCGCACGACGCTGAAGCCGGAGAAGATTCCGTCCATCAAGACGGTGCGCGTCGTCACCGCCGATCCCAAGGCGGCCGAGGCGGCCTTCGCGCCCTTGTCGGCGGTGGCCGACGCGGTGATGTTCGCCCGCGACCTGGTCAGCGAACCGGCCAACGTCCTCTATCCGGCCGAGTTCGCGCGTCGTGTGAAGGGCCTCGAAGAACTGGGTCTGGAGGTCGAGATCCTGGGCGAGGCCGAGCTCGAGAAGATCGGCATGCGCACCCTGCTGGCCGTGGGCGAGGGCAGCGACCGCGAAAGCCACGTCGCCATCATGAAGTGGAACGGCGGCAAGAAAGACGAGGCGCCCCTGGCCTTCATCGGCAAGGGTGTGTGCTTCGACACCGGCGGCATCTCCATCAAGCCCGCCGAGGGCATGGAGGAGATGAAGTGGGACATGGGCGGCGCCGCCGCCGTCACCGGCCTGATGCACGCCCTGGCCGGGCGCAAGGCCAAGGTCAACGCCGTGGGCGTCATCGGCCTGGTCGAAAACATGCCGGACGGCAAGGCGCAGCGTCCGGGCGATGTGGTGAAATCCCTGTCGGGCCAGACGGTCGAGGTCATCAACACCGACGCCGAGGGCCGCCTCGTCCTGGGCGATTGCCTCTGGTACGCCCAGGATCGCTTCAAGCCGAAGTTCATGATCGACCTGGCCACCCTGACCGGGGCCATGATCGTCTCGCTGGGCCTGGAGTACGCGGGCGTGTTCGCCAACGACGACGAGGTGGCGAACGCCATCCTGGCCGCCGGGCCGAAGGTGGACGAGGCGGTCTGGCGCATGCCTCTGCCCGAACGCTACGACCGTCACGTGGACAGCCAGATCGCCGACATGCGCAACGTCGGCAACGGCCGGGCGGGCGGCTCGATCACCGCCGCCCTGTTCCTGCAACGCCACGTGAACAAGACCCCCTGGGCCCACATCGACATCGCCCCCACCGCCTGGATCAAGGATTCGAAGAACCCGACCGTCCCGGACGGCGGCGTCGGCTTCGGCGTCCGCCTGCTGGACCGCATGGTGGCCGATACGTACGAACAGTAGTTCCTTCCCCATTTGCGGGGGAAGGTGGCCGGCGGAGCCGGTCGGATGGGGGGTGTCAGCCGGGCGGGGCCGTAGTAGCCTCGCTTCATGGCGATCCATTCCGACCGCGCTCACGCCAGGGCCAGGGAGCTTCGCCGGTCGCCCACCTCCACGGAGAAGGTGCTGTGGAAACATCTGCGCGGCAAACAACTGGACGGTCTTCGTTTCCGCAGGCAGGCGCCGATCGGTCCCTATGTCGCTGATTTCTGTTGCCTGTCACATCGTCTCATCATCGAGGTCGATGGCGGAATTCATGCCATCACCGAAGATGCGGATGCGCGTCGAGACGCCTGGCTCGTCGGTCAGGGGTTCACGGTGCTTCGTTTCAGAAACAACGAGGTTCTGGATCGGCCCGATGCAGTGTTCGCGCGCATACGGGCCGCCGCCCATGCGTACACCCCCCATCCGTCTCGCTCCGCGAGCCACCTTCCCCCGCAAGGGGGGAAGGATATGAGCGGCGAAATCTGGTTCTATCACCTGGAGCGATCCACGCTGGACCAGGTGTTGCCCGAACTGCTGGACCGCACGCTGCAAAAGGGCTGGCGGGCGCAGGTCCGGATCAGCGATCCGGAGCTGATGGAGCAGTTGGACGAACGGCTGTGGGCCTGGCGCGACGACGCCTTCCTGGCGCACGGCCGGGCGGACCAGCCCCATGCCGAGCGCCAGCCGATCCTGCTGACCGCCGAGACGGCCAACCCGAACGGCGCTCAGGCCCTGTTCATCGTCGATCGTTCAGACATGGACGCATCCGAACCGTTCGAGCGGTGTTTCATCATCTTCGACGGGCGCGACGAGGAATCGCTCCATCATGCGCGCGAGCGGTGGAGGGCGTTGAAGGAGGCCGGGGCGAACCTGGCCTACTGGAAACAGACGGAGCAGGGACGATGGGAAAAGGCGGCCTAGGACTGGTCATCGGCGGAGCCGGCGTCTTGCTCGCCGCCTGTTCATCCTCGCCGACCTCCGAAGCGCCGGCCCACGCCGCGCCCGCCGTTTCGGTTGCGGCGCTCGACGTGCTCGACCGGGCCGCCGCCGACCAGCCGGTGGGAACGCGCATGCCCCAGATCGACGGGGATCTGTGCCGCGCGGCCGCGCTTCAGAGCCTCGTCGGGCAACCTCGCACCGAGATTCCCGTTCCCGTGGATGTCATCAATCGCCGGGTGACCTGCACCACCTGCCCGATCACCGAAGACTATTCGCCATACCGCCTGAACATCTTCTTCGATCAGCAGACCGGGATCGTGGAGGAGGTTCGCTGCGGCTGAACCTGAAAGGCCCGCCATGAAGACCGCCATCGCCGCCAGCCTGACCGTCGCCGCAGCCGCCCTCGCAGGCGCCTGCACCGCCATGCCGCCGCATGAGGGCGGGCCGGGCGTGCCGCCGCCTCCGGCCGAGGATCAATGCCGGGCCAGTGAACATCAGAACCTGATCGGTCAGCACCGCAGCCAGATTCCCGAACGCCCCGCCGGCGCCACCTGGCGCATCACCTGCACCAGCTGCCCGGTGACCATGGACTGGCGCCCGGACCGCCTGAACATCCTCTACGACCAGCAGACCGAGATCGTGCGCGAAGTGAAGTGCGGGTGATCTAGACGGCTTCGGCCAGGGCTTCCTCGGCCGCCAGCCATTCGGTCTCGGCGGCGTCCAGGTCGGCCTGGGCCTCGGCGCGGGCTCGGGTCAGGCCCTCCAGCATCGAAGGATTGTTGACCGCCGCATTGGCCAGGTCGTCATCGATGAGGGCCAGTTGGCCGGTCAGGGCGGCCATGCGCTCTTCCGCCTTTTTCGCCGCATGGCGCAGGGTTGAAGGCGACGGGCCGGATTTCTTCTTTTTGTCCCTATCGCTCGCGGCTTGAGGGACGGAAGGCACGGTTTCCGCCTCCGCCTCTTCCTTCTGTTGGGCGGGCTTGGCCCCCGCCTGTCTGGCGCGCTCCAGCACGAAGGCGGCGTAGTCGTCCATGTCGCCGTCAAAGGGCTTCACCGTGCCGTCCGCCGCCAGCCAAAGGCGGTCCGCCACCAGCTCCATCAGCGAGCGGTCGTGGGTGATGAGGATCACCGCGCCGGTGTATTCGTTCAGTGCGTCCAGCAGCGCCCGGCGGCTGTCGATGTCCAGGTGGTTGGTCGGTTCGTCCAGGATCAGGATGTGCGGCGCGTCCATGGCCACCAGGTTCAGCAAGAGGCGCGCCCGCTCGCCGCCCGACAGGGCGTCCACCTTGGTCTCCTGCTTCTCGAACGGCAGGCCGAATTGGGCCAGGCGCGACCGGCGGCTGGATTCGGACGCATCCGGCATGGCGCGCCGGATGATCTCCAGCGGCGTGTCGGTGGGGTCCATGGCCTCGATCTGGTGCTGGTGGAACCAGCCCACGCGCATCTTGCCGTCGCGGTGGAACTCGCCCGACTCGATGGTCAGGGCCTTGGCGATCAGCTTGGCGAAGGTGGACTTGCCCGCCCCGTTGACGCCCAAAAGGCCGATGCGGTCGTCCAGGTCCATGCGCAGGGTCAGGTTCCGCAGCACCGGAGCGCCCGGCTCATAACCCACGGAGGCCCGCTCCAGCCGGATCAGGGGCGGCGGCAGGGGACGCGGCGGCGAGGGCAGGGTGAAGGGCGCGACCCGTTCTTCGGGCGGCAGGTCGATCCGCTGCATCTTTTCCAGCTTCTTGACCCGCGATTGGGCCTGGGTGGCCTTGGAGGCCTTGGCCTTGAAGCGATCCACGAATTTCTGAAGGTGCGCGCGCTCGGCGTCCTGCTTGGCCTTGTTGGCCTCCATCAGGCGCAGCTTCTCCGCACGGGTTCTTTCGAACACGTCATAGTTGCCCGTGTAGAGGTCCAGCTTCCGGTTCGACAGGTGCAGGATGTGGGTGCAGACTTCGTTCAGCATCTCGCGGTCGTGGCTGATGATGAGCGCTGTATGCGGATACTTCTTCAGCCGCGCCTCCAGCCACAGGGCGCCTTCCAGGTCCAGGTAGTTGGTGGGCTCGTCCAGCAGCAGCATGTCCGGTTCCGAGAACAGGGCCGCGGCCAGGGCCACCCGCATGCGCCAGCCGCCCGAGAAGTGGGACATGGGGCGATAGATGTCCGTCTGGCTGAATCCCAGGCCCGCCAGGATTTCGGAAGCCCGGGCCGGGGCGCTTTCGGCGTCAATGTCGATCAGCCGGGCCCAGATCTCGCCCATCTCCTCGGGATCGGCCGTCTCCAGCCGGGTCATCAGCTGGTGCCGTTCGACGTCGGCCTCCAGGATCGTGTCCAGTACATTGACCGGCGTGGCGGGGTGCTCCTGGTCCACCGATCCGATGCGCGCGGTCCTGGGCAAGGTGATCTCGTCGCCGCCCGCCGCCAGCTCGCCCAGGATCAGCTTGAACAGGGTCGACTTGCCGATGCCGTTGCGCCCCACCAGCCCCACCTTTGCGCCCGGCGGCAGGCTGACCGAGGCATGCTCGAGGAACGAACGGCCCCAGGCGTTGAAGGTCAGGTCGTTGATCTGGAGCATGAGGCGAACTTGACTTTTGAACTGGTCATTTCAATATGACCGGTCATGACACATGACCAGATCACGGGCGAGGTGGTCATAACCGCCACGGAGTTCAAGGCCAAGTGCCTGGAGCTGCTGGATCGTGTTCAATCCGGCGCCGTCACCAAGGTGACGGTGACCAAGCGCGGGAAAAGGACGGCTGTCGTGCGCCGCGCCGACCAGGATGTCGATGATCCGACAGCTCTGTTCGGAAGCATGAAGGGCACGGTCATCGCGCCTGATGGGTTCGACTTCACCGCACCCATGGACCTGGAGCCGCTGGATGCGGAACGGGGGATCCTCGACTAGATGGCCGATCTGGTCCTGCTCGACACCAACGCCATCGTGTTCCTGGCGACGGGCGCGCCGATCAAACCGGAGGCGGACGGCCTCATCCGCTCGGCGGCGCGTGCGGAGACGCTTCTGGTGTCCCCCGTGTCGGCCTGGGAGATCGGCAATCTGGCCCGCCCCCGCAACAGCCGCCGCGCCATTGATTTCCTGCCCGACCCGGCGACCTGGTTCCTTCGCTTCATGGACAGCCACTTCGCCGGCCTGACTCCCTTGACGGTCACGGCGGCCGTGGCGTCGGCGGGCCTGCCGGAGGGACTGAACGCCGACCCGGCGGATCGCTTGCTGACGGCGACCGCGCGTGAGATCGGGGCGACATTTGTGACCAGGGACCGCGATATCCTGGCTTACGCCGCCCAGGGACATCTGAACGCCATGGGCTGCTGATTGCGACGGGTTGGAAAGGCGAGGGCGCGCGTCTATAAGCCCGCGACCTTTCAACCTCCCAAACCCAAGAAGTCGCTCCCATGACCGAACGCACCTTCTCGATCATCAAGCCGGACGCCACCCGCCGCAACCTGACCGGCAAGGTCAATGCGGTGATCGAGGACGCGGGCCTGCGCATCGTCGCCCAGCGCCGCATCCGCATGACCGAGGCCCAGGCCAGGAAATTCTATGAGGTCCACGCCGAGCGCCCGTTCTATGGCGAACTGGTGGAATTCATGACCTCGGCCCCCGTGGTGGTCCAGGTTCTGGAAGGCGACAACGCCGTGGCCCGCTACCGCGAAGTCATGGGCGCCACCAACCCCAAGGACGCCGCCGAAGGCACCATCCGCGCCCTCTACGCCGAGAGCGTCGGCGAGAACTCGGTGCACGGCTCCGACAGCCTGGAGAACGCCAAGCTCGAGATCGCTCAATTCTTCACCGACGCCGACATCGTCGGCTGATTCCTGCGGCTGATGCAGGGCGGTTTTTCGGAACCGCCCGGCGGACGGCCCGTTTTCATGGCGTCTCTCACGGAGAAAACGCCATGAACACGATCATCAAACTGATTCCGCTGGCCGGCGCCGTGACTCTCCTGGCTGCGTGCGGAACCACCATGGAACAGCGCGCGGCCACAGGCGCCATTGCGGGCGCGGCCGTCGGACAGGCGATCGGGGGCGACACCGGCGCCACGGTCGCGGGCGCCGTCATCGGCGGCGCGGCAGGCGCCGCGACCACGGAACGGCCCCGACGCCCGGACTGACTTCATGAAGACGGCGCAGGTTTCAGACCTGCGCCGTTTTTCCTTGCCTGACGAACACGGCGAGGGTTTCGGGATATAGGCGGTGCTCGGCGGCCCGGACGCGCGCGGCCAGGGTTTCGGGGGTGTCGCCCGGCTCGACCGGCACGCGCGCCTGGCCCAGGATCGGCCCCTCGTCCACGCCTTCGGTGACCAGATGCACCGTGCAGCCCGCCTCGGCGTCGCCAGCCGCGAGGGCGCGGGCGTGGGTGTCCAGACCCGGATGGTTCGGCAGCAGGCTGGGGTGGATGTTCAGCATCCGGCCTTCCCAGGCCCGCACCAGATGCGGCGTCAGGATGCGCATGTAGCCGGCCAGCACCACCACTTCGACGCCGCGTGTCCTCAACGCCGCGTCGACGGCCAGTTCATGGGCGTGACGGACCTGGCCGAAGGGCCGGTGGTCGATGGCCAGGGCCTCAACCCCCGCCGCCTCGGCCAGCTTCAGGCCCGGCGCCTCGGGATTGTTGGAGATCACCACGACGATTTCGGCCGGATAATCCTCCGCCTTCGCCGCCTCGATCAGGGCGGCCATGTTCGATCCGGCGCCGGAGATCAGGACGCCGACGCGGACACGCTTCGGCGCCGGAAGGGGCTGATCGTCGCCGTCGAGGCAGGGCACTCAGGCCGTTTCCAGCTGGCCGCAGATGAAGGCGGTTTCGCCGACGTTCAGCAGGGCGGCCAGCACCGGTTCGGCGTTCTCCGGCGACACGATCAGGATGAAGCCGACGCCGCAGTTGAAGGTGCGTCGCATCTCGTGGTCGCTGATCCCGCCGGTCTCGGCCAGCCACCGGAACACGCCGGGCAGGGGCCAGGCGTCCCAGTCGAACGAGGCCTTCAGGCTCTCGGCGATGCAGCGGGGCGGGTTTTCGATCAGCCCGCCGCCGGTGATGTGGGCGCCGCCCTTGATGAGACCGGCCTTCATCAGGGGCACGATGGACTTCACATAGATGCGCGTGGGCGTCATCAGCGCCTCGGCCAGCGTATGGCCGGGCGAGAAGGGCGCGTCGTCGGTCCAGTTCAGGCCCGATTTCTCCACCACCTTGCGGATCAGGGAATAGCCGTTGGAGTGCGGTCCGGATGAGGCCAGGCCGATGATGAGGTCGCCTGTGTTCTGAAGGTCCAGCCGGGGCAGGACCTGATCCCGCTCCACAGCGCCCAGCGAGAAGCCGGCCAGGTCGTAGTCGCCGGACTGGTACATGCCCGGCATTTCGGCGGTCTCACCGCCCACCAGGGCCGCACCGGCCTGGCGGCAGCCCTCGGCGATGCCCGCCACCACCTGGGTCGCCGCCTCCACGTCCAGCTTGCCTGTGGCGAAATAGTCCAGGAACAGCAGCGGCTCGGCGCCCTGGGCCAGCAGGTCGTTGACGCACATGGCCACCAGATCCACGCCGACCCCGCCGTGCAGGCCGGTCTCGATGGCGATCTTCAGCTTGGTGCCCACCCCGTCGGTGGTCGAGACGATCAGCGGATCGACGAATCCGGCCGCCTTCAGGTCGAACAGGGCGCCGAAGCCGCCCAGCGACGGCTCGGCCCCCGGCCGCGCCGTGGATTTCGCCAGCGGCTTGATGGCCTGGACCAGGCGTTCGCCCGCGTCAATGTCGACCCCGGCCTCCGCATAGGTCAGGCCGTTCGGGCGGGGGTCATTCGATGCGCTCATGTCACGCGGGCCTTCGAAAACGTGTCGGAATGTGGGTCGCGCTCTTGCCACGACCGGCTTGCGCCGCGCTATAGCATCCTCATGACGCCGATCACCACCAATGAGGCGCTGGCCGAGTTCTGCGCCCAGCTTTCCACATCCGAATTCATCACGGTCGACACCGAGTTCATGCGGGAGACGACCTATTGGCCCAGGCTGTGCCTGATCCAGGCCGCCACGCCGACGACGGCGGGAATCATCGACCCGATGGCCGAGGGTCTGGACCTGACGCCGTTCCTGGACCTGTTGCGCGACCCGAAGATCACCAAGGTGTTCCACGCCGCGCGTCAGGACGTGGAGATCTTCAACAAGCTGGGCGCGATGCCCGTTCCGCTGTTCGACACCCAGGTGGCGGGCATGGCGGCGGGCTTCGGGGATCAGGTCGCCTATGATTCCCTGGTCCGCCAGATGCTGAAGAAGGACGTGGACAAGGGCAGCCGCTTCACCGACTGGGCCCGGCGGCCCCTGTCGGAGTCGCAGCTGACCTATGCGCTGGGCGATGTGACCCACCTGGCGGCGCTCTATCCGCGTCTGCGCGACCGGCTGGCGCGCGAGGGCCGGCTGGAATGGGTGGCCCAGGAGATGGAGGCCCTGACGGATCCGGCGCTTTACGACACCAGCCCGGAGAACGCCTGGAAGCGGCTGAAGCCCAAGCGCTATTCCGCGAAATATCTGGCGACGTTCAAGGCGACTGCCGCCTGGCGCGAGCGTGCGGCGCAGGAACGGGACCAGCCGCGCGGCCGCATCCTCAAGGACGACGCCATCGACGAGATCGCCACCCAGGGCCCGACGGACGCCGAAGCCTTCAGCCGTCTGCGCGCCCCGCCCAAGGGATTCGGCGGCTCGCGCCTGGGCCAGGACCTGATCGAGGTGCTGCGGGAGGTCCTGAAGGATCCGGAAGCGCACGCCCCGGACGTGGAGCGCCCGGCGTCACGCGAGCCCGCGCCCGCTTCCGTGGTGGAACTGCTCAAGGTGCTGCTCAAGGCCAAGTCGGAACAGGCGAACGTGGCCACCAAGCTGCTGGCCAACGTCTCGGACCTGGAGAAGATCGCCCTCAGCGACACCGCCGACGTGGACGCGCTCAAGGGTTGGCGACGTCAACTGTTCGGCGAGGATGCGCTGAAGCTGAAGCGCGGCGAGATCGCCCTGGTCCTGAACGGCGCGCGCGTCGAGGTGGTCGAGATCGAGGGATAGGCGTCAGCCGATTTCGAGCGCGGCGCCCAGGGTCTCGGCCAGGGCCTTGGCGCGCCGCCGCGTCTGTTCGCCCAGGAGCGCATCGGCATGGTCCGGCGCAGCTTTCAGGCGCAGCACGCCGTTCTTCAAGGTCAGCACCGTGCTGGCCAGAACCTGTGGCGCCCGCACCGACAGGTCGCCGCCCAGCCGCATGGCCAGGCCCAGGGCGCGGGCGCGCAGGCGCTGATCGTCGTTCAGCAGGCGCCCGACCACATCCGGCGCGGGGGTTTCGGCTGGCCCGCCGTAACGGCCGTTGACGGCGGCGGCCAGGAAGGCGCGTTCCGGGTGAGTCTGGCCCGGCGCGGGCGCGCGCAACACCTGGTCGAACGCCAGCTCCACCCGGTGATCCGGATGCAGGCGCGCGCCGATGTCCGCCAGATGACAGGCGGCGGCGGTCAGGACGGCGTCACGCTCCTCGCTGAAGGCTATGGGCAGGGCCGCCATCACCCCGGTCAGCCAGCCCTCCAGCGCGCCGGCCAGACCGGGCGAGACGCCCTGGCGCAGCCCGATGGCCTCGCAACTGGCCAGCAGCGGGTCGGCGGCCACCAGCGAAGGCGCCAGCGTCTCGAACAGCAGGCCCTCGCGCAGACCCCAGGCCGAGAACACCACCTGCTCGAAGCCGCAATGCTCCAACAGACCTTCCAGAACCAGGGCCGCATAGGGCAGGGTGTCCGCCCGGCGCCTGGATACACCAGGCATGCGGGCCAGCGACGCGGGCGACTGGCGCGCCAGCAGCGAGGCCGTTTCACGCGCCTGATCCGTCGTCATGGCGTACTGGTGCACGATGCGCAGCGGATGGTCGGCCATGGCCATGTGCAACTGGGCCAGGCTGCGCCAGCCGCCGCCCACGGCGTGCAGGGTTGGCGCGCCATAGTCCGACCGCACGGGGGCCAGGCGTTCGGCGATCAGGCGTCGCGCGTGCTCCGGATCGAAGCCGTCGGGCGTGACCAGGGCGAACGGGCCAAGCGGCAGGGTGATTCCGGCGCCCACCTGGCCACGGCCGATGCGGTTCAGCTCCAAGCTGGCGCCGCCCAGGTCGGCGGCGACGCCTTCGGAATCCGGTGCTCCGGCCAGAACCCCGAGGGCCGCGTAGCGCGCTTCCTCGGCGCCGCTGAGCACGCGGACCCTCAATCCCGTTTCGGCGGCGATGCGCTGACAGAATTCTTCGCCGCCCTCCGCGTCCCGCACGGCGGCGGTGGCGGCGGTCAGGACGGCGGTGGGCCGGACCCCTTCCAGCACCGAGGCGAACCGGCGCAGGGCGGGCAGGGCCAGCTTGACCCCCTCGGGCGACAGGCAGCCGGTGACGGCGATGTCGCGCCCCAGGCCCGCCAGCACTTTTTCGTTATAGACCGTCCAGATCGCCCGGCCTTCCAGCCGATACATGACCAGGCGCACCGAGTTCGAACCCACGTCGATGACGGCCACGTCGTGACGCCCGTCGCGCCCGTCGATCCTGCCCAGGGGGCGGCTATCGGAAGGGACGGTCAAAGGTTATCACCTTGGGCAGGATCTTCACCTTGCGGCCACGGCCCGACAGACTGGGGTTCTTGATGAAGTAGTCGTGGGCGGAGAAGGGGCGTTCGGGGTCTGCGGGCTTCACCCGGTGATAACGGCCTTCGCAATCCAGCACCCAGCTCTGGGCGTCGTCCTTGAGGTTGGCGACCATGATCTGGTCCAGCACCTGGTCGTGCACCGTGGCGTTGGTGACCGGCGCCATCAGCTCGACGCGGCGGTCCAGGTTGCGGGTCATCCAGTCGGCCGACGAGATGAACACCCTGGCCTTGTCGCTGGGCAGGGCGCGGCCGTTGGCGAAGGCCACGATGCGGCTGTGCTCCAGGAAGCGGCCGATGATGGACTTGACCCGGATGTTCTCCGACAGGCCCGGCACGCCGGGGCGCAGGCAGCAGATGCCCCGCACCACCATGTCGATGCTGACTCCCGCCTGGCTGGCGCGGTAGAGGGCGTCGATGATTTCGGAATCCACCAGCGAATTCAGCTTGGCCCAGATGGCGGCGGGCTTGCCGGCGGCGGCGGCGGCGACCTCCTGCTCGATCATGCCGATCAGGCTGGGCTTCATGTTCAGCGGCGAGACGATCAGCCGCTCCATGTCGCCGGGCTGGGCGTAGCCGGTGATGTAGTTGAACACCTTGACGGCGTCGCGGCCCAACGCCTCATCGGTCGAGAACAGCGACAGGTCGGTGTAGATC
>JAEZCL010000220.1 GCA_023433585.1 Pseudomonadota bacterium
CCCTGGAACGGCCAGGCTGCGCGGGGCGAAGATGGCCGCCGCCTTGAACAGGTCGCCCATCTGATCCGCAGCGGTCAGGCGCGCCAGCTGACGAGCGATGACGGGGGCGGATGCGGGCCTCGAGGAAGACAACCGTTCGGCGCGGGCTTCGATCCCGAGGCGACGCAGGAACTCGCCCTGGCTCAGGCAGCCGGTGACGTCGGCGCCCGTGCGGACGGCGGCCTCCAGCACGGCGGGGAAGTCGGCCCACTGGGTCAGGTCCGCCTCGCCCGGCGTCGACAGGGGATCGACCTTCTCATGGCGGCGCAGGGCCTGAAGGGTGTCGCCGGGTCCGGGCCGGTCGCGGCCATAGTCGATCAGCAGGGCCGCGCCGGACGCCTGGCCGATCAGGGCGCCGAGATCGCGGCCGAAGGCGGCCTGCTGCTCCGAGATCTCGAACACCTGCCCGGGCTCGATGTCGAAGGCCGGTCTGACGAAGCCGGCGCTGGGCGCCGTCAGGCCGAAGGCGAGGCCGTCCGCGTCGTCCAGGCCCACGCGCCGCTCGGCCCAGCCGTCCGTCGTCCTCACGAACTGGCGCGCGGGCAGGCAGTCCAGCACCTCGTTGGCGATCAGGATGACCGGCGCGTCGGTTTCGATGTCGTGCAGCGACCCGACCCAGCGGGGATGGCGGTCATGCTCGGACAGCCGGCGCGCCTGAAGATCGCGCAGCGGGCGGCTGGGCTCGATCAGCACCAGGTCGCAGGCTTCGAGAAAGGCGGGCGCCAGACGGGCCGCGCGCAGGGCGTCGTCCATCAGGGTCCCGTCGCCGGGGCCGACCTCCACCAGCCGGAAGCGTTCGGGCGCGCCCAGGCGGGTCCAGACCTCCACCGCCCACAGGCCGATCAACTCGCCGAACATCTGGCTGACCAGCGGCGCGGTGATGAAGTCGCCCCGCGCGCCCAGGTTCGGCCGGGTGGCGTAATAGCCGCCTTCCGGATCATGCAGGCAGCGCACGACATAGTCGGCCGTCGTCATCGGGCCGGTCAGGGCGATCTCGCGCTTCAGCCGGTCGGCCAGGGCCATGGGATCAGCCCTGGACGGGCGGTCGGCTCCAGGCCCGCCAGATCAGCCAGGCGCCGATCAGCATCATGGGGACGGACAGCAGCATGCCCATGGTGACCACCCCCTGAAGCGCGTCGGGCATGTGGGAGTCGGGCTCGCGCACCGTCTCCAGCGCCACGCGCGACAGTCCATAGCCGAACAGGAACAGGCCCGTGACATAGCCCGGCTTGGCCAGGAGGCGGCCCTTCCACACGGCCAGGACCAGAACGGCGAACAGCACCAGCCCCTCCAGCCCCGCTTCGTAAAGCTGGCTGGGATGGCGCGGCATCTCGCCTGCGGGACAGGCGCCGTAGAGAACCCGGGCGTACGTCTCGCGGATGGCGTCGTTGCAGAAGATGACGCCGAACGGCCCGTCGGTGGGGCGGCCCCACAGCTCGCCGTTGATGAAATTGGCGATGCGGCCGAAGAACAGGCCGATGGGCGCCACCGGAGCGATCAGGTCGCCCAGGGACAGCGGATTGATCTTCTGGCTGCGGGCGAAAAGGATCAGCGCCACGGCCACCCCGATCAGCCCGCCGTGGAACGACATGCCGCCGGTCCATAGCTGCAGGATCTCCAGCCGCTCCCAGCCCGATCCGGTGAAGATCTGGCCGAACAGGTCGGGACGATAGAACAGGGCGTAGCCCAGCCGTCCTCCGCCGATGACGCCGAGGGTTATCCACAGAACCAGATCATCAATCTGCAAGCCCGTGACCGGCGGCCTGCCCGGCGTCCACAGCGCCTCGCGCCGCGCCAGCATCACCGCATAGCGCCAGCCCAGCAGAATCCCCGCCACATAGGCCAGGGCGTACCAGCGGATGGGCAGCGGGCCGATCTGGATCAGGACCGGGTCGAATTCGGGAAAGATCACGCGCGACTCCTGAAGGCGGCTGCCGTGGCCCTCGTTTAGCAAGCGTCGCCGCGCCCGTCGCCCCCTGTCACATCGAAACACGCCGTCCGGCGGGATTGGCTGGAAAGGTTTCGTTCACCATATCAGGCGGAAGGTTAACGTACGCGGCCCATTCCATGAGTCGCCCAAGGACAGTTCCATGCAGACCCGCAACCCCTTTCTCGACGAGTTCGCCAAGCTGACCACCGGCGCCATGGGCCTGGCCCCGGCGGCGGGCGAGGAGGCCAAGGCCGCCTGGCGCGCCCAGGCCGACCGCTTCGTGGCCGACATGGATCTGGTGCGCCGCGACGAGTTCGACGCCCTGAAGGCCGAGATCGCGGCCCTGCGCGCCGAGGTCGCCACGCTGAAAAAGCCCGCTCCGGCCGCCAAAAAGACGCCTGGAACGGGAGCATCCACAGGTCGGGCTCGCCCGAAGGACGCAGCCGGTTGAGCCGAATCTGCGAACACGCCTACCGTCCGTGCACGGGGCGTGAGTCGCTCCGTCCTGACCCACTCACCTCCCGCCCTGGGGATCGGAAAGCCTGATGGACGCACTGACCCCCGACGAGGTCGAAATCCCCTACGACCCGCTCGACGTGGTGGAGCATGTGCTGACGGCCGAGAACCTGCCGTTCGACCGCACGGACCAGGGCGACCTGGCCTTCGCCCTGGCCGGCGACTGGAAGGACTATGAACTGTGGTTCGCCTGGCGGCCGGAAGGGGATTGTCTTCAGTTGTGCTGTTCGCTGGACATCCGGGCGATGAAGTCACGGCGCGGCGCGGCCTATGAGCTGGCGTCCCTGCTGAACCAGCGGGTCTGGATCGGCCATTTCGAGGTCTGGAGCGAGGACGGCGAGATCGTGTTCCGCCATGCCCTGGCCCTGCCGCACGGCGAACGCCCGACCTTGGCCCAGGCCGCTTCCATGATCGACGCGGCCATCGACGCGGCGGATCGTTACTTCCCGGCCTTCGACTATCTGATCCGGGGCGGCGCCACGCCAAAGGCCGCTATCGACGCCTGCCTGTTCGAGACGGCGGGCGCCTGCTGAGCCGGTGGCCGACCGTTCCGTCATCCTCGTCGGCTGCGGACGGCTGGGCTCGTCCCTGGTCGAGGGCTGGCTGAAGACCGGCGGCCTGGATCCTCATGACCTGATGATCGTCACGCCTTCGCCCAAGCCCGCGTCCGAGGCGGCGCGGGCTGCGGGCGCCGTCGTCAATCCTGACGCCGCAGCCCTGGCGCGGGCGGATCGCGTGGTGCTGGCGGTCAAGCCGGCCATGTGGCGCGCCGTCGCCGCCGACCTGGCGCCGAAGCTGGCGCCGGACGCGCTGGTCGTCTCCATGATGGCCGGGGTGCGCGCCGACGACCTGGCGCAAGGCTTCGCGCCCCGCCCGGCCGCCCGGGTGATGCCCACCACCAGCATGGCGGCGGGCGAGGGCGTGGCGTCCATCTGGGCCGCCGCATTGTCCGACGAGGCGCGGGTTCGCGCCCTGTTCGAGCCGGTGGCCCGCGTCGCCGTGCTGCCGGACGAGGGGCTGATGGACGCGGCGACGGCCGTGTCCGGCTCGGGCCAGGCCTATTTCTTCGCCTTCGTGGAGGCCCTGACCCGGGCCGGGATCGAACAGGGCCTGTCGCCGGACCAGGCCGAGACCCTGGCGCGCGGCACCCTGATCTCCGCCGCCGCCGCCATGCGCGAGGACGCGGCGCCCGCGACGGACCTGATCGGCCGCGTCGCCTCGCCCGGGGGCACGACCCAGGCGGCGCTGGAGGTGCTGGGGCGCGATGACGCGCTGGAGCGGCTGGTGTCGGAAGCCGCTGCCGCAGCCGTGAAGCGCGCGGCGGAGCTGTCGAGGGCCTGAGCGTCCGGGAGCAGAGGGTTCAAATCCCCACGTCCGTCATTCCCGGGCCTGTCCCGGGAATCCATACCCACGAAACGCTCCGGACACGCCCTGATCCGTCGGAGCGTATGGATCGCCGGGACAAGCCCGGCGATGACGAAGATGGGTGCGAGCGAGTGCGATCAGCAGTTGATGCTACAGCCGCCCGTCGGCCAGGCGGCGCGAGAAGTTCATGAAGGCCCGATCCGCATCCTGCCAGGTGGCGTTGTAGCGCGCGTCGCGGATGTTGGTTGAATACCAGTCATAGCTGACCGGCCGGACCTGGCCGTCGGCGGTGGTGATCTCGCCCTCGATGGCGGCGCCGCCGATGCTGAAGCTGTGGAAGTGGGACAGGCCCGGGGTGCGGCGCACCTGTTCCGACGTCGGGCGGTTGGGCGCCACGTCGGTCAGCACCAGATGGATGCGGGCGCCGTCCAGCACGCCGCGCGCGGCCAGCTCGGTGGCCAGGCGTCGTTCCAGTTCGCGGGCCTGGCGGGCCACTTCGTCATGGCCCAGTTCCTGGGCCTTGCGGTCCAGATCGGGGCCGATGACGACGGTGACGTCGGCGGCTTGGGCCATGGCGGATCCGGCCATGGCGACGGCGGCGGTCGCGGCGGCGAGGAAGGAAATCGTGCGCATTGAAGCTCTCCTGACGAACCTCTGATGACAGCCCCACGTCACAAGATGCGGTCGAATTGCGGATTCCGCCAGAGGGCGCATGCAAATCGTGATCGCGGGCGGCGGATTCAGTCCGGCAGCCGGATCACCGCCTTGAGGCCGCCCAGGTCGCTGGTCTCCAGGGTGATGTCGCCGCCGTGGCCGCGCATGACGTCCCTGGCGATGGCCAGGCCCAGGCCCACGCCCTTGGTGTTCTGGTTGCGGGATTCGTCCAGCCGCGAGAAGGGACGGAACGCCTCCTCATGCCGGCTCTCCGGAATGCCGGGGCCGTCATCCTCCACGGTGATCTCCACGCCGCCGGCAGGCAGGCGCCGGGCGCAAAGCCGCACCCGGCCCCCATGATCGGCCGCGTTGCCCGCCAGGTTCGTCAGGGCGCGGCGGAAGGCCAGCGGCCGCACCGTCGCCGTCAGGGCTTCCGGCGCCTCGACCTCGGCCTGGGCGCCGCGTCGGCGCACGTTCTGCGCCAGCGTGGCCAGCAGGGCGTCCAGCCTGATCGTCTGCGCCGCCTCGCCCGCCTCGCCGCGCGCGAAGGCGAGATATTCGTCGATCATGTGCTCCATTTCATCCAGGTCGCCCTGCATGGCCCGGGTGCGCCGGTTCTGGTCCGCCAGGGCCAGCTCCAGCCGCAGGCGGGTCAGGGGCGTGCGCAGGTCGTGGCTGACCGACGCCAGCAGGGCGGTGCGCTGGTCGATGTGGCGCTGGATGCGTTCGCGCATGTCCATGAAGGCGCGGGCGGCGGCGCGCACCTCCCGCGCGCCCGAGGGCTTGAAGCGCGGCGCCTCGATGCCCCGGCCGAAGTCCTCGGCCGCCTCGGCCAGCCGCTCGATGGCCCGCACCTGGTTGCGGATGAACAGGATGGCCACCGACATCAAGAGCACCGTGGCCAGCGTCAGCCACAGGACGAAGATGTGCCCCTGGGTCGCCACGGCCCGTTCCTTGGGCGCGATGATGCGCAGCACCCCCTGGGGCTGCTGCACCTGGATGTCCACATAGGCCGGATAGCTGGTGGTGCTGAACCAGAACGGATCGTCCAGCCGGGCCTCCAGGGCCTCGTCCAGGGTGCGGTCCACCACGCCGAACACGCTGGAGTCGCCGCTGTCGGGCAGGTCGCGGCCTTCCTGCAGCGCGATGGATATCTGCATGGACCGTTCGGCCCGCTCGGCGATGCGCGCCAGGTTCGAGGGTGACGGGTCGTCCCGGTAGCTTTCGACCGCCCAGGCGATGTCCCCGGCCAGCCCCTCGGACAGGCGCGCGGTCACCGTCTGCCAGTGGGCGTCGAAGAAGGCCCAGGTCACGGCCACCTGCATCAGGAACACCGGCAGGACGATAATCAGCAGCGAACGCCCCCACAGGGAGGTGGGCAGCCGCCGCCGCAGGAACCGCACCCAGAACCGGGGTCCGTATCGCCAGGCCTGACCGGCGGGCGGGCTCATCAGTCCGGCGCCAGCATGTAGCCCACGCCCCGCACGGTCTGGAGGTAACGCGGGTTCTTGGGGTCCTTCTCCAGCTTGCGGCGCAGGCGCGTGACCTGCACGTCCACGGCGCGGCCGGTGACGTCGGCGGTGTCCGACGCCAGCTGCATGCGCTCGACCGGCGCGTGGGCGTTCTGGGCCAGGGTCTTGAGCAACTGCGCCTCGGCCTCGGTCAGGCGCTGAAGCTCGCCGTCGCGGGTCAGCTCCAGCCGCTCCATGTTGAACAGGGCGTCGCCCAGGCGGATCTCTTTCGGCCCGATGGGCTTGGGACCGGTGCGGCGCAGGATGGCGTCGATGCGCAGGCGCAGCTCGCGCGGGTCGAAAGGCTTGGACATGTAGTCGTCCGCCCCGCGCGACAGGCCCTCGATGCGGTCGTCCGGGTCGCCCCGCGCCGTCAGCAGCAGCACCGGCGTGCTGGAGGCGCCGGCCTTGGAGCGCACCCAGCTGGTCAGGCTGAGGCCGTCCTCGCCCGGCATCATGACGTCCAGCACCACCAGGTCGAATTCCAGCAGTTCCATCAGCCGCCGCGCGGCCGCGGCATGGGCGGCGCCGGTGACGCGGAATCCCTCGCGCGCCAGATACTCCTTGAGCAGGTCGCGGATGCGGTCGTCGTCGTCCACCACCAACAGGTGCCGGCCTTCGCCGGGCGCGGCGACGGGGCCTGATCGTCCGCCGCCAGGGCGCGGGCTCGCCGCGCTCATCGAGCGGCCCTGGCCGGACAAGCGTTGACCTGACGGATCACGACCGATCTAAACGGAGAATCAGTGCGGGAGATTTTCTTCAATGACGTTCGTTCCCTTCGACGATCGTGACGGCTGGATCTGGCTGGACGGAGACTTCGTTCCGTGGCGGGACGCGAAGACGCACGTTCTGACCCACGGTCTCCATTATGCCTCTTCCGTGTTTGAAGGCGAGCGTATGTATGCGGGGGAAATCTTCAAGATCACCGAACATTCGCAGCGTCTGCACCGTTCGGCCGGAATGCTCGACTTCGAGATCCCCTACACCGTCGCCGAACTGGACGAGGCCAAGCGCGCCACCTGCGCCAAGATGGGGTTTCAGGACTGCTACATCCGCGCCGTGGCGTTTCGCGGGCCCGAGCAACTGAGCGTTTCGGCCTTCCCCAACCGGACCCGCGTGGCCATCGCCGCCTGGGAATGGCCCAGCTATTTCGACGCCGAGGCCAAGACGAAGGGCATCCGGCTGGAATGGGCCAAATGGCGCCGCCCCGATCCGGCCACCGCGCCCTCGGCAGCCAAGGCGGCGGGCCTGTACATGATCTGCACCCTGTCCAAGATGGCGGCCGAGCGGAACGGATTCGCCGACGCCATGATGCTGGACTGGCGCGGCTATGTGGCCGAGGCCACCGGCGCCAACGTCTTCTTCGTCAGGGACGGCGTGCTGCACACCCCGCCGGTGGACGCCATCCTCAACGGCATCACCCGCCAGACCGTCATCGAGATGGCCGAGGCGAAGGGGATCGAGGTGGTGGTGCGCCACATCCGTCCCGAGGAACTGGCCGACTTCACCGAATGCTTCCTGACCGGAACCGCCGCCGAGATCACCCCGGTGGGCCAGATCGGCGAATACGCCTTCACGCCGGGCGCGCTCAGCCTGGGCCTGGCCAAGGATTACGGCCGCCTGGTGCGCCGGGAGGGGTGATCCGCCCGGTCCAGCGGCGGCGGGACCGTCGCCTGCCTGGCCTTGCGCCGCGCCCGCCATTTCAGGCCCAGCCAGATCAGCGGCGCGGCCAGAAGGGCGATGGGCAGCAGCGCCGACAGGATCAGGATCAGCGCGCCCACGGTGGTCATGAACGTCGCCAGCGCATTGCTCAGCGCCTCGCTGACCGGCCGCCAGGCGCTGTCGGGCGCCAGTTGTCCGGCGGACTGGTAGTCGATGGTCAGGCGCGAGGTGGCCACGCGGGTGCGCATGATCTCCAGGGCCGATCGTGTGGCGTCCAGTTCGCCCTGGACCCGGGCCAGTTCGCGCTCGACCTGAAGCAATTGTTCAAGCGGGCCGGAGCGGGTGGCCAGAAGCTGCTGCAGCCGGTCGCGCAGGGTGGTCAGGGCGGTCATCCGCGCCTCGGTGTCCGACAGCTGGCGGGTCAGATCCTCGCTCTCGGTGGCGGACGAGACCACCCGGCCGCCCGCCTGTTCCGCCTCGTCGCCCACGCCCTGGCGGAAGCGAGCGATCCAGGCGGGTGTGGCGCGTATCTCCAGCCGCGCTCTGAGCATGTCGCGGCCATACTGGTTCGATGTGGCGCCCAGCACCTGGCATGTCGTCGAACCCGCCGCGATGCAGGCCTGTTCGTGCCGCGCCATCAAGGAGGCCGCCTGATCGGTCGGCAGGCTCAGGGTGTAGCGATACGCATAGGCGATCCGGGTGGGCGAGGCGGGGACCTGAGCCTGGTCTTCTGTCGGAGCCGAAGCCGCCGCTTCGCTCGGCGCGGGCTCCAGCATTTCGACGCCGACATTGGTGTTGGCCACCGACATGTCCCCGCCCTGCTGGGAACAGGCGGCCAGTGTCAGAACGGCGGCGGCGGTCAGAACGCGGTCAAGCATGGGACGTCCCTCCACATCACAACGTTCCGATCTGGCGCGGCCAATGCGGCCATACGGTGGCGCTTGCCGTTCTCTCACTCGCCCGCCAGCCGCACGATCACGTCGTCCACCTGCACCCCGCCCCGGTCGATGACCAGGTTCTGGTAGTTGCGCTGGCCGTCCGTGGTGGTGGCCTGGACGGCGTGGACCTCGGTGCGGAACTGCTCGCGCAGATAGGTGGACAGCTCGCCCGCCGTGACCAGGCGGTCGCCGTTCTCGTCGGCCGCCCCGCCGATGCCCTCGCGCAGGAAGTGGGACAGGTAGCCCCCCGCCTGGAACTTCGAGGCCACCGAGCTGGTCAGGTCTTCTTCGGAGCTGAAGATGCCCATCACGCCGGGCCGATTGACGATGTCGCGGGCGAAGCCGCCGCTGAAGCAGGCGTCGATCACCACCATGGACAGGCGCGTGTTCAGCCGCCCGAACATCTCGGCCAGCTCAAGGTCGCTCAGGTCGCCGTCGTGCAGCGACAGATACTCGCCCTGGCCGTCCAGTTCGTGCGCGTGGTCGCTGTCGTGCTGCACCCCGTGGCCGGAGAAGAAGAACAGGAACAGGTCGTCCGGCCCGGCCTCGGCCGCCACCCGGTCGAAGGCGGCCCTGACCGAGGCGCGCGTGGCCTGGGCGTTGGTCAGGACGATGCTGGCGGGGTTCAGCACCCCGTGGCGGCGCAGTTCCTCCTCCAGCTTGATGGCGTCTTCGTCGGTATAGGGCAGGTCATTGTGGTCGCCCGGATAGTCGGCCACGCCCACCATGACGGCGAACACCCTCTGGCCGGACTGCACGTTGCGCTGGCGCTCCGGCTCCTGGCCCAGGTTCAGCGACAGGGCGTAGCGGCCCGTCTCGCCGGACGCATAGCTGGTGACCTGCACGGTGTATTCGCCGTCTTCCTGCAGCACCTCGGCGATCTGGGCGTTCACGCCGTTGGGGCCGTCGTCGTTGTCGATCTGATCGCCGCCGGGCGGGCGCAGGATCAGATAGGTGTCGAACTCATCGGACACCGCGTCGATGACGATGCGCTGGCCCCGTCCGCCGATGAAGCTGTAGCTGTCGCTGTATTCGCCCGTGTTGAGCCGTGTGTCGCCGGAACTCAGGGCGCCGCGAACGGTGTCGCCCAGGGCCAGCCGCCCGCCCGGCGCCGCGTCCTGCCTCTGGCCGCTCGACCACGGGCGCGTATCGCGGGCGTCATATCCGGCCGCATGAAGCCCCAGCCGATAGGCACCGGATTCCCCGGACGCATAACTGGTCGCGGTGATGATGTAGAGCCCGTCGGCGGGCAGCGTCGTCACCAGCCGGCTGTTCAGGCCGCCGTCCGGGTCATCGTCGTTGAATTCGGAAAAGCCGTCCGGCCCGCTGATCGCCACATAGGGGTCGAAATGCGACGAGCCCAGGGTGATCTCCACCCGGTCTCCTGCGCGGCCCTGATAGGCGTAGCTGTCGGTGTATTCGCCGCTGCGCAGTTGCGGATCACCCCGCTCCAGGCGGCCGTTTACGCTCTGGCCCAGGCGGATGCTTCCGGTGTTTTCCGACCATGTCGGGGCGCCGCCGCCCTGGCCGGCGCGGTCGACGCTCAGGGTGTAGCGCCCCGTTTCGCCGGGCGCATAGCTGGTGGCCGAGATGATGATCTCGCCGTCGCTCGGAAAGGTGATCTCCAGGCGGCTGTCGCGTCCTCCGCGCCGGGTCGGATCGTCGTCATTGTCCTCGCTCAGCCCCAGGCCGCGCGCCATCAGATAGGCGTCGAAATCGCTGGAGCTCATGCGCACGGTGAACCGCTCGCCGCGCCGTCCGCTGAGGGTCCAGGAGTCGCGGTATTCGCCGCTGTTCAACTGGTCGTCGCCGCGCCCCAGCATGCCGCTGACGCTCTGTCCGGGCCGCACCTCGCCGCCGCCCATGTCGCTGCGGCCCATGTCGCTGCGGCCCCTACCGCCGCGGCCACTATCGCCCCGGCCATAGTCTTCATATCGGTCCCACGCCTGGCCGCTGTCCTCGACCGAGATCCGGTAGCGGCCGGTTTCGCCCGGCGCATAGCTGGTGGCCACGATGCGATAGCGGCCCGAGACGGGCAGGCGCACGTCCAGACGCGAATCGAGCGAGCCCATCTCCGCGTCGTCGTTCTGATGGCTGAACCCGCCCGGCCCGTCGATCATCAGATAGGCGTCCAGGTCCGTGGAGCTCATCAGGACGGTCAGCCGGTCGCCCCGGCGGCCTTCCAGCTCATAGACGTCCATGAACTCGCCGCTGTTCAGCCGGGCGTCGCCGGGCGTGAGCGCCCCGTTCAGGCTGGCGCCCGGACGCAGCATCTGCTGGGCGGCGGCCGTGTCGGGCGCGGCCAAGGCCAGGACGGCGGCGGCCAGAAGGGCGGAAAGCCTCATGTCGAATCTCATTGGGTGAACAGCCTCGATACGGTCCAGCTTACACACGACTTTTCTGAAGCGTTGCTGAACGGAACGATACTGACGGTTCCGGATTCGGCGTCTCGGTCGAGAACCTATGCAAGGCGCTGATTCTTCTGGTGCGAACTCATCTTCTCCGTCATCGCCGGGCCTGTCCCGGCGATCCATACGCTCTGACCGGGCCAGGCGAGCCCGGAACGCTCCGTGGTTATGGATTCCCGGCACAAGGGGAATGACGGGTGGGGAATATGAGCCCCCTGCCTAGCGCGCCAGGCGGATCACCACGTCGTCCACCTGGACCCCGCCCCGGTCGATGACCAGGTTCTGATAGTTGCGCTGGCCGTCGCGGGTCTCGGCCTGCACGTCATGGACCTCCGAGCGGAACTGGCGGCGCAGATAGGCGGCCAGCTCGCCCGCCGTGACCAGCCGGTCGCCGTTCTCGTCGGCGCGCCCCGCCAGGCCGTCGCGCAGGAAATGGGACAGGTATCCGCCCGCCTGGAAGCGGTCCGCCACCATGCTGGTCAGATCCTCCTCCGAGCTGAAGACGCCCATGACGCCCGGCCGGGTGACCACCTCGCGGGCGAAGCCGCCGCTGAAACAGGCGTCCAGCACGATCAGGCTGAGCCGCGCGCGCACGTCCGCCAGCATCCGGCCCAGCTCCACGTCGCTGATCTCCCCGTCGCGCAGCACGATGTGCTCGCTCTGGCCGTCCAGTTCGCGGTCGGACGACGACGCATGCTGGACCCCGTGGCCCGAGAAGAAGAACAGGAATACGTCCTCCGGTCCCGCCTGGGCGGCGACCCGCTGGATCGCGGCGGTGACCGAGGCGCGCGTGGCCTGGGCGTTGGTCAAGAGGACGCTCTGCGGGTTCAGCACGCCCTGGCGCCGCAGCTCCGCTTCAAGATTGATCGCGTCCTCGTCGGTGTAGGGCAGGTTGGACGAGGCGCCGCCGTAGTCTGACACCCCCACCATCACCGCGAACACCCGCTGGCCCGCCTCGACGCCGCGCTGGCGTTCGGATTCCTGACCGGCGGCGAGGGACAGGCGATAGGCGCCGGTCTCGCCGGGCGCATAGCTGGTCACCCGCACGGAATATTCGCCGTCGGCGGGCAGAACCTCGTCCATGCGAGCGTCGGTCCCGTCGGGGCCGTCGTCGTTGTCGAGTTGGCTCCCGTCCGGCATGGCCAGGATCAGATAGGTGTCGAAGTCGCTGGAGACGGCGTCCAGGCGCACCCGCTGACCGCGCGAGCCGATGAAACGATAGGTGTCCACATATTCGCCCGAAGACAGGCGCTCGTCGCCCTGGGCCAGGGCTCCGCGCAGGGTGTCGCCCACCGAGATGGTCGCGCCCGCCGAGGCTTCGGCCCCCGAGGCCCAGGCCGCCGCCGTCGCCGCGTCCGCGCGCCGCGCGGTCAGTTCGAACCGGCCGGTCTGGCCGGCGGAATAGCTGGTGGCGGTGATGCGGTATTCGCCGTCGGCGGGCAACGTCGTGACCAGGCGGCTGTTCAGCCCGCCTTCGGAATCGTCGTCGTTCTCGTCCGAAAAGCCGTCCGGGCCGGCGATCTCCAGATAGGGGTCGAAGTCCTCGGAGGTCAGGCGGATGTCCACGATGTCGCCCTGGCGGCCCGCCAGCTCATAGACGGCGTAATACTGGCCGGACGCCCGGCGCGGGCCGCCCGCGCGCAGTTCGCCGCGCGCCGCCCGGTCCAGACGCAGGGCCTGCGCCCGCGAATCCTCCTCGCGGGCCCTTTCGATCCGCAGGCGGTAATCGCCCGTCTCACCGGCCGCATAGCTGGTGACCGTCACCGACACCTCGCCGTTTTCACCGGCGACGAAGTCGACCAGGCTGTCGCGGGTTCCGGCGCCGGAATCGTCGTTGTCGATGCTGACGCCCGCCCCACGCACGATCAGATAGGGGTCGAAATCGCCGGACGTCAGGGTGACCACATAGCGCTCGCCCCGTTCCGCCCGGAAGGTCCAGACGTCGTGGTGTTCGCCCGAGGTCAGACGCTCGTCGTCCGTCTCCAGGGCGCCGCGCACGGTCCGGTCCGGCTGGATGGGCCCGCCGTCGCCGAAGGACTCCGGTCCCGAGCAGGCCGTGATGGCGAAAGCGGCGGCGAGGGCGGCGAGGGCGGCGGTGATGCGCATGAAGACTCCAGGGCGGACGGCGCCCGAGCATCGCCCCGGCTACGCTTTGCACCGCGTCGGCGGCGCGCTTGTCAAGCGCACTCGCATCGCGTCTAGAGCGAAATCGGTTCAGGTGGACGCAGTCCGCCTGAACCCGGATATTCGCTGCACTTTGAAGCTGCGCCATTTTCTGGATTCAGGTCGATTCGACCTGAAGCAAAAATGGTCTAAGCGCAATCGGCCGGGTCGGGGACGTCGTTCATGTTCAGCCTTCTCAATCTGCAGAGCCTGCTGGGGCTGGCGGCCGTCATCGCCGTCTGCTGGCTGATGTCCGAGAACCGGCGGGCCTTTCCCTGGCGGCTGGCCGTCGGCGCGGTGGCGGTCCAGGCGGCGCTGGTGCTGCTGGTGTTCGGGATTCCGGGCGCCGAGATCGGGCTGAAGGCCGTCACCGATTCCGTGGAGGCCCTGTCGGCCGCCACCCGGATCGGCGCCCAGTTCATCTTCGGATACCTGGCCGGGGGCGCTCAGCCCTATGTGGTCCAAAACCAGCCGGCGCTGTTCGTCTTCGCCTTCGAGGTGCTGCCGCTGATCCTGGTGATCTCGGCCCTGTCGGCGCTGCTGTGGCACTGGGGGATCCTGAAGTGGATCACGCGCGGCTTCGGTTTCCTGTTCCAGAAGTCCATGGGGCTGGGCGGGGCCTCGGCCCTGGCGGTGGCGGCCAACATCTTCCTGGGCATGATCGAGAGCCCCATCGTCATCCGCGCCTATCTGGACAAGCTGACGCGATCCGAAGTGTTCCTGATGATGGTGGTGGGCCTGGCCACCGTCGCGGGCTCGACCATGGTCGCCTACGCCACCATCCTGGGGCCGGTGCTGAACAACGCGGCCGGGCATGTGCTGGTGGCGTCCATCGTCTCGGCGCCCGCCGGGGTTCTGCTGGCCCGCATCCTGATCCCGGAGCAGCCGGGGCAGGGCGGCGCCTACGCCGACTATTCGTCCGAGCTGAAATACGACAGCGCCATCGACGCCATCTCAAAGGGCACGTCCGACGGCCTGATGGTGGTGCTGAACATCTCGGCCATCCTGATCGTGTTCGTCGCCCTGACCGCGTTGGTGAACATCATCCTCGGCAATTTCCAGCTGTTCGGCGAGCCGCTGAGCCTGCAACGCATCCTGGGCGCCCTGTTCACCCCTGTCGCCTGGCTGACGGGCGTGGCGTGGTCCGACGCGGGCGAGGCGGGGCGGCTGCTGGGGGTCAAGCTGATCCTGACCGAGTTCGTGGCCTTCATCGAACTGGGCGCTGTGCCTGAAGCCGAGATCAGCGAGCGCACCCGCATGCTGATGACCTATGCCCTGTGCGGCTTCGCCAACATCGGCTCGGTGGGGATCACGGTCACGGGCCTGTCCATCCTGATGCCCGAGCGGCGCGAGATGGTTCTGGGCATGGTGTGGAAGGCCCTGGCCGCCGGATTCATGGCCACCCTGATGACCGCCAGCATCGTCGGCGCCTTGCCCCCAGCGGTGTTCTCGTAAGACAGGACGCAGCCTGACGTGGCCAGTCAGGCGCGTGTCAAGTGTCACTTGACGCGCGTCGCTCTTTACCCTACATTCCCGCCGTGGAGATCGTGAGCATCCGGCACAAGGCGCTTCGCAATTTTGCGGAAACCGGCAAGCCGAAAGGTCTGCCCGGCGCCGTCGTTGACCGGCTTCGCAACATGCTCGGTTATCTGGCGGCCATGGAAGCGGCGGATGAGCTTTTCATTCCCCCGAACTACGGCGCCCATCAACTTGCCGGGGATCGCGCTGGAACATGGTCGCTTATCGTGACCCGGAACTGGCGTCTGACCTTTCGGATCAACGACGCCCTCGAAATCGAGGACATGAACCTGGAGGACTATCACTGATGACCATTCGTCTTCACGCATCGTTCGCCGTCCATCCTGGTCCCTGGCTGCGGGTCGAGGTCGTCGAGCCCGCCGGTCTGAACGTCACCGAACTCGCCGCTCATCTGAACGTCACGCGCCAGGCCGCCAGCAACGTCCTGAACGGCAAGGCCGGGCTGTCCGCCGAGATGGCGATCCGGTTCGAGAAGCTGTTCGGCGTCCGCGCCGACACCCTGATCCGGATGCAGGCCGCTCATGACCTGGCCCAGGCCCGGGCCGGCGAGCGGGCGATCAAGGTTCAACCTCTCGCGGCTTAGCGGAACGGGGGCGCCGGCCATTGACCCTCGTATTCCGTCGCCTTGCCCCCGGCGGTGTTCTCGTAATAGGTTTCTTTTGGAAACTTACGGGAGGTGACGATGAAGCTCTACGACACCCGCATGGCGCCCAATCCGCGCCGCGTCCGCTGGGTCATGGCCGAAAAGGGGATCGAGGACATCGAGATCGTCCCGGTCGACCTGATGACGGGCGGGCATCGGTCGCCGGAGCATCGCGCCCGGGCCGGGACGTCGCATGTGCCGGTGCTGGAGCTGGAGGACGGAACCTGCCTGTCCGAATCCCTCGCCATCGCCCGTTATCTGGAGGCGATCCGCCCCGAGCCCAACCTGTTCGGCCATGATGCGAGGGAACAGGCGCTGGTCGAGATGTGGATGCGGCGGGCCGAGATCTATCTGGCCAATCCGATCATGCTGCACACGCGATTCAGCCACCCGGCCCTGGCGGCGCTGGAGGCGCCGGTCCCCGAAGTGGCCGCCTACAACCTGACCCTGGCCGAGAAGTTCATGAAGCTGATGGACCGCCATCTGGCCGGGCATGAGTTCCTGGCCCTGGACCGCTTCACCATCGCCGACATCGTCGCCTTCATCGGGATCGATTTCGCCCGCCTGGTCAAATACCGCCCGCCCGCCGAGCATGAGCATCTGAAGCGCTGGCTGGACGCCTGCCGCGCCCGCCCGGCGGCCAGGGCGGGGATGTAGGGGCTTTTTCATCCCGCTCGTCCGCGCGGGCTTAGAATGGATGATCGTCACCGGAGTCGGAAGGCCGTATTTTAGACGATTCAGACCCTGTTTTTCAGCGCGTGAGACTCCAATTGCACTGTTTTTTCGTTCGGGAGTCCAACGCGCCGCTCTGCGTCTTTGAAGTTATGGATATTTTATGATATATGATGTTTCAAACATCACTATCGCTATGTCATCGCTTAGTTATCCATGATTACCGCTGCCCAGCTTCGCGCCGCCCGCGCCCTCGTCGGCATCGACCAGAAGACCCTGGCCGAGCGCGCGGGGGTGTCGTTGCCCACCATCCAGCGGATGGAGGCCAGCGACGGCAATGTGCGCGGGGTGGTCCAGACCCTGACCCGGGTGGTCGAGGCGCTGGACCGCGCGGGCGTCGAACTGATCCCGGACAACGCTCCCAGCGCCGGCGCCGGGCGCGGCGTGCGGCTCAAGGCGTCCTCGCGGCCTGTCGATCACGATCCGCCGGGAGGCTGAACAACCACAACACCTTACCTGTTTGCGGCGGCCGCCGACCCCATGACTTAGTCCTTAAGCCCAGGGCCTGACGATCCCGCCGCGTTCATGCGGCAAAACGAAAGGATCCTCATGGTCGCCCGCCTGCCAAAGCCCACCCTGGCCGAGCTCTACACGCCCAAGCTGGTGACGGTGCTGCGCGAGGGTTACGGCCTGAAGGGTCTGCGCGCCGACGCGGTGGCGGGTCTGACCGTGGCCATCGTGGCCCTGCCGCTGTCCATGGCCATCGCCATCGCCTCGGGGGTCGGACCCGAGCGGGGCCTCTACACCGCCATCGTGGGCGGGTTCCTGGTCTCGATGCTGGGCGGCAGCCGCTACCAGATCGGCGGGCCGGCGGGCGCCTTCATCGTGCTGGTGGCCGCCACCGTCGCCCAGCACGGGGTGGACGGCCTGATCCTGGCCACCCTGCTCTCCGGCCTGATGCTCGTGGCCGCCGGGCTCCTGAGGCTGGGGATGTTCGTGAAATACATCCCCTATCCGGTGACGGTGGGGTTCACCACCGGCATCGCAGTCATCATTCTGGCCAGCCAGGTCAGCGGCCTGTTCGGCCTCAGCCTGCCGGACGGCGAACCGGCTGAATTGGGTGAGAAGCTGTTCGCCCTGTGGGGCGCGGCGCCGACGGTCAACGGCGCGGCGGTGGCGGTGTCGGCCGGGACCATCGCCCTGATTCTGGCCGTGCGGCGCTGGCGGCCCAAATGGCCGTCCCTGCTGATCGGCGTGGTCGTGGCCACCGTCGCGGCGGCGGCGCTGAACCTGCCGGTCGAGACGATCCAGAGCCGTTTCGGCGGCATCCCCGGCGGCCTGCCCATGCCGAGCCTGCCGGACCTGTCGCTGCGCAAGGTGCTGGCGGTGCTGCCCGCCGCCGCGTCCTTCACCCTGCTGGGCGCCATCGAGAGCCTGTTGTCCGCCGTGGTGGCCGACAGCATGAGCGGGCGTCGGCACCGCTCCAACAGCGAACTGGTGGGCCAGGGCGTGGCCAACGTCGGCTCGGCCCTGTTCGGCGGCTTCTGCGTCACCGGGACCATCGCCCGCACCGCCACCAATGTCCGCTCCGGCGCGCGCGGGCCGGTGGCGGGAATGCTGCATTCGCTGATCCTTCTGGCGGTCATGCTGCTGGCGGCGCCCCTGGCCGGCTACATCCCGCTGGCGGCCCTGGCGGGCGTGCTGGCGACGGTGGCCTGGAACATGGCCGAGCGGCACGCCTTCGCCGTGCTGGTCAGGACGTCCAGGGCCGATGCGGTGGTGCTGATCTCCACCTTCGTCCTGACCCTGTTCATCGACCTGATGACCGGCATCCTGGTGGGCTTTTCGCTGGCCTCGCTCCTGTTCCTGCACCGCATGTCGCGCACGGTGGAGGTCGAGCGCACCGGCGTCATCTCCGACCGCGACCGGCCCGATACGGAGAACGGCCGCACCCTCTATGACGCGGCGGACCGCGACATCGTCGTCTATCGCATCACCGGCGCCTTCTTCTTCGGCGCGGCGGCGGGCGTGGCGGCGGCGCTGGAGCGCATCGGCGACCAGCCGCGCGCCTTCATCATCGACTTCTCAGCCGTGCCGGTGCTGGACTCCACGGCGGCGGCGACCCTTGAGGGTTTCGCGCGCAAGGCCGCCGGGCGCGGCGCCCAGGTGCACCTGTCCGGCGCCAACGCCGCCATCCGCCGCACCCTCCAGCTTCAGGGCGTGCGCCCGCCGCTGGCGCACTATCACGGCAGCCTCGAGCGCGCCTTTGGCCGGGTCCGCGCCGCGCTGGCGGAGCGGGAGGCCGGTTGAATTTTCAGCTTAGCTAAGTTAGCTTAGTTCCATGGCCGCCACCGCGAACATCCACGACGCCAAGACCAACCTGTCGAAGCTGATCGAACGCGCCCTGGCGGGCGAGGAGGTCATCATCGCCAAGGCGGGCAAGCCGCTTGTGCGCCTGCAGCCGGTTCAGGCGGCCAAGCCGGAGGGTCGGCGGGGAATTCTTGGGGCCATGCGGGGGCAGTTCCAGCTTCAGCCGGGATGGGACGACCCCGCCCTCGACAAGGAGATCGAGGACCTCTTCTACAACAGCGAGATATTTCCCGAGCGTCAGGGCTTCGCCGAAGAGTGAGGCTCCTGCTCGACACCAACGTGCTGCTTCGGGCCCTGGAGGAGCCGCATCGCCTGGCGGCCGACGTTCAGGTGGTGCTGGATGACCTTGCCAATACGCTGTTCGTCACGACCGCTTCCCTGGTCGAAATCTCGATCAAGGTGGGGACCGGGCGCATGGTGATGCCGCCGCGCCTGATCGACCGGCTGACCGAACTGGGATGCGAGTTGCTGCCGGTCAAGGCCGAGCACGCCATGCGGATGGCCGAACTGCCCTTGATCCACCGCGACCCGTTCGATCGCCTGATCGTAGCCCAGGCGTTGTCGGAGAACCTGGTCCTTTTGACGACGGATCGCCTGCTTGAGACCTATGGCTGCGCGGTCATGCGCGCCTGACCCTCAAGCCCTCGGCCGGAATTTCCGGATCACACCCGAAAACGTCATCAGCATCCGCTCGCCCGTGGTGATCTGGCCGCGCACGAAGATCAGACTGCCGCCCGCGCGCACCACCTCGCCCGTCGCCTCCACCAGCTCGCCCACATGGGCGCCGTCGATGAAGGTGGAGTCCAGCTGCACCGTCACGCCGGACTGACCCTCCATCTCCTGATAGGCGGTCTGGAACAGGGCGATGTCGGCGAAGGTCATCAGGCAGCCGCCGTGCATCCGCCCGCCCGTGTTCATGTGTTTGGGCTCGGCGCGGAAGGCGCAGCGCATCCGTCCATCTGCGTCCAGCTTGAAATAGAACGGCCCCACCACCTGGTCGAAGGTGCCGTGCAGGTCATAGGTTTGCCAGCCCGCGAATTCCCCTTCGCTCACCGTGATCTGGGCGACCATGTCATTCTCCCACTCGAAATCTGTTTTGCGCCGCAGCATATAGAGCCGATGACCGATCCGATCGAAAGCGCCATTTTCGACCATCTGAACCGGCTGGCGCCCGGCAAATCCATCGAACCCTCCGACGTGGCCAAGGCGCTGGAGCCCGAGCAGTGGCGGAGGATGCTGCCCAGGGTGCGCGCCGTGGCCGTCGGCCTGGCCCGCGAGGGCCGCCTGGTCCTCACCAAGAAGGGCAAGCCGGTCGATCCGGACGCCTTCAAGGGAGTCATCCGGCTGAAACTGCCGGACGTCGCTGGAGAGCATGACCCAGCCTGACCTGAACAGTCTGCTGGACGACATCGCCGCCTGCCGCGCCTGCGCGGGCGACCTGCCGCACGAACCCCGGCCGGTGGTGATGGTGTCGCCTGAGACCCGCATCCTGATCTGCGGCCAGGCGCCGGGACGCCGCGTGCATGAAAGCGGCAAGCCCTTCACCGATCCGTCCGGCGACCGGCTGCGCGGCTGGATGGGCGTGGACGGCGAAACCTTCTACGGCGACCCGCGCGTCGGGGTGGCGGCTATAGCCTTCTGCTATCCGGGCACCGCGCCGAAAGGCGGAGACTATCCGCCGCCGAAACGCTGCGCCGAACTGTGGCGGCGACCGCTGCTGGCGGCGCTGGAGCGGGTGGAGCTGACCCTGCTGGTCGGCAGCTATGCGCAACCGTGGGCGCTGGGGGACCGTATGAAGGCGGACATGACAGAGACCGTGCGAGCCTGGCGGGAATACGCTCCCGACCTCCTGCCCCTGCCGCATCCGTCCTGGCGCAACACGGCCTGGCTGAAGCGCAATCCCTGGTTCGAAGCCGAGGTGGTCCCGTATCTGCGGGCGCGCGTGCGGGGTATTCTGGCGTGATGAGCCAAACCGATCATCCCCTCTCCCATGGGGAGAGGGAGGGGCCCGACGCGAAGCGGCGGGAGGGTGAGGGGGTTCGGTTGTTCCGAACCCGGCGCCGTAACCCCTCATCCCCCGCACAAGGACGAAGCCGCTTCGCGCCTTCGTGCGCGGGTTCCCCCTTCTCCCGATGGGAGAAGGTTTTCGCGCTGTGTGGATTTCTCCTCCTCTCCGCCTGCGCGCCCACGATCCAGCAGCCGCTCACGCCGCCGCCCGCGTTCAGCGGTCCGTCCATCCAGGCCGGCGCCTTCATGGTTCAGGACGGGGCGCGGCTGCCCATGCTGTCCTGGCTGCCGGAGGGCGAGCCGTGGGCGGTGGTGGTCGCCCTGCACGGCATGAACGACCACAAGGCGTCGTTCCACCTGGCCGGGCCGCACTGGGCCGAGCGGGGGATTGCGACCTACGCCTATGACCAGCGCGGCTTCGGCCGGGCGCCGGGGCGAGGCGTCTGGGCCGGGCGCGAACTGATGGCCGAGGATCTGCGGACTGTGACCGCCCTGGTGCGTGCGCGGCATCCGAACGCGGTCGTCGCCGTGGCGGGCGAGAGCATGGGCGGGGCGGTCGGCGTGACCGCCTTCGCCTCAGACCGCCCGCCCGACGCGGACCGGCTGATCCTGCTGGCGCCGGCGGTGTGGGGTTGGTCCAGCCAGCCCCTGGCCAACCGCGCGGGCCTGTGGATCGCGGCGCGGCTGATGGGGGCGACGGCGGTGGAGCCGCCCGACTGGGCCGTGCGCGACATCCGCGCCACCGACAACACGCTGGAGCTGCTGCGCATGGGCCGCGATCCGGACATGCTGTTCTCCACCCGCTTCGACACGCTTTACGGCCTGGTGGACCTGATGGAGGCGGCCAGCCGTGATCTGGGGCGGGTCAGGGTTCCGACGGCCCTGTTCCACGGCGCCCATGACCAGATCATCCGCGCCGAGCCCATGGCGCGCGCCCTGGCGGAGGCGGGCGAGGCCCCGAACCTGCGCACGGCCTTTTATCCGGACGGCCGGCACCTGCTGAACCGGGATCACCAGGCCCTGGCGGTTTATGGCGATGTGGAGGCGTTCCTGCGCGATCCGGCGGCGCCGTTCCCGTCCGGCGCCGATCCGGTTCCGGCGCAGCCGTAGGGGATCAGGCGGCGCGGCTGACCGCGAAGTCGGCCAGGTCGGCCAGGGCGCGGCGCCATTCGCCGTCCGGCAGGGCGTTCAGCGCGGTCTTGGCCCGGTCGGCCCAGGCCCAGGCCTCGTCCAGCGTGGCCGTCAGGGCGTCCGAGGCGAGGATCAGCCCGCACGCCCGCTCGAAATCGCCCTCGGCCTGCTCGCGCCGGTCGATGGTGCGGGTCCAGAAATCCGCCTCCAGGTCCCGGGTCCGCTCCATGGCGATCAGCAGGGGCAGGGTGACCTTGGCCTCGCGGAAATCGTCGCCCGCGTTCTTGCCCAGGTCGGCCGAGGCGCCGCCGTAGTCCAGGGCGTCGTCGGCCAGCTGGAACGCCACGCCCAGCGCCAGGCCGTAGTCACGCAGCGCCGCCACCTGCGCCTCGTCCGCCCCGGCGCCCAGCGCCCCGGATTCGGCGGCGGCGGCGAACAGCTCGGCCGTCTTGGCCTGGATGATCTTCAGATAGGTCTCGCGGTCCAGGCTGATGTCATGGGCGCGGGTCAGCTGCAGCACCTCGCCCTCGGCGATGATCCCCGCCGCGCGCGCCAGCACGCCCAGGGCGCGCATGTTGTCGGTCTCGACCATCAGCTCGAAGGCGCGGGCGAACAGGAAGTCGCCCACCAGAACGCTGGACGCCGCGCCCCAGATCAGGTGCGCCGCCACCTTGCCCCGGCGCAGCTCCGAGCCGTCCACCACATCGTCGTGCAGCAGGGTCGCCGTGTGGATGAACTCGACCGCCGCGGCCAGCTGGACCGCCGCGTCCGCCGGGCCGCCGACGGCCCGCGCCGCCGCCACGGTCATCAGCGGGCGCAGGCGCTTGCCGCCCGCCGCCACCAGATGCTCGGCCAGCAGCGGGATGACCGGCACGTCGGACTGCATGCGGGCGATGATGAGGGCGTCCACCCGCGCCATGTCCGCCTTGGACAGGCGGATCAGCGGCTCCACGTCGCCCTTCGGACGTCCCGTCGAAGCCTGGGCGGACATGGCGGGAGATGCGTCCAAGGGGGAGACTCTTTCGATACGCCGCCGGACGGTTCCGGCCGAAGAATTCAGGCGCCCGGCTTGCCGGACGCCAGCGCGGCGCACAATGGTGAGGGCGCCACCGGGGGTCAAGCGCGTGAACGCCACACCTGAACAGAATGCGGAGACCCAGAACGCCCTCATGGGCGGGCGTGTGCGCCTGATCCAGCCCGTGCGCGGCTATCGCGCCGGCATGGACGCGGCGCTGCTGGCCGCCGCCGTGCCCGCCGCGCCGGGCGAACGGGTGATCGAGGCCGGATGCGGGGCCGGGGCGGTGCTGATCCAGATCGCCGCGCGGCGGCCGGGCGTGATGCTGACGGGGCTGGAGCGGGACGCCGCCATGGCGGGCCTGACCCGGCGCAATGCGGCGCTGAACGGCGTGTCGGATCGGGTGGCGGCGCATGAGGGCGAGGTGGCGGCGGGGTTCCGCGCGCTCGGCCTTCCGCCCTTCGACTGGGCGATCAGCAATCCGCCCTTTTTCGACGACGCCGGCGCCCTGCGCGCGCCCGCGCCGGACAAGCGCGGGGCCTGGATGGCCGACGACGGCCTGTCCGCCTGGACGACGTTCCTCTTGAAGGCGGTGCGCGAAGGCGGGCGCATCGTCATGATCCACCGCGCCGACCGCCTGGCCGACATCCTGGCGGCGCCGGCGCGGGGGGCGGGGTCGTTCGCGGTGCGCCCGGTCCATGCCCATGCCGACGAACCGGCCAAGCGGGTGCTGGTGTCGGCCGTCAAGACGGGCAAGGCGCCCCTGCGCCTGCTGCCGCCGCTGGTCCTGCACGACCGGGCGGGCGCCAAGCACACGGCCGAGGCCGAGGCGATCCTGCGCGGGGAGGCGGAGATCGGGTGGTGACCGGATCACGATCCATCATCGCCGGCACAAGGCCGAGGATGATGGAGGGTGAGAACACGAGACCCCGATTTCCGCCGCCATGGCGGCGCGCCCGGTCCCGTCCGAGGGCGGGCCGGATCATCGGAAGTCAGACTCTCGCCCCGAAAAACAGTCTAATCGGCAAGTTAGACTCTCGATCCGAAAAACAGTCTAATTGGAGTGCAATCCCGTCCCTTTCCCTCGGCGCCTGTAATGGGAAAGCAGCATAGGGCACGGCGCCGGGACGGGACGAAACGCCCGCTCGGAACGACGAACGGCGCGCCCCGCAAGGGATCGGCCGCCCAGGATGCGGGAATTTCAGGCCGTCGTCTCTGAACGCGATGACGCTGATGGTCCCGCATGATCGGGCGGGCGCCAAGCACATGGCCGAGGCCGAGACGATCCTGCGCGGGGAGGCGGAGTTGGGGTGGCGAGCTAATTTCCCTCTCCCGATGGGAGAGGGCTGCGCGCAGTGGGATGCGCAGCAGACCGCTTCTTCGCGCGCAGGGTGAGGGTCGGGTGTGTCCTGCTGAAACACCGAACCCTCATCCCCCGCGCGCAGAACCTTCGCGCTGCGCGCTCCGGTGCGCGGGTTCCCCCTTCTCCCACCGGGAGAAGGCTTGGCTCAGGCCGCCTTCAGCCGTGCTTCCTTCGCCGCGCGGGCGGCGTTGATGCGGGCTTCGGCCATGGCGTCGGCGATCTCGTGGGACGGGCGCTTTTCCGACGCCGAGCGCTGCAGCACCTCGGCCAGGGTCTCCATCAGGCGGTCCAGCTTGCCCTCGACCCATTGCGGGTCATAGGCGCCGCCGGTCTCGCGCGCGTTCATCTCGGAGGCCACATTGATGATGCCGCCGCCGTTGACCACATAGTCCGGCGCATAGAGCACGCCCCGGCGGAACAGTTCATGGCCGATCTCGGGCGTCGCCAGCTGGTTGTTGGCCGCGCCGACCACCGCGCGGACCTTCAGCCGGTCCAGCGTCTGGGGGTTCAGCGTGGCGCCCAGGGCGCACGGGGCGTAGAGGTCGGCCTTGACGTCATAGATGGCGTCCGGGGCCACGATCTCGGCGCCGGTGCGGGCCGCGACCTCTTCCAGCGACTGCTGGTTCACATCGGTGACGATCAGTTTCGCCCCGGCCTTGTGCAGCTTGTCGGCCAGATAGCCGCCCACATGGCCGACGCCCTGCAACGCAACGGTCAGGCCGGTCAGGTCGTCCTGATTCCAGACCTGTTTCACCGCCACCAGGGTCGAGCGGAACACGCCCTCGGCGGTGACCGGGCTGGGATCGCCCGAGGCTTCCTTGCCGTCCTTCAGGCCCAGCACATAGGGCGTGGTCTTGCGCGCTTCGGCGATGTCCTCGACCGACACGCCCACGTCCTCGGCCGAATAATAGGTCCCGCCCAGGGTGTTCACCGCCCGGCCGAAGGCGTGGAACAGCTCCGGCGTCTTCTGGGTCCGGGCGTCGCCGATGATGACCGACTTGCCGCCGCCCATGTCCAGATCGGCCATGGCGTTCTTGTAGCTCATGCCCATGGACAGACGCAGCACGTCCTCCAGCGCCTCGGCCGACGAGCCGTAGCTCCACATGCGGCATCCGCCCACCGCCGGGCCGCGCGCGGTGGAGTGCACCGCAACAATCGCCTTGAGGCCGGTTTTCTCGTCAAAGAAGGCGTGGACGCCTTCATGTTGTGCGAAAGACGGAGAATCGAAAAGCGTCATGCCCTGAACCGAGCCTTCCCTGAGCAGATTATTGTGCGCGCCAAATACGCCGGGCCGTGATGGCGGGCAAGCGCGGCGGTTTGATGGCGCGCGGGCGGGCCTCCCGCATCGCCTCCCGCGTCGCCTCCCGCGTTGAAGGAATCCGCACGCGGGGTTAGGGATGCGCCCCTTCCTTCCGCTCCAGCTCCCAAGACGCCCCATGCACGACATTCGAGCCATCCGTGACAATCCCGACGCCTATGCGGCCGGCTGGTCCGCGCGCGGGGTGGAGGATGCGGGCGCCGTCGTGGCGAAACTGATCGAGCTGGACCAGGCCCTGCGCGCCGCCCAGACCGAGGGGCAGGAGGCGCTGGCCAGGCGCAACGCGGCGTCCAAGGCCATCGGCGCCGCCATGGGCCAGGGCGACAAGGCCGAGGCCGAGCGCCTGAAAGCCCAGGTGGAGACGCTGAAGGGTGTGATCGCGGCGGCTGAGGCGGAAGAGCGGCGGCTGAAGGCGGAATTGTCGGGGCCGCAGGGCCAGCTGGCCAAGCTCCCGAACCTGGCGGCGGCCGACGTGCCGGACGGCGAGGACGAGGCGGGCAATCTTGAGGCCGGGACGTGGGGCGAACCCCGTCGGACGGGCCCGGCCAAGGATCACGCCGATCTGGGCGAGGCCCTGGGCCTGCTCGACTTCGAGGCGGCGGCGAAAATGTCCGGCGCCCGGTTCGCGGTGCTGAAGGGCCAGTTGGCTCGGCTGGAGCGCGCCATCGGCCAGTTCATGCTGGACATGCAGACGGACAAGCACGGGTATCAGGAGGTGAACCCGCCGCTGCTGGTGCGTGACGAGGCCATGTTCGGCACCGGGCAGTTGCCGAAGTTCGAGGAGGATTTGTTCAAGATCCCCGAGATTGACCACGATCTTTGGGAAACGATGCTGGGAACGGATGCGATCTTTGACGCTGTCTGCGGCGATTGGCATCCGGACTACGGCGCGGCGTCTCAGGACAAGCTCCAGCTTGAGGTTTTCGTTCGTCGCCGTATCGAGGATGCGCTGAGCTTGATCGCGGAAGACAAGCGTCTGATGAGTCCCGGCGGACGCTACCTCATCCCCACCGCCGAAGTCTCCCTGACCAATCTCGTCCGCGAGCAAATCCTCTCCGAGGACGACCTGGCCACGCCCATGCGGCTGACGGCGCTGACGCCGTGCTTCCGGGCCGAGGCGGGGTCGGCGGGGCGGGATACGCGCGGGCTGATCCGCCAGCACCAGTTCTCCAAGGTGGAGATGGTGTCGATCACGCGGCCCGAAGATTCGGACGCCGAGCACGAGCGCATGACCGGGTGCGCCGAGGCGGTGCTGGAGGCGCTGGGGCTGCCCTATCGCCGGATGCTGCTGTGCAAGGGCGACATGGGCTTCTCCGCCCGCAAGACCTTCGACCTGGAGGTCTGGCTGCCCAGCCAGGGCACGTTCCGCGAGATCAGCAGCTGCTCCAATTGCGGCGACTTCCAGGCCCGGCGCATGGATGCGCGCTTCAAACGGGCGGGCGAGAAGAAGACCGAGTTCGTCCATACGTTAAACGGCTCCGGCCTCGCCGTCGGCCGGACGCTGGTGGCGGTGATGGAGAACTATCAGGACGAAAACGGCCGCATCGCCGTGCCGGAGGTCCTGCGGCCCTATATGGGAGGGATGACGCATGTTGGCGCTTGATCCCTCTCCTATCGGGAGAGGGCCGGGGCCGCGCCCGGCTGGGGGCGGCGCCGGAAGATGACCATCGCGCGGACCCTCCCGACCGCCAACTTTTCGG
>JAEZCL010000281.1 GCA_023433585.1 Pseudomonadota bacterium
GGTTCCGGGGGCGCCGCTGGCCCGCTACGGCCCCCAGGCGCGGGGATGGACCTGGCGGGCGGACGGGGGCGCGGAGGTACGCGCGCCCATGAACGCGGTGGTGGAGCACGCCGGGCCGCTGGACGGCTGGGGCGAGGTGGTGATCCTGAGCCTGTCGCCGGGCTGGCGCGCGGTGCTGGCGGGGCTGGGCCCGCTGGAGGTCGGAACCGGCGACCGCGTGTCCGAAGGCGAGGTGATGGGCCGCCTGCCGCCCGGCGGGGCGGCGGACCTGTATTTCGAACTGCGCCGCGACGGCCGCCCCGTCGATCCATCGCCCTGGCTGGAATGATCGGGGTTTCGCGGCTCGACTCGCGTTCACGCCGCTGATTTTATGGGGTAACGACGCAACGCCATGATTTCGTCGCCCTGGAGGGTGATTCATATGACCCTCAGATCTTTCCCGCTTCCGAGAGACCGAATGCGCAAACTGCTTCTGATCGGCGCCGCCGCCATTGCTCTCGGGGGCAGCGCCATGGCCGTGGCCAGCCAGACACCGCGCGGAGAGACCTTCCGCATGCTGGAGCTGTTCGGCGACGTCCTGGCCATCGTGGAGCGGGCCTATGTGGTCGAGGTGGACAACAAGGACCTGATTCAGGCGGCCCTGCGCGGCATGATGACGGCGCTGGATCCGCACTCCAGCTACATGGCGCCGGAGGATTTCGATTCCCTGCGCGAGCGCACTGAAGGGTCCTATTCCGGGGTGGGGCTGGAGATTACCTCCGAGAACGGCCTGGTGAAGGTCATCTCGCCCATGGACGGCGGCCCGGCGGCGCGGGCTGGGGTGCAGGCCGGCGACGTCATTTCGGCCATAGACGGCCAGAGTGCGGCGGGTCTGACCGTCAGCCAGGTGTCCGAACGGCTGCGCGGCGCGGCGGGGGCCAGCGTCACCGTCACCTTCATGCGCGACGGCGAGGAGCCCAGGGAAGTGACCCTGACCCGCGAGGTGATCCGCGTGGATTCCGTGCGCGGCGAGATGAAGGGCGAGTTCGGCTATGTCCGCGTGGCCACCTTCAACGAGAACACCGGCCGCGAACTGGACGAGGTGATGGCCCGGCTAAAGGCCGAGAACCCGGCCATCCAGGGCTATGTGCTGGACCTGCGCAACAACGGCGGCGGCCTGCTGACCGCCGCCATCGCCGTGTCCGACGCCTTCCTGGAGCGCGGCGAGATCGTCAGCCAGCGGGGCCGCCGCGCGGACCAGATCGAGCGTTATGCCGCGCGGCCCGGCGACCTGGCCGACGGCCTGCCGATCGCCGTGCTCATCAACTACGGCTCGGCTTCGGCATCGGAGATCGTGGCCGGGGCGCTTCAGGATCATGAGCGCGCGGTGCTGATCGGCCTGACCAGCTTCGGCAAGGGCTCGGTGCAGACGGTGCTGCCGCTGCGCGACGGCCGCGACGGGGCGCTGTCCATCACCACGGCGCGCTACTACACGCCGTCGGGCCGTTCGATCCAGAAGATCGGCATCGAGCCCGACCTGGAGGCGGCCCGCTCGGCCGCCGAGGCGCGCATCGTGGCTCGGTCCAGCTTCATCTACAGCGAGGCGGCCTATTCCAACGCCCTGGACTCCTCCATCGGCGCGGAGCGGCGCGGCGCGCACACGCCGCGCGAGGCGCCGGGCGAGGACCATCCCGAGGATCAGGATTACCAGCTGGAGCGGGCGCTGGACGTGCTGCGGGCGGGGGGCGACCTGACCCGCCTGGCCGCCGCGCCCGACACGGTGGTGGTCACCCTGCCGGAACCGGAGGTCCAGAGGGCGGAAGGGCCGGAAACGCCGCAGATCGACCTGCCCGAGCGCCAAGAGAATCCGGCCTTCCCGCCGGAGATCATCCAGGACGACGAATAGGGTTTCCCATACCCGTCATCCCCGGCCTTGTGCCGGGGATCCATACTCACGGAGCGTTCCGGGTTCGCCTTTCCCTTTCGGAGCGTATGGATCGCCGGGACGAGCCCGGCGATGACGGGAGATTGAGCAGGTCTTCCGCTGTGCTTTCCAGCCCGAAGCCGGACTAGACCATTTTCGGTTCAGTCGGAATCGACTGAACCCAGAACAATGGTCCAGCTTTTAAGTTGAGCGAATATCTGGGTTTAGGCGGACTGCATCCCCCTAAACCGATTTCGCTCTAAGGACGCCGCCGCTCCAGCAGCGCCAGGGATTGCGCCTCGATGTCGGCTTCCATGCGGGCCATGACCTCTGCGCGCTTCAGGCCCGCAGGCAGGGGCGGCAGGAAGGCGAAGGTCACGACGCCGGGCCGGTAGAGCCAGCCCTTCGCCGGCCAGCAGCGGCCGGAATCGGTGGCCAGCAGATGGCACGGCGCGTCCAGGTCCCGATAGATGGCCGCCACGCCCGGCTTGTAGTCGCCCGCCTGGCCCGGAAGGGTGCGGGTGCCCTCGGGGAAGATCATGATCTGGCGGCCTTCGGACAGGCGCGCGCGGGCCTGGCGCACCATGTCCTTCAGCGCCTTTGCGTGAGCCGCGCGGTCCACGGCGATCATCTTCGTCTTCCAGGCGAACCAGCCGAAGAAGGGCAGGGGCATCAGCTCCTTCTTCAGCACGAAACAGGGATCGTCCATGAAGGTGAAGGGCGCCACCACGTCCAGCATTCCCTGATGCTTGGCCGCCACCAGCGCCGGGCCGGCCGGGCGATGCTCGAGCCCGGCGACCACCACCCTGATCCCCACGATCCAGCGCAGGCCGAACACCACGAAGCGCGCCCACAGCTTGATGACGGCCATGGCATGGCGGTGCGGCATCAGCAGCGCGGGCGACAGGGCGATGGCGAACACCGGCATGGACAGCCAGAGCCACAGGTTGAACAGGATCGAACGCAGGACGATCACGGTCAGGCCGGCTCCGGTCCGGCGTCGCCGCGCGACGATCGGCCCACGAGCCCCAGCACCGTCTCGCGCGCCAGGACCACCAGGTATTTGCTGTACTCCAGCGCCATGCGCCGGGCGCCGGCGGGCGAGCGCCACCAGTTGTCGGTGTCCAGCGACGGGGTGCGCACCGCATGGGCCGTCAACTCGACCTCGGGCGCCATGCCCCGGATCTCCAGCAGGCTGCGCGGCATGTGATAGTCCGAGGTCACCACGATCAGGCTGTCGAAGTCGTTGGCGCGGGCCCAGGCGGCGATCTCCTGGGCGTTGCCCATGGTGTCTTCGGCGTCGAAGCCCAGATCGACGCAGCAGTCGAACAGCCCGCTGGAACCCGGCACCAGGGCGCGCAACTCTTCGCGGCGCACCTCGCGGTTGACGCCGGAGACCAGCAGACGTTCGGCCTTGCCCTGGTCCAGCAGGCGCACGGCGGTGTTGACGCGCTCGGCCGAAGGACCGGTCAGGGCCACGATGCCGTCAGTGGCGGCCGGCTCGGGCGCGGGTGTGATGGAGCGCACCCGGTCGGCGAAGGCGAACAGGCCCACGCCCCACAGCAGCACCACGATGGCCACGGCGCTCAGAAATCTCATTCGACGCTCCCTCGCCCGGATGCGGCGCGCTCCGGGGTGTTCGCCCATGCGCCGTTCAGGGCCCGCCGGGCGGCCAGCCATGCGGCGGCGAACGCCACCGTAGCGGCAAGCAAGGGCGAAAGCGAGATGACCAGCAGGTCGCTCCAGACCAGCGGCAGGGCCGGGTTCACGCCCCCTTCGCCGCCCATCAGGCGCAGTCCCGCCAGCAGCAGTCCCGCCGCCGCCCCCCCCGCTGCTCCGGCGCAGGCGGCCAGCCATCCGAAGCGTTTCTGAAACAGCCAGGCGATCTGGCCCTCGGTCGCGCCGGAAAGGGTCAGGACGTTGATCTCGCGCCGCCGGGCCTCCAGCCCCGCGCGGGTGGCGTAGGCGATGGCCGACCCCGCCGCCAGGGCGGTCAGGACGAAGGCCGCCAGCGCCAGGGCCGTCAGAGTCATGGCCGAGCGCTCCACCTCGCCGCGCCACAGCGAATGGTCGTCCACCGAGGCGTCCAGGCCCGCCTCGGCCAGCGCCTCGCCCAGCGCCTCGGCCGTGGCCGGGTTCTCAGGCGTCAGCCGCACGGTCACCAGATGGGGCAAAGGCAGGTCCGTCAGCGCCGCCTCGCCCATCCAGGGCCGGATCAGCGCCTCGGCGGCCTGGCGGTCCAGGGCCTGGGCCTCCTCGACCCCCGTGACGCTCGCCAGGGTCTCGGCGGCGCGGGCGGCGGCGGCGTCGCCGGTCTCGTCCACGCGCGGGCGCACCTGGACGGTGGCCTCGGCCTGCAAACGCGCGCTCCAGCCATGGGCGGCCCGGTCCGCCGCCAGAGCGCCGGCCGCGGCCAGGCAAGCGATGAAGCACAGCACCGCGATGACCGCGCCCAGCCAGATCTCGCCCCCCGGATCGCGCGGCAGAAGGTCGGCGCGGCGCTTCATGATCCGCCCCCATGCAGGCGTCCGTCCTCCAGCCTCAGCACCCCGGCGCCGGAGCGTTCGGCCAGCGCCTGGTCGTGGCTGGCGATCAGGACAGTGACGCCCATCTGGTTCAGTCCCTGAAACAGCCTCAGCAGGCGCGCGCCCATGGCTGCGTCCACATTGCCGGTGGGTTCGTCGGCCAGGATCAGGTCCGGCTTGCCGATCACGGCCCGGGCGATGGCCAGCCGCTGCTTCTCGCCGCCCGACAGGGTGGCGGGCAGGGCGTCCATGCGGCCGCCCAGGCCCACCCAGCGCAGCATCTCCTCCACGTCCGGCGCATGGTCCCGCGCCCGCCCGCCGGTCAGGCGCAGCGGCAGGGCGGCGTTGTCGAAGACGCTGAGGTGCTCCATCAGCCGGAAATCCTGAAACACCACCCCGATGCGGCGGCGGAACCGTGGCGCGTCCCGGCGGCGAATCAGGTTCACATCCTCGCCGAACAGGCGGACCCGCCCGGCGGTCGGGCGGGCGGCCAGGTGAAGCAGCCGCAGCAGCGACGACTTTCCGGCTCCGGACGGCCCGGTAAGGAAGTGGAAAGAGCCGCGCGCCAATATCAGGTCGATGTCCCGAAGCACTCGGGGGCCTTGCGCGTAACCGAATTCCACGCCGTCCAGCCGGGCGGTCTCGGTGAAGTCGGGCGCGGGGCTGCCGGCAGTGCGGCGGGACGGAGACGGCATTCGATTCTGAGCGTGTCGGGACCGCCGCTCGGGCGATCCATCGGGAGGGGGCGGTACGCCTCGCATTCGCGGCCATGATACTGACCTGTCCCGAGTGCGCCACCAGCTATTTCGTCCCCGATGAGCGTCTGGGGCCGGATGGGCGCCGTGTGCGCTGCCAGTCCTGCGCCCACACCTGGCGGGCCGTGTCCGAGGAGCCGCTGGACCTGGTCGTCTCCGCCGACGGCGCGGCCGCGGCCGATGCGCCCCCGGCCGGATTCGGCCGCCGGGACGAGCACACGCCCGAGGCCCTCGCCGACGCCCCGGCCCCTGAGCTTCCCCGCGCTTTCCGCGCGCGCGCCGAGCATCAGCGCCGCATGCGGCGGGTCGCCGCCGTGGGCGCGGTCTGGGCGGGCCTGGCCTGCATCTTCCTGGGGCTGATGGGCGGGGCCTTCCTGTTCCGGGTGCAGGTGGTGGAGCTTTATCCGCGCGCCGCCGCCGCCTACGCCATGGCCGGGATCCCGGTGAACCCGGTGGGGCTGGAGTTCGAGGCCGTCCAGGCGCGCCCGGCGCCGAACCGTCCCGGCCAGGTGCTGATCTCGGGGGCCCTTCGCAACGTGCGGGACCGGCCGATCAGCCCGCCGGTGGTGCGCGTGGCCCTGCTGGACGCCGAGGGAAGCGAGATCGGCCATCAGATGCTGACCGTGCCGGGGCCGCCGATCCAGCCCGGCGCTGTGCTGGGCTTCGCCACCCTGGCCCCCGATCCTCAGGCGCGGGCCGCCGACATCGGCGTCGCCTTCGCCCCGGACACGGCGCCCCTCGCGCAGCCCGAAGATGTCGCGGCGCCCACGGC
>JAEZCL010000284.1 GCA_023433585.1 Pseudomonadota bacterium
TCTCCTCCCCACGGCGTGGGGAGGAGAAGGCGGCGCTGTTGGAACACCGACCGGCGCTTCCTATTTTCGAGTCATGACAGAGACAGCGCCGCCCGCCCGCTCCGCCTCAGGCTTTGACCTGACGCCCCCCAGCCCGACACAGCTGGCCATCCTCGAACATGGCCTGAACGACGAGGAGCGGCGCGTCCTGCTGAACCACGGCACCGAGGCGCCGTTCTGCGGGTCGCTGCTGGAGGAGAAGCGGGCGGGCGTCTTCTGTTGCCGCCTGTGCGGCCTGCCGCTGTTCCAGACCGTGACCAAGTTCGAGAGCGGGACCGGCTGGCCCAGCTTCAACACGCCCTATGACCCGGGCCATGTGGCCGAGGTCAGGGACACCTCACACGGCATGGTGCGGATCGAAACCCGCTGCGCCCGCTGCGACAGCCATCAGGGCCATGTGTTCCCGGACGGCCCGCCGCCGACTGGCCTGCGCTATTGCATCAACTCGGCCGCCCTGACCTTCATCCCCCAGGGCGAGCCCCTGCCCGATCCGCTGGATCGCGGAGACCGTCCGCCCGGCTGACACGGCTATCGCGCCTTCGACCTGCGCATGGACGCGTCCCTCGGCGAAACCGGATTCCTCAGCCTCCGCTACGGCCGATCGGAAGGCGGGCGGCTCCACCATTACGATCCCTACGCGCCCTACGACTTCGACGCCCGGCGCTTCGGACCGGCGGATCCGATGACGGTCCCGCGAGCGCCCGACTGGTGAAATGAGAAAAGGCCCGGAGATCTCCGGGCCTTTTCCGTAAATGGTGCCGCCGGGGGGAATCGAACCCACGACCTCAGCCTTACCAACGATGCGCTCTACCACTGAGCTACGGCGGCGGAATCTGAGGAAGCGGCCGTATAGCCAATACGTTCTCCCGATGCAAAGCCGAAAACGCCCTCTTGATCGCATTCGCGCGCCCGTTCTCTTATGGCGACCATGAAAACGCCCGCCGCTCCTCCGTCCAGCGATGTCCAGACCCACGCCGCCAAGGCGAAGGCGGAACGCGAGGCGCGCCTGGCCGCCGCGCTCAGGACGAATCTGAGGCGCCGCAAGACCGGTGCGCGCGCCGCCGCCGCCAACCAGGCCGATTCGGACCAGGACGACTGAGACGCCGGCGCGCCCGCGCCATCAATCGCATCGCGGGGCCACAACGGACCTTCCAACCCCGGCGCGAGACAGGCTAGATAGCCGGCCTCGCTCCGCCTCCCCCCAAAGCGGGGCCGCAACAGAGACTTCATGGACCGCATCGCCATCACCGGCGGCGCCCGGCTCAACGGGATCATCCCGATCAGCGGCGCCAAGAATTCCGCCATCAAGCTGATGGCCGCGGCGCTGCTGACCGATCAGCCGCTGCGCCTGACCAACATGCCGCGCCTGGCCGACACGCGGTTCCTGGGCGAACTGCTCCAGGGCCTGGGCGTCGGCGTCGACGAACGCGAGACGGACGCCGGATCCGAAACGGTCCTGCATGCGCGCGAGATCACCTCGACCTTCGCCCCCTATGAACTGGTGCGCCAGATGCGGGCCTCGTTCAATGTGCTGGGGCCGCTGCTGGCGCGCACGGGCCACGCGCGGGTCAGCCTGCCCGGCGGATGCACCATCGGGGCGCGGCCGGTGGACCTGCACCTGCAGGCGCTGGGCGCGCTGGGCGCCGTGATCGAGCTGGAGGAAGGCTATGTGTCGGCCCAGGCGCCACACGGCCTGAAGGGCGCCGAGATCACCTTCCCCTTCGTCTCGGTGGGAGCGACCGAACACGCCCTGCTGGCGGCGGTGCTGGCGGACGGCGTGACGGTGCTGAAGGGCGCCGCGCGGGAGCCGGAGATCGGCGACCTGGCCCACTGCCTGAACGCCATGGGCGCCAGGATCGAGGGCATCGACACCGACATCCTGACCATCACCGGCGTCGGATCGCTGTCGGGCGCGGACTGGAGCGTCATTCCCGACCGCATCGAGGCGGGCGCCTATGCGGCGGCGGCGGCCATGGCCGGCGGCGACGTCACCCTGACAAAGATACGGCCTGACCTGCTGGACGCCTTCACCGAAAAGATGCGCGAGGCCGGCGTCGTCGTGGACGAGACGGCGGACAGCCTGCGCGTCCGGCGGGACGAACGCCGCCTGCGGCCCGTGAACGTCACCACCGAGGTCTATCCGGGATTCGCCACCGATCTGCAGGCGCCCTTCATGGCCCTGATGACCCTGGCCGACGGCGAGAGCGTGATTTCCGAGACCATCTTCGAGAACCGCTTCATGCACGCGCCCGAGCTGATGCGCCTGGGCGCCGACATCTCGGTGCACGGCGGCGAGGCCCATGTGCGCGGGGTGGAGGCCCTGCACGGCGCCGAGGTCATGGCCACCGACCTGCGCGCCTCGGTCAGCCTGGTCATAGCGGGACTGGCGGCGGAAGGTGAAACCACCATCGGGCGCGTCTATCATCTGAATCGCGGCTTCGAGCGGCTGGAGGAGAAGCTGGGGGCCTGCGGCGCCGATATCCGGCGCCTGAAAGGGCATGATGACGGACACTGAGACGGTCAGGAACGAGGAGACGGACGACGAGGTGACGGACGACGCGAAGGCGGCGCTGCCGCCCCTGCGCCTGCTGGCCGAGGATCACGAGGATCTGCTCATCATCTCGGCCGCCCTCCAGGACGCCATCCTGACGCCGGCCGACATCCGCTGGGAAAGCGCGGCGCGGCGGCTGACCATCACCCTGCGCCGGTTCTGCTGGGAATGCGGCGGCACGCGGGTTCAGGCGGCGCTGCAATTCGGCGACGTCATGGCGGTGATGAGCCGCGACCTGCCGCGAGCGCCGGAAATCCCGCTGGAGCTGCTGACCATGGATTTCGTGCCGGGCGAGGCGCCGGGCGGGCGGATCATCATGATGTTCGCGGGCGGCGGCGACCTGCGCGTGGACGTGGAGTGCACCAACGCGGTGCTGGCCGATATTTCCGAGCGCTGGCGCGCCCGGCGCGCGCCCACCCACGGCCCGATGACGGAAGAGGATCCGGCGTGAGCGGCGAACATCGCCTGAACGCCGTCGACCTGGACGAAGCGTCGCTGCCCTCGACCACGGCCGAGGTCGAGCATGAACGGCGCGTGGCCATCTTCGATCTGGTGGAGAAGAACAGCTTCGAACCGGCCGGCGCCGCGCGTGGCCCCTATCGCCTGAAGCTGTCCCTGCAGGACAGCCGCCTGGCCATGGAGATCGAGGGACCGGATTACCGCAAGGCGCATCTGTTGTCCCTGACCCCGCTGAAGGCGGTCATCCGCGACTATCTCTTGATCTGCGACAGCTATTACGAGGCGCTGCGCGGATCGTCGGCCAGCCAGATCGAGTCGGTCGACATGGGGCGGCGCGGCCTGCACAACGAAGGCGCCGAGGCCATGAAGGCGCGGCTGGAGGGCAAGGTCGCGGTCGACCATGAGACCGCCCGGCGGCTGTTCACCCTGGTCTGCGCCCTCTGGCGGCGCTGACCCTGGCGCCGCTCATCTCCTGAGATGGGAGGTGACGCGGGCGCGGTCCTTTTCCGCATATTGCGGGCAGGAGACGAGGGTTCGCCGCCCTTTTCCGTGTCAGAACTCGACGCGCGGCCCGTTTTGGTGCATTAGGCCGCGTTCATTTTCGCGCCGCGTTTCGCCCGCCGCGGCCCGAATCCGGTCCCCAGGGCGAGAGAGACTGCATGTCGAAGGAAGAACTGCTCGAGTTTCCGGGCGTCGTCAGTGAGCTGCTGCCCAACGCGACCTTCCGCGTGAAGCTCGAGAATGAGCACGAGATCATCGCTCACACCGCTGGCCGCATGCGCAAGAACCGCATCCGTGTCCTCGCCGGCGATAAGGTGCTGTGCGAAATGACTCCCTACGACCTGACCAAGGGCCGCATCACCTACCGCTTCCGCTAAGCGCGGGAACATCCAGAGGTACATATGGCCGCCCGTCCCGAGCTCATCCTCGCGTCCGCCTCGCCGCGCCGCCTGGCCCTCTTGAACCAGATCGGCATCGAGCCTGAGCATCTGGTCCCGGCCCATATCGACGAGACGCCTGAAAAGAACGAGCTCCCGCGAAAACTCGCCCAGCGCCTCGCCGACCAGAAGGCCATCGCCGCCCAGCACAAGGCCAAGACGACGGGCATCGCCGCCAATGCGCTGGTGCTCGCCGCCGATACGGTGGTCGCCGTCGGCCGCCGCATCCTGCCCAAGGCCGAGACGATGGAAGAGGCTTCCATGTGCCTCCGCCTCCTGTCGGGCCGCTCGCACCGCGTCTTCACCGGCGTCACCGTGATCACGCCCTCGGGCGCCACACGCAAGCGCCTCGTCGAAACCCGCCTGCGCTTCAAGCGGCTCTCCGCCCGCGAGATCGAAAGCTACCTCGCCAGCGCCGAGTGGCGCGACAAGGCGGGCGGCTACGCCATCCAGGGCATCGCCGGCGCCTTCGTTATCAAGCTCCAGGGCAGTTATTCCGGCGTCGTCGGCCTGCCGCTCAACGAGACAGTGTCGCTGCTCGCGGGCGAGGGCTATCCCGTGCATTTCAACTGGCTCAACCAGTCGAGCCTGTCGGCGGTCTGATGGCCGAAGTCATCAAGCTCAGGAAGACGGTGCCCTGCCCGATCTGCGGCAAGCCAGCGAGCCAGGCCAACCATCCGTTCTGCT
>JAEZCL010000070.1 GCA_023433585.1 Pseudomonadota bacterium
CCCCCCCCCCCCCCCCCCCCCACGGCTCCATCCGGCCCGATCCCCGCGGGGTCGGCGGCGGGTCGCGGGGACCGGCCGGGCGGAGCATCTCTCTCTGTCAGGACCCGATCAGTCGTCCTGGCCTTCCTCCGGCTCGGGCCCGCCCAGCATCTCCTCGGCGATCTGGCCGGCGTGGCCCCGCACCGCCTTCTCGATGGCGGCCGCCACGTCGGGGTTCTGTTTCAGGAACTCGCGCACGTTCTCGCGGCCCTGGCCGATGCGCTGGCTGTCATAGCTGAACCAGGAGCCGGACTTCTCGATCACCTCGGCCTTGACGCCCAGGTCGATGATCTCGCCGATCTTGGAGATGCCCTCGCCGTACATGATGTCGAAGATCACCTCGCGGAACGGCGGCGCCACCTTGTTCTTGACCACCTTCACGCGGGTGCTGTTGCCCACCACCTGGTCGCGGGTCTTGATGGCGCCGATGCGGGGGATGTGCAGGCGCTCCGAGGCGGAGAACTTCAGCGCGTTGCCCCCGGTCGTCGTCTCGGGCGAGCCATACATCACCCCGATCTTGTGCCGGATCTGGTTGATGAAGATGACGATGCAGTTGGTGCGCGAGATGGAGGCCGTCAGCTTCCTCAGCGCCTGGCTCATCAGCCGCGCCTGAAGGCCCGGCAGGCTGTCGCCCATCTCGCCCTCGATCTCGGCGCGCGGCGTCAGGGCCGCCACCGAATCCACCACCACGATGTCCACCGCGCCGGAGCGCACCAGGGTGTCGGTGATCTCCAGCGCCTGTTCGCCGTTGTCCGGCTGCGACACCAGAAGGTCGTCCAGATTGACCCCCAGCTTCTGGGCGTAGCTGGGGTCCAGCGCGTGTTCCGCGTCCACGAAGGCCGCCGTCCCGCCCGCCTTCTGGACCTCGGCCACCGTATGCAGCGCCAGGGTCGTCTTGCCCGAGGATTCCGGCCCGAAGATCTCGATCACCCGCCCATAGGGCAGCCCGCCGATGCCCAGCGCCATGTCCAGGCCCAGCGAGCCGGTCGAGACGCTGGCGATCTCGTTGACCACCCCGCCCTTGCCCAGCTTCATCACCGAGCCCTTGCCGAACGCCCGGTCGATCTGGGCCAGCGCCGCCTCCAGCGCCCGTGTCTTGTCCGCGTCTTCCTTGCCCACCAGTTTCAATGCCGCCTGCGCCATGTTCCGATCCTCTCCTCTTGCCACGATTCCCGTCGCATCCCGGAGAGACCCCGCCTAGGACCGCCCCCGTTCGACGCCGCGACTATGTGCACGGTTTGTTCTCGTTCGCAATATGTTCTTTTTCGCTGCGGCGAGGGATAAAGCTACGGGCCTGATGAGCCTCACTTTGGGCACTAGGCTCGTGCAGAGATTCGGCGGGTACGAAGTTGAGGCTGTCCTCAATCCACAGGGCGACGAAGCCTCACGCCTTCTCCCTTATCGTCGGCGGTGATGAATTCCACGCCGCCACGGATCAGGGCGTTTTCGACGGCTTGCAAGGTGCTGAGACGTGAATCCACTTGGCCTCGCTCAAGCCGGGTCAAGGCGTTCAGAGAGATGATCGCCCGGTCGGCCAAGTCCTGTTGCGACCAGCCGAGCAAGGCTCTCGCCGCTTTGATCTGTCGTGGGGTGATCATGATCACCACCATCAACAGCGCAGAAATCACCGCCACTACGAGGTGATTAAATATCCTTATTAGGTTATTTTTATGCCCCATCTCCCAAGCTGCCTGCAACGTTTCATGGGAGAGCTTCCAATGACGGTAACAGCGACCGACTTTCGTAAACGGCGGTTTATCGTGTGCGCATCCGCGCTGACCATTGCCGCAACGATGGTGTGCGGGACACCACTTGCAAGCGCTCAAGCGCTTTTCCCTGCCCAGCTTGAATGGCCGCAAGCAGACCCACGCGCCATTCCTGATGTTCGTTTGAATGACGTCATTTCGGCAGCCAGGCAGGAAGCGAGACAGGCTACGCAAGAAGCGCGCTCCAGCGAGAGGCTGGCCGGACAAGCTCGACGGTTGACCGGTCTTCGCAGCGCCATTGGGCGTGGGCCGCAACTGCAAACAGTCGGAGATGGCGTCGTAATGTCAGCCGTTCCCTATGGCGACGATGGCGGGGCCATGTTCGGGGAACTGTCCTGGGCGAACGGGGCCAAGCTCACGGGCGTTGTGAACAATGGGATGGGTGAATACGAACCCGCGCCGGAATCATCCCTTCGACGCTTTAGCGGATGGGTTTGGGGCGTCACCAATCCTGTCCCGGTCCCGATGCGGGGGGAGTTTGAATTCAGGAACGGTGAAAGGTTCACCGGTTCCTACAACGCCGGGTCGAATGCGAGCGGGGTGTATGTGAGCGCCGATGGCGAACGCAGGTTCGTCGGGGAAATAGACTTTGAAGCCGGTTCCTATCGTCCCATGCGAGGCCAGCTTGAAGATCGACGTGGCCGCGTCCTGGCGGTCGTTTATGTTCGCCAGCCATGATCCCAACGTTCGTGAGGCTTAGCACTTCACTGGGAAACCACCTGACAAACGCGCCGCGCCAATTGCGGGGCAAGCCGACACACACCGTCTGAGCGGATCACGAAATCAGCGCCCGTGAACACTGACGACAGCATGAACCTGAGCACCTTGGCGTCCACCTCGGCGCGACGGGGTTCGATCATGTCGAAGACGAAGGCTAGCGCGTCGGCCTCTTTTCGGTCGTGGTGCATGATCCCGCGTCGGGGGTCGTAGCCCTTCGCGATCAACTCGATCTGCACCTGACTGGAAAGCATCCCATAGGCGTAGTTCAGGACCGCATTCATCGGGTGTCTGGCGTTCCGGTTCGACAGGGACCGCCTGCCGCCTAAGGAGTTGCGCCCGTTGATCGTCAGCCATGCGTCGGGGATTGGATGCCTGCGCCGCGAGCGCCATTCGAGACGCAAGCCCTTCCATGCGGCGAAGTATGCTGCGGCGGCGACGGCCTCGATCATGCGCAGGTCTTCGATGCCCGCCACCGAACCGCCGTTGATGCGATCCAGTGATGTTTCGATCCGCGCGATCGCCGGGGCCGCCATCTTGGCGGGAATGACGAGATGCAGGGTGTGCAAACTGCTTTCCAGTTTCCGGCGGATCAGTTCGCAGGAGAACGCCAGCCGCTTGTCGGGATCATCGCGGGTTTCGATTTGCCAGCGAACCTTGTCAGGGCACATGGCGAACCCGGAACCGCCGATCACACTCGCCACATCCCCCTGATAGTCGAGCCGGATGAGCGGGACGTTCTGTTCGGAAAGCCAGTCCACCACATCGAAGGATAGCGAACCGCTGCCGTCGAGCATCACGATCCGGGGAGGCAGATCGCGCGCGCCTCTGAACAGCCGGATTTCCCGCCGCTCCTGCGGCCAGTGCGTGAAGCCGTCGCGGATCAGCAGCGTCCCTTTATCGACCCTCAGCGAAACGCCGTGACCGCAAAGGATCAGGGGTTCGCGAGGGCGTTCATGCTTTCCACCACGTCGTCGAACGCGATCGTTTCGGGCGCTCCAATGCTCATTGCGAGCAGCCCAGGCGACATCGTCTTGCCCGCTGATTTCAGCCACTGATCCCACGGTCGAAACTCGCGCTTGGCGAGTTCAAGACCCGCCAATTCTTTTAGCAAATTCTGATACGAAACGGAATCCGTCAGGGCCGATCTCAGGCGTTTCGGATTGATGATTTTCGCCGGTTCCCCGCCTCGCTCATAAACGTCGCGCAGCCACATGGACATAAGCCAAACTCTTTCAGCCTCGGCGGCGAGTGCGGCAATCTCATCGCTCCTGAGCACCGCGCTTGGCTGGCGGCGCAAGCGGGCAAATCCAATCGAAAATGCGCGGATCAAATCCAGCGGCAGAAAGCGGACCACGCTCTTCACGAGCTGAAGGCCAAATGATCCGGGGCCGTAAATCCAAGCAGTCGCCTCGTAGAAGCAATACGCGATCTTCATAGCATTGCGCGCGTCGTGGCGAGCAATGGCGATTTCACGATCGGTGAGCTCCTCCAAAGCCAATGGGATCGACATAGCAACCAGGACATTGGACAACTCGACACCAAGCCTGAGGCTTTTGCCGCGAATATGGTGCCTCACTCCACGATCAAGCCCTAATCCCTGCTCGACCAGGGTTTGTTCGGAATCTTCATCATAAGACGCCGATAGGCTGAACCCCGAGAATTTCCCGACGGCGATATCGACAGTTATATCAATGACGCGAGCCCGGCCTTCCTCGCGCGCCTTTCTCACTACCTTCTGCAAAACACCGCTCAGGCTCCGCATTGCGACGATGCGTTCGCCGAGTGTCGGGCCGGTGTCATCGCGTTTGAGAAACCTGCGCCCCCATTGCCCAACCAGCCGACCAACCCTATCGGCTTTCACGAGCGCCGGTCGCCAATGGCGCTCATCCACGTCATATCCGGCGACCCAGAGAATCCCCCCAGCGCGGCTGACTGAATGGACGCTGTTCATAGCGCGCTCAGCCGCCACAGCCTGTTCGGCCTCTCGCGGCGAATGCCAGACATCGCTGCCTGACACCTTGCCATCGAGTCCATAGCGTGGCGTCTGGCGCGGCCTTGGCAACAGCCCTTCGCCGCGCCAGCGCTCAAGCTGGCGATCGGACGCCGCACCGCCAAGGCTTTCGAGTTGACGCCGGAATTCGTTCTGCGCCAACCATCCCGGCGGCGGTGATCTGTAAGAGCTCCCCGCCAAACGTCGATTCCCACTCAAGAGCATTCTTCATGGTCGCGCTCCCTTGAACAGATGGGAGCGGAGCGATGACTCGCAACCGAAACTACAAACTCGAATACCAACGTCGGATCGAGCGCGGCCTCACCCTCGGCAAAAGCCGATCGGCGGCGCGGGGGCATCCGCGCGCCGCTGACCTGCCCAAGCCGCCGCCCGGCGCGATTGATCGCAGCGCGTCCCTTGAACGCGCCCTCGCCCATATGAGGCGTGGCGCGTCACAGGCCGCCGCCGCCAGGGCCGAAGGCGTGTCCGTGGAAAAACTGCGGCGTCACCGTCTGCTGCATACGACATCGCAGCGCGAGCGCGGGCGTTGGATCATCTTCGATCTGCGCCCACAGGCTTTCTGGATCGCATCACAGGGAAAACTCACCAGCGTCACCTTGACGAACGATCAGGGAAGCGAGGTGAGCGCCTATTGGCGGGCCGTCGATCGGTTCCTCAGCACCAATGACGACGAGCACCTTTTCCCATTCGAGGGAACCGGCGTTTACGACGTGCATGACCGCTACCACGCCTTCGAAACCCGCCCGAATGTGCTTCGGAAGATGGAAGCCGTCGATGATCTGAACTTCATCGAAATCTACGCGGACGTGCAGTGATGGATGCGCTGGAAACCTATCGCCGCCGCGCTGCCCTTCGTCGCCGCGCCCTGCGCCGCCTCGGCGTCACGAACATTCGCTGCATTTGCGGCGAGTCGGACCCAGTGTGTTTCGAGGCCGATCACATTTACCGTCGGGCCCTCGGCGACACATGCTGGGGCCTATGCGTGAACTGCCACCGGAAGCGGAGCGCCCGCGCTGAGGATGAACATCCGCGTGTCGGCGTTACGCCGGGCGATCCATTCCAACGTCAAGGGCACATGCTCCTCTCCGTACGCGATTACCTAACATTCATCGCGGACCATCTGGGCGAAGCCGCCGAGCTCATGTTCAAACAGGCTGGAAAAGACGATTCCCAGGACGACTGAATTGCATGGGTGAAACAGGAAGCGAGCCGATCGACGATTCAATCGACCGGCTCATCATCCAGCTTCGCGCCTATGTTGCGAGCCCACGCCGACACGGGCGTAAGGACAGTCGGATTGGTTGGACGTCCGGGGTCAGCATCACCTTCGACACCGAAACCGCAACCGACCCGTCACAACGTCTCAGGTTCGGCGCATTCCAGATCAGGGATCGTGGCGCTCTCATCATGCGTGGTCTGTTTCACGCTGACGATGCGCCAGATGAGGATCGCGCCGATCTTGAGGCGGCGTTTCGAACGCTACAGCCGAGCGATGACGGCGAGCGGTTAGAACTCTATTCGCGGGCGGAATTCGTCGAACGGGTGATCTTCGGTTGGGGCCTTGAAGTCGGAGCGATGATCGTCGGCTTCAATCTGCCGTTCGACCTCTCGCGCCTGGCGATCAATCACACTTACGGCAAGGGTTCGATGAAGGGCGGGTTCAGCTTCACCCTGGCGGACGGTCGTCCCAATGTCCGTGTGAAGCATCTTTCCCAACGCGCCGCCTTCATCAATTTCGCCGGGCGCAACGGCCAGGACAAGAAACCCGATCGTGGCTTCTTCGTCGATGTAAAGACGCTGGCCGCCGCTTTGCTGGGCCAATCCCATTCGCTGGCGAGTCTCACGGCGCTTTTGAAGACGACGCCCAAAAGTCCGCTGGATTCCTATGAGGGACGGCTGACACCGGAAATGGTCGCCTATTGCCTGAATGATGTTCAGGCGACCTGGGAATGTTTCGACGTGCTGGCGAAACGGTATGCCGGGCTGGGCTTGTCGCAAACGGGGCTGAACGAGCTCTATAGCGAAGCCAGCCTCGGTAAAGCCTATCTTGAGGCGATGGGCGTCCGGCCCTGGATGGAGGCGCAGCCCAACTTCCCGCCGGAACTGATCGGCCAGATCATGAGCACCTATTACGGCGGTCGCTCCGAAGTGCATATCCGGCGCGACATCACGTCGGTCATCCATTGTGATTTCCTGTCGATGTATCCGACCGTATGCACCCTTATGGGGCTTTGGCGGTTTGTCGTCGCGGAAGGCATGGATTGGGTTGACGCCACCGACGAATGCCGGGCTTTCGTCGAAACCTGCGATCTCGATCAGTTGCGCGATCCGCTGACGTGGCAGCGTCTGCATATGATTGTGCAGGTGCGCCCTGACAACGATGTATTTCCCGTCCGCGCGCAATATGAACCGGATCAACCCGCCACCATCGGTGTGAACCGGCTGACGAGCCACGAGCCCCTGTGGTTCACCCTGGCCGACGTGCTGGCCGCCAAGCTGCTGGGCGGTAAGACGCCGGAAATCATCGCGGCGATTCGCTTCACGCCGCGCCAGTCGCAAGGCGGGCTCAAGCCCGTCCGTCTTGCGGGAGGCAACCTCAATCCCGCCGCTGAGGATTTCTACGCCTCGATCATTAACCAGCGCCGCCGGATTCAAGCGCGCCAGGATGACGCCGCCGGCTCCGATCGTGATCGGCTGGAGGCTGATCAGCAGGGCCTCAAGATTCTGGCGAACTCGACGAGCTACGGCATTTTCGTCGAACTGAACGTGCGGTCACTCGAGCGCTCGCGCGCCGTCACCCTTTATGACCATCGCGGCAAGGGGCGGCGGATCAACACCTCAAAGATCGAGCAGCCGGGGCGGTATTTCCATCCGCTCCTGGGCAGTCTGATCACCGGCGCGGCGCGTCTTATGCTGGCGTCGGCTGAATGCAACGTCCTCGATCAGGGGTTGGATTGGGCGTTCTGCGATACAGACAGTCTGGCGATCGCCAATCCCGCCGGACTTCCAGTCGAGGTGTTCCGGGGTCGTGTCGAAGCGGTCCGGCGATGGTTCGAACCGCTCAATCCCTACGACGTGAAGGGGTCGATCCTTCAACTGGAGAAGGTCAACTTCCCGCCCGGCCGACACAAAGAGCCTGACGCTCTGCGCCCGGTGAACTGCCTCGCGATCTCCGCCAAGCGCTATGTCCTGTTTGATCGCGACGAGACCGGCGAGCCTGTGATCCGCAAGGCGTCGCGGCATGGCCTTGGACATCTGATCGCGCCGTACAAAGACCCGGACCCCACGCGGACGGGCCGGATCGGCGTTCAGCTTTGGCAGTCAGACCTATGGACTGAGATCCTTCGTGCCCATGACGCGGACCGGCCCGATCGCCCGGACTTGGATCGGTTGCCTGGGATCGATGAGGCCGCGGCGACCCGCTACGGCGTAACCAACCAAACGCTCCTGAACTGGTTCAAGGGCTACAATGTCGGCGTCTCTGAACGGGACCGGGTGTGGCCGTTCAACTTCCTGCTGACCTACCAGGCGAAGTCTCGTTTGGAGATGGCGTCGGTTGATCCAAAGGCATTGAGCTCATCGCTTTGGCGCAAGCGATCTCCCAAGCCGGCGTCGCGATATTCGTCGGACCTGACTTCCGATCGACCCGAGGTGTTTGATCGGCAGACCGGCAAAGCCATCGGATGGCGGCATCTGCGCTCCTATCGCCGCACGCTGTCGCGGCATCACCTGCATTCAGAGTCGAAGTTCCGGGGCGGCGAAGATGCGGAGCACGGGACGTTGTCGCGACGCCATGTCGAGGCATGGGCGGCATCGGCGATCGGCAAGGAAGCCGACAATCTCGACCAGCGGGAGGTGTTCGGCGAAGGCGACGATCCGATCCTCTATGGAGTCGCCATGGAGGATCGGCAGAAGCTCATCGCTGACCTGAATGCATTGCAGGCTGAGTTCGGGATCAGCGATCGGCAGCTGACTTTGCAGGCCAGGGTCTCGCATCACACGCTCACGGCCTTACGGAAAGACCGGCGAGTGACGATGCGATCGATGTTCGCGGTCGTGTGCGCGCTAGAGGGAATCCGCCAAGAGAAAACGGCAGCGGCTGGAGATCAGCGAAGGTGGCTTGAGGTCGCCCAGCAGCTTCGCGACAAGTTTGGTAGTGGAAACAAGCTGGCGGACTTGTTGAGGGTGAGCAGGCCCTACATGCACCGGGTGCTGAACGGCGAAAAGCCACTCAGCGGCAGGGTGATTGCGCGTTTGCACGTTACCAGTCAGCGTGTCGGCGATGACTCCTAGCGGCGGATCACGAGGCCCCAGCTTTCGTCGATCGGCCCGCGCCAGGAGTATGATTGTCCGCCGAAACACCCAGGCTGCGAGTTTGACTCACGGCAAGCGGTACTCAAAGCAGACCGGCTTGAGGCGTTCCTCGTCTATTTGCCACGGCGAGGAGACAGACAGCTCTCCGCCTGCCACTTTTCCCGGCTCCGGTCCTAGCTGGATGCCGTGGACTATAAGGAGAGCGTTTCGGGGGTACTGGCCACGGTGCAGGGCGACTTCGTTGGCGGTGAGAAGGACGGATGAGGGCCCTCCCGTCGTGCCCTTCACTTCAATCACCCATTCCTCGCCACCTCGGGAAGCTCGATAGTCGCAGCTGTCGCGGTCGGAAACGTCTTTGTAATTGAAATCTTGGTCTTCAAGCCACTGGCGTGCGAGTTCCATCGCTCTCAGCTCAACGAGCTTCCGGTCTCCTGCCGATAGTCCGCGTCCTTGACCGCCGTTGCGCCGCCTTAGAGGAGCGGTGACCGCTTCGATTGCGGCGGTGTCCGGGTGAGACACACCGGGCGTCAAACCCAAATCTTGAGCCCGATAAAGTTTCCAAAGGGGCTCGCTGAAGCGACGGAGATCGGCAAACAAGCTCTCGTCTTCAGGGACAGCGCCAGCGGCATAGAACTTTGAGAACACGGTCGTGCGTTCGTAGTCACGCGCCAGGCGCGGCCCGCCCAGTTCGATACCCTGTCGCACTGACGTATCACCGGCGAACTCAGATCCGACAACTGCCTGAGCCCACGCCATCAGTTCGGCGACCTCGTCATCTGACCGGCCGACGTAAACGCCGTTATCCAGCGTGGTAGATCCGTGACTAAGACAGAGCGACACGCCACTCGCGTCGGGGTGGAAAAGGTACACCAGATACCAACCGCCCTGGGCCGACGGCGATCGTGTTGCCGAGTACCATCTTACCCATGGCACATGCGTTTTGCGGCCTGTGCCATCACGCCCTTCCGCTTCAGCATCATCGCCTCCGAAATCACCAAGCACTGACCTCAATTCCGCCGCTCGCTCTCGCATAAGAGCGGGGATGGAGCGGCGGATGAGGAGCCCTCGCCGCTGCATTGGTGGCGTGTTGTCTGCTGAGAAATGGAGCTGAAGGCTCAGGACTTCCTCGAACTCAACCTTCATATTTCTAACTCTCGATCGCTGTTAAGCGAGGTGCGACGGCCACGCTTTCGGTCTTAGGCAGCAAGTTCGCACCCCTTCAACGTCCGCCTCGGAACGATGGCGGGTGGCAGCTAGACGTTGTTTCTGCGGGAGCTATCTGAGCATGAATTGCAGATAGCAGTTGCGCGTCATCGCAAGGATCAGTTCCCCATCGAGTTCGCCCACAGTGCCACACCAAGCTTCGGCGTTTGAGTAAAAAACGCTTTGAGTGTCGCCATCGGCGGGCATGTAAGCAACTCGTCGCGAACTGCTGTATAGATTCAGCACACCATCATCTGACAACACGTAATAGCCAAGGTACGTACCGGAAGGGGAGATTAGACGCCTCGACCCTGACGAACCGTTTTCATACTTACTGGGGCTGTTATCGTACTTGGTATGAGAGTTAGAATATCGAGTCTCAGAATTGTCGTACCTAGTAAAGGAATTATTGTACCTGGTCGGGTTGTTCATGTAGCTGTTGGGGCCAAGGGCGTATGGCACGTCTTCTAGCGCTACGACTATTACCCTGATATCGGCGGCTGCCGACGTAGCTAAGGCCGAGCTAAGGAGCGCGGCCGAAAGCCCGCAAATGAGTTTCTGAAACACGACAAACCCCCACGGCCCAAGCGCTGTCGCCATGCGAACGCTGTGACCAATCAAGACAACCTAACGAAAGCGTACCTCCGGTAGTTTAAGCGGGGCTGAACGGCAGGTTGTCGGCGGTCTGCGGATGAGCCTTAAAATCGGCAACAACCCCTAGGCGTTAGCTCCCACCCACCTACTTGACTTCAAACGCAGCAATTCTTCGGACAATTTCCGCTCCGTACTTGGCCTTTAGGGTTTGCAAAAACCGAGGCTCGGCGCTGTGAACAAAGCCAAGCAGACCCTTCAGCTCAAGCATTTCGGGGGCGTCCAACTTACCTAGCGACGCCTTGTGCACGAGCGAAGAGATGTTCCTTTTGCGCTCGCGGCCTAGTGAGACGCGCTTCTCGGGAGTGACGACCAAGCCCGTGACGAGCCGCCGTTGCCCAGGCCCGTAGAGGCCACGCTTGTCAGCCCTGAAGCGAAGCCCCGGATACTTTTGAGCCTTCAGGGCGGAGATGGCGAACCGCTCGACTTCAAGGCAGACCTTGGCGGTTGGCGCTGATACGGAAATGTCGTCGGCATACCGCGTATATACTGCGCCAAGTTCAGCTGCCTTTTGCGCGACGGCGGTGTCGAACCGGAACATGATCATGTTCGAGATCGTCGGCGAGCTCGGAGCGCCGACCGACAACATCACTGGCGTGAATGTTCCGGCACCCCAAAACAAAATTCGATCAAGATGCGGCAAGTCTTCGGTATCGATGCCGTGATTTGGAGTTAGCGCAATGATCTTTCTCCAGTCCCTGACCTTGATGCTGTTAAAGAAATTCTCGAAATCAAGCTTAAGGAGGTATTTCCCATTCCGATGCCTTGCAGCGTTGTCGGCGATGCTCTTGCCAGCGACGTAGGCCGCCGCCGCGTCGTGAACAGGGAAAACGGCTAGCTGATTTGCCGCTACAAACCGTTGGATTTCCTTCAGGGGGGCGGACGGCTGAGCGATCGTCCGTTGGCCGCCCCGGCGCTTCGGGATGGAGAAGACCTTGTAGCGAGCGGGCGCGGCAAAGATGAACTTGCGTACGTCTTCTGTGCCGACGCCAAGATGCTGAGCGATGTCCGTCAGTACGCGGCTCATTTTGCCGCCTCACGCCGAGCTTTCACAACGCCGGAGATGTATTTCGAGATCGGTTCGCGAGCTTCGAATTCTTTCCGGATCGCAAGTTGGCGAGCAAAGGGTTCACGACCCGCAGCGCCTTTGGGAAAGCCGTACGAGACCGGGTCAACCGAAGAAAGCGCGAAGTAGAAATCCTTGTTTACATAGGATACCCGGTCGATCCAACCGACCAACCTCAGGCAGTATAGGCATCTTCGAAGTTGGTGGGTAGTTATGTCGGGCAAAATCTTATTGACGGCCGACAACAGAACGCCCAGCGATGATGCGTAAGAATGGTACAATACCCAATATATAACGTAGAATTTTCGTACGTCATATTCAGCAAGGAAGAGCGGCGATTTTGGTGCTGCATCAATGCCTTTAGCTATGAAGCTTTTGATTTCAAGAAAATGCCCTTCTACGGACTTAGCTACGATACCGCCCGATTTCTTTGTTTCCCATGGGAAGAACGCGACGGATTCATCATCGTCGTTCTTCATCTTCTCAATCGGGCCAAACCGGATAAACGATTCGGTTTCTGAAAACTCCGTCTGAACGATCACACGTAGGGACTTGCTGATCGTAGGGTTCATGGCGAAGGCACCGAGTTCGGCATACGAGCCAGGGCTTTCAACGATCACAACGACGCTGGAGACGATCCGAGCAATATCCTCCTCAAACGTGATGAGGTCGTTATATTTCGTTTCTCGATAGATCTGGTTGGCGTCTTCAGCGAATACGACGTTAGCCTTGAGCCGCAATCCTCGGCTCCTGAACAGATAGTCTCTCAGGCTTTTGGGGCGCTCTTTCCCGGCTCCGCGAACACCGCCGCAGAAAAACAGTGAACGGAATGGCGTGTTGAAGCGGGGCTGAAGCCCAGCGATGTCGGCGTAGATTTTTGCCAGCTCGTCCGACAACTAGCTCTCTTTACCTGTGAAGGTAGGGATGGGTCGCGAGGGGTCATCGGGCCGAAGGCCGAGGAGCCTTCCGCGACGAAGAGATGAGCCCTCGGGACCCATCCCTACCGATTAAACCTCACAATAACGTACGGTCTGGCGAAGCGCCCGACACAGATCGGTTCACGGAGAATCGACCTACGCGTAAAGAGAAATACAAAATGCTCAACGGCAGCGCTGGGGTCAAGGTGCGTACGCTGGCACTAAAGGCGCGCTATCGAAGTCGCCCGATATGACCGGTGATTAGCCAAAAAGCAAAATCGTCAGTTTAATTAATGAAACCAACGGTGAGTGGCGGACAGAGAGTCCGTTGATGTCATGGTTTGATCCAGCGCGTCGAATGTCCAATTCTGGCGCTAAGCGGCTCGCTCCGCAGGTCCAGCACTTACGAAACCTTGCAAATCGGGTAGTGCCCAGAGTGCGGCTCGTCGGGCCGGTAGCTCTATCCCTTTCGCTGCGGCGACCGATTTCGACGCATGAGGATCAGGCCGCTGAAATCCGGTCGCTTTCTGCACCCGTGTCGGCGCCGGACAGGACCGCGCCCATGGCTTCGAACAGCCCGGCCAGGGTGATGGGCTTGGCCAGGTGGCCGTCGGCGCCGGCCTCGCGCCCGGCCTGGACGTGCTCGTCCATGGCGTTGGCGGTCAGCATCAGCACCGGCGTGCGCGCGCGGCCCGCGCCCGCCTCCAGCCGGCGGATCTCGCGGGTCGCGGTCAGGCCGTCCATGACCGGCATCTGCATGTCCATCAGCACCATGTCCCAGTCCCCGGCCGCATAGGCGTCCAGCGCCGCCTGGCCGTTCTCGACCGCCGTCAGCGCCACGGCCGTCTGGGACAGCATCACCTCCACCACCTTGCGGTTGGCGGGATGGTCGTCAGCCAGCAGCACCCTCAGCGGCAGGGTGGATATCTCGGCCCGGCCCATGGGCGCGGCCGGGGCCGTCGTCGCCGCCTCGGCGGGCGGCAGGGGAATCTCGAACCAGAACGTCGCGCCCGCGCCCGGCGTGCTGTCGCAGTCCATCGCCCCGCCCATCAGCCGCGCCAGGTCGCGCGAAATCGCCAAGCCCAGGCCGGTGCCGCCGAACCGGCGGGTGATCGAGCCGTCCGCCTGCTGGAAGCGGCCGAAGATGCGGGCCTTCTGCTCGGCGTCAAAACCGATGCCGGTGTCGGTCACGGTGAAGCGGACCCGGTCCCCCGTTCCCGGCGCCACGGTCAGGGTGATGGCGCCCTTGTGCGTGAATTTCAGGGCGTTGGAGACCAGGTTGGCCAGGATCTGGCGCACCCGCACCGCGTCTCCGTCCACCACCCGGTCCAGCGCCGGGTCGATGCGCGCGTCCAGCAGCACGTCCTTCTCCTCGGCGCGCAGCCGCCACAGGACGGCGATGTCGCGCACCGTCTCGCCCAGATGGAACGGGGCGCGCTCCACGGCGATCTGGCCGGACTCGATCTTGGCGCTGTCCAGGATGTCGGACAGCAGCCGTTCCAGGGTCTTGCCCGAGGTGCGGATGACCTCGGCCATCTCGTGCTCGCGCGGCTTCAGCTCGGCGCGCGACAGGGCGTCGGCCATGGCCACGACCCCGTTCAGGGGCGTCCTGATCTCGTGGCTCATGTTGGCCAGGAAGGCGGACTTGGCGGCGCTGGCCTCCTGCGCCCGGCGGCGGGAGTCCTTCAGGTTGCGGCTCTGGCGCACCTGCCAGATCAGCACCCCGGCCGCGCACAGCAGGAACAGCAGGGCGATGCCGACGATCCAGCGCTGGGCCTGGATCATGTCGTGCTGAAGATCAGCGTTGGCCTGGATGACCTCCAGTTGGCGGCGGCGTTCGTCCAACTGGGCCTGCATGTCGCCGGTGACCTGGCCGATGCCGGCGCTGAACCGGCGCGCGGTGGCGATCTCGTTGGCGATGAAATGATCGCGCAGAGCCTGATAGGCCGCGTCCGGGCGGCCTTGCGCGAACAGCAGCTCGGCCTCCGCCAGGGGCGTGCGCGACACCCCTTCCTCGCGGAACTCGCCCCGCTCGGTCAGGGCGCGGATCAGCGCCAGGTCGCGCGCGGCGGCTTCGGGCCGGCCCAGCCGCGCATGGGCGACGGCGCGGCGCGGCAGCATCTGCGGCGCCAGGAAGGCGGCGGCGCCCAGGTCATGGCCGTAGGGCTCCAGACACGCCAGCACATCGCCCCACGCCTGACGCGCCTCGGCGGTCATGGCGCACAGATTGGCGTCATAGACGATCAGGCTCTCCAGCCCCGAGCGCACGGCCAGCCTGTGGTGCGCCTCATAGAGCGCGTCCGCCGTCGTCGTGTCGCCCATATGCGCCGACAGCCGCGCCAGATTGTACAGGCTGTCGAAATCCGGGCGCGGATAGGCCGGGTCGGCATAGTCGATCTCGAACCGTCCAAAGGCTGCGGCGGCCCCGGCCACGTCGTTCAGCTTCATCAGCCCCATGCCGGTCATCTCCCACAATCCGGCATGGGCGGTGCGGGCGTAGGGGTCGGAATCGGGGATGCGGCTGTCCATCTCGCCCAGCCGCTCCAGCCCCTCGCCGATCTGGTCCTGGTCCATCAGGGCCAGGGCGTGGATGCGCACCGCGTGGGACCGGACGAACCAGTCCTCGGCGGTGTCGGCGATGCGGCCCACCTCTTCGGCCACCGTGGTCTCGCCCTCGTCATAGCGGATGGTCAGGGCGTTCAGCCGGGCGATGGCCGCATAGCGCTCGTCCTCCAGCCGCCCCGCAGCGGCTTCCAGGCGTCCGTTCCACAGTTTGGCCTGCTCGAAATCCCCCTGGTTCAGGACCGTCCAGGTCACATGGTGGAGCCGGTTCAGCCCTTCGCGGTCATGGCGCGCCATGGCCTCGCGGCCGAAGGCGTAGAGGTCGTCGAAGGTGACCGAACCGGCCCGCGCCTCGACGGCGACGGACAGGTCCATGACGGTGCGGCGGGGGACTTCCGCCCGAGCCCCATCGAGGGCCGCGAGCGCGACAAGCAGGGCGGCGACGACGGCGCCTGAAACTCTGAACATGGGAACCGGACCCTGAAGAACGGCCGCCATCCTGACATGGTGAATGTTTCACAAGGCTTAGCGCGATCCATGGGGCGCGCGGGTCTGTGACATCTTCTCCGGCCCCGGAGAAAATCCGGGCGATTCCAACGCGATGAAAAAGCGTCACCAAACCATCGCACCGCCGTCACCCAGCTTGCGCCGAGGCGTCATGAAGCCCCGCTAACCCCGCATCGAACGCCGGTCCTCCTCACCGGCGCATCGGGGATCAAGCACCATGACCACCATGAAATTCACCACCGGCCTGCGCCTCGGCGCCTCCGCGCTCGCCCTCGTCACGGCGCTGGGCGCCGCGCCGGCCCTGGCGCAGACCGCCGCGCTCAACACGAACGCCGCATCCACGGCCCAGAGCGTCATCACCGGCCGCGTGTCCGACCAGAACGGCGCGGGCCTGCCCGGCGCCCGGGTGACCGTCCGTGAAACCGGCGCGGTCGTCGCCACCGACCGCCAGGGCCGCTACATCCTGCCCTGGACCGCCACCGGCCAGGCCACCATCGAGGTGGACTATCTGGGTCTGCCCACCGCCGTGCGCGTGATCGACGCGACCGCCGGCGTCGCCAATGTGGCCGACATCGTGGTGGCCCGCGCCACAGAGGTGGCCGAGGTGGTCATCATCGGCTCCATTTCAGACGGTCAGGCCCGCGCCCTGAACCAGCAGCGCACCGCCGACAACACCACCAATGTGGTGTCTTCCGACTCCATCGGCCGCTTCCCCGACACCAACATCGCCGAGGCGCTGCAGCGCGTGCCGGGCATCGGCGTCGAGCGCGACCAGGGCGAAGGCAATTTCGTCAGCCTGCGCGGCGCCCCGGCGGCCTTCACCTCCATCACCGTGGACGGCGTCTCCATGCCTTCCACCAGTCCCGACACCCGCGCGGTGGACCTGGGAACCCTACCTTCGGACGTGGTCAATGCGCTGGAGGTCAACAAGACCCTGCTGCCGGATCAGGAAGCGGATTCCATCGCCGGCTCCATCAATCTGGTCACCCGCTCGCCCTTCGACGACCCGCGCCTGCGCATCCGCGCCAATGCGGGCATGAGCCACAACGAAATGGGCGACACCAACGACGAGCGCCTGGGCCTGACCGTCTCCAACGTCTTCGGGCCCGACGCTCAGTTCGGCGCCCTGCTGTCGGCCAGCTACGCCCAGACCGACCGCCGCGTGGACAACATCGAATCCGTCTGGGACATCATCGAGGACGTCAACGGCGACGACATGCTCGGCGTGCCGGAGCAGGAGTTCAAGGACTACGAGACCCGCCGCGAGCGGCTCAGCCTGACCGGCGCCCTGGAATATCGTCCCGACGCCCTGAACCGCTTCTTCCTGCGCGGAACCTGGGCGCAGCGCACCGACGACGAGTTCCGCAACCTGCTGGCCATCGTCTATGAGGACGGCGACATCCAGCCCGGCGCCACCGAGCAGCAGGCGTCCTGGGACGGGGCCCGCTTCGCCCGCGAATTCCGCCACCGGGTGGTGCGCGACGAGAGCCTGTCCATCAGCGCCGGCGGCGAGCACGACCTGGAAAACATGTCGGTGGACTACACCGTCTCGTTCGCCCGGGGCGAACAGACTTATCCCAATCGTCAGCAGCTGCTGTTCCGCTCAGGCTCGAACTACGACCTCAGCTATGATTTCTCGGGCGACCACGACAACCCGGACCTGTCGCTGTTCACTTCCAACGAGCACCTGGACCCGTCGAACTACAGCTTCCGCGAACATGTGAACCGCTGGTCCGACACCCTGCAGGAAGAGTGGGCCGCCCAGGTCAATGTGACCGTGCCCACCGTCCTGTTCGACCAGGCGGCGGAGTGGAAATTCGGCGCCCGCGTGCGTCTGCGCGACATCGAGGCGGACGAGGAAAGCTATCGCACCCGGGACGCCTCGGCCAACCCCGGCGTCAGCTTCGCCGACCTGATGTCGGCCGAGGAATCGCGCAACTTCGACTACCACCTGGGCTGGAAATACGACCCGCGTCAGACCCTGGATTATTTCGACCGCCAGGGTCCGCTGACCATCGCCGACCCGGACAACCGCCGCATCCCGAACTCGACCACGACCGACTACACCGCCGAGGAGAACATCTACGCCGCCTACGGCATGACCCGCATCCAGTTCGACCGGGCCAATCTGATCCTGGGCCTGCGCGTGGAGCACACCGAGTTCGAGGGCGCTGCGCCCCAGTTCAACGAGGACGACGACAGCTTCACCATCAGCAGCTTCTCGCGCAGCTACACCGAGGTCTTCCCCAACGCGACCCTGCGCTACGCCTTCAGCGACAATCTGATCGGCCGCGCCGCCATCACCCGCGGCATCGCGCGTCCGCGCTATCGCGACAATGTCCCGCGCCTGGCCGAAAGCGGCGACCGGGGCGTGGGCAACCGCGTCACCGTGAACGCGGGCAACCCGGACCTGAACCCCACCCTGTCCAACAATTTCGACGCCAGCCTGGAGTACTATTTCCAGCCGCTGGGCGTGGTTTCGGCGGGCGTGTTCTACAAGGACCTGCAGGACTATGTCTTTGAACTGACGTCCGAAGGGACCTACGCCGGGACCGAGGCCGACATCACCCGGCCCGAGAACGCGCCGGACGGCCATATCACCGGCATCGAGCTGAACTATCAGCAGCAGTTCGCCTTCCTGCCGGGCTGGCTGTCGGGCTTCGGGATGGCGGCCAACTACACCTGGACGGACGCGGAGATGACCCTGCCCTTCGCGGCGCCGGGCCGGACCGGCAAGGTGGGCCTGCCCAACCAGTCGGACACCACCGTGAACCTGTCGGTCTTCTATGAGACCAGCCGCTTCAACGCGCGCCTGGCCTGGACCGACCGCAGCGACTTCATCCAGGAGTTCAACTACGAAGACCCGCGCCTGGACATCTATTGGGAAGGCCGCTCGCAGCTGGACTTCACCGCCGACTTCGACGTGACCGACCGGGTGAACCTCTATTTCGAGGCCAAGAACCTGACGGACTCCGAGGGCGTGCGCTACGCCGGCGACCGCTCGCGTCCCACCGAGCGCGAACGCTTCGGCCAGCTGCTGTTCGCGGGCGTCCGCGTGAACTTCTAGGGCTTCAGCTACACTCCCCGAACTGGGGCGGAAGGGTTTGCCCTTCCGCCCCTTTCTTTTGGCCGGGTCAGGCGTCGCGCACGGCGATCAAGGATTTGGTCAGGCCCAGAACCACCTCGTCGTGATGCGCCGCATCGGGATAGAGAAACCGGAACTGCGTCTTGTCCAGCAGGCGGGCGTGCTGGACGCCGCGCATGGCCTCGCCCATGTCGGCGGCCCTCTCCACGAACCCATGGCGCCGCCTCAGCAGGGCCTTCGCCCGGCTCTGCTCGGAACGCCAGTGAAAGAACGGGGCCGAAAAATGCGGCTCGATGGGGAACCAGAAATAGGGCGTCTGGACGTAGTAGCGCGGCGCCAGGCGGCGGCACTCGCGGGCGAACGCCTCCATCCGCTCCCAGTCCCCCACATGCTCGATCACCGAGTTGGAATGGACCATGTCGAAGGCGTGGTCGGCATAGTGCGCCAGGTCGCAGGCGTCGCCGTCCACCACCGTGAACAGGGTCTCGTCCCAGACGTCATCCACCCCGCCCGGATTGACCAGGGTGATATGCACGCCCTTGTCCGCCAGCATCTCCCGATCGAACAGGCGCCAGTAATTGGCCTCGCCGCCCAGGTCGACGATGCGGCAGCCGCCGGTTTCAGCGTGGACCCTGGCGATCATCTCCACCACCCGCCGGCCGCGCGCGCGACGGAACCGGGACACCAGCGAGTCCGGGTTGTCGTTGTCCTGCAGGGCGTGGATCAGGTTCATGATGCGTCTCCGAACGCGGACTGGACCTGGCCCAGCATGGCCTTGGGCCGTCCCAGCCAGTCGAACAGCAGCGGCTCGTCACGGCCGTCGTCCCAGTCGCCCCGGCGCAGCCAGGAATCCCGGTCGCGCACCCCCCACAGAGTGAAGGCGAACTGCTGGGCCCGGGGCAGCGCCGCAAACGCCTCGGCGATCTCTCGGGTGCGCTCCAGCTGCAGCGCCCGGCGCCGCTCCACGCTGGTGAAATCCCCGCGTTTGCGGCCGAAGGACACGTCCAGTTCGGACACATGGATGGGCAGGCCGAACTGGGCCAGTTCGCCCATGAAGCGCGCCGCCTCGCCCGGCTTCAGGTCATAATCCAGGTGCGATTGCGTCCCCAGCCCGCCGATGGGAACACCCTGGCCCAGCAGCCGCTCCACCAGCCGCAGGAAGGTCGCGCCCTTTCGCGGCAGGTGCTCCAGATTGTAGTCATTGATGAACAGCACCGCGTCCGGGTCCGTCTCGGCGGCGATCTCGAAGGCGCGGCGGATGTAGCCGTCGTGCCCGAAGCGCCGCGACCAGTGGCAGTCGCGCAGGCCGTCCCCGTCCTCGGCCACCGCCTCATTGACCACGTCCCACCCGGTGACGCGGCCGCGATAGCGGGCCATGACCGTGCGGATGTAGCGGTCGTGCTCTTCGGCGAAGCGCCGCTCGTCCAGGCCCTCGAAATAGTCCCGCCCCTGGGAATACCAGATCAGCGTCGTCCCAAAGAGGGCCATGCCGTTCGCCTCGGCGAAGTCGGCCACCGCGTCCGGCGCCGTCCAGCGATAGCGGCCGCCGTCCAGGATGTACTCCATCTTCATCTCCCACTCCGGCGTGAACTGGGAGAAGTGCGTCGTGGCCAGCTGGACCCATTGCGGATCACCGAACTGGTCCGTCATGGCGCAGGTTCCGACGGGGAACGGGGCGACGTCCTTCAGCGGCCGGACCGGCCCCTGCATCACCTGGGACGCGGCCGGGCGGCCGTCGCAGGCGGCCAGGGCCAGGGTCGAGGCCAGAAGGGCGCGGCGGTTCATAGTCGGCTGGATCATGCCCCCGCGTCTGCAATATCCGCGCCATGGATTCGCGCCGGAAACGAGAAACGCCCGCCCCGGCGAGCGGGACGGGCGTTCCAGAATCGGATCGCGCGGCGGCTTACTTGGCGCGGGTGCGGCGGGCGGGTTTGCGGCCGCCCTGGCCCAGGCCCATCTGCTTGGCCAGCTCCGAGCGCGCCTTGGCGTAGTTCGGGGCGACCATCGGATAGTCCTTGGGCAGGCCCCACTTGGCCCGGTAATCCTCGGGGCTCATGTCGTACTTGGTGCGCAGGTGCCGCTTCAGCGACTTGAACTTGCGCCCGTCCTCCAGGCAGATCAGGAAGTCCGGCGTGATCGACTTCCTGATCGACACGGCCGGCTCCTGCGGCTCGGGCTCGGGCTGGGCGCCGCCGGCCTTCACGGTCGCCAGGGCGGCATGGACGCTCTGAATGACGCCGGGCAAGGCGTCGGCGTCGACATTGTTGTTGCCGACGTAGGCCGAAACGATGTCGGCGGTCATCTCCATCAATTCAGACGTTTCGTCCATCATCGTGCTTCCATTATTCTGTTTGACTGCATCAGGTCGAAGCGGACCGCCGCTCCCATCACATGCCGCCAATATAGTTGTTTCTATTGTTTATCAACCGGCAAAAGCCGCAGAAGCGACGCAGGGTCTGCGGCCGGTCTATTGCCCATCCTGGACTGAAAAAGCGGTTCAGCGGCCGAAATTCTCGGCCAGCGCCAGCATGGCGGCCCGTTCAGGGGCCGAATATTCGTCCAGAGCCTCTTCATCGCCCGCGCGGATGGCCTGCATCAGCGCCGGCGTCAGCGCCGACGACAGGGACCAGTTCCAGTAACGCAGCACCGTCTGGGCCCGATCAACCGCGAACATCTCATAGGTGACCATGACCCGCTCCCAGGTCGGATCCCAGTTGCCCTCGGGCGTCATTTCGGGACGGCGCATGGAGCGCCACAGGCCCTGAAGATCGCCCTTGCTCAGGCCGGTCGCCTTGCACAGGATCGCCAGGGGCTCGCCGCCGGGGTCGCCGAGGATCTTGGCCCCGGTCAGGGGCTTGACCCCCGCCAGATACGAGATCTCGGCGGCCAGTTCGCGGGTCAGGCCGCCGGACGCAGCCGCCGACACGGCGTGCTCCAGGCTGTCATAGGGGCTCTTTTCGATCGCCGCGCGGTTCCTCTGTCGCCGCTCGATGAACTGCAGGGCCTTGCGCGACACCGGATCCTGCCAGCCTTCCTCGGCGGCCATGGCGAAGACGTCCTCGACCACCTCCTGCATCACCTCGCGCGACACCGCGAAGCGCTGCAGGATGACGCGCCGTTCGTCCGGCCCGCACCACCAGAACATCACATAGGCACTCGAGGGCCGCATCTCCGGGCGGCGCAGCAGGTGCTGGCACAGGCTGCGCTCAGTGCGGCTCAGGCTGACGACGGCCTCGACCCCCGGCTGCGACAGGCGCGCCGTGGTGTTGCGCAGGATCGCCTCGATCACCGCCGTTTCGTTATGGGCCAGCAGGGCGTCGGTCACCACCTCGGACAGGTTGCGCCGCGCCGCCAGCAGGAAGCGGTGCTCCGGCCCCGTGTCGCGGGCGCAGGCCGCCAGATCGGCATCGTTCAGGGCGGCGCACTGTTCGATCAGTATGCCCGCGACCTCGGGTTCATCGCGCAGCAGAAGCCGCGCCAGGCTGTCGGGAATTTCGCCCAGGGGCGCCAGACGGGCGGCGACGCGGCGGCGGTCCTCCGGCGCGGCCAGACGCAGCATCTCCACCAGGAGATCGCCCGTCACCGCCCGCTCGAAGGCGTTCACCCGGCTGGCGGGCAGCGACACTACATCGGCCAGACGCTTCAACAGCGCATGGCGCGCGCGCGGCCCCGGCGAGGGCGCGCCTTCGGCGGATGTGGCCGCAGGCTCGGACATGTCGGGCCGACCCTAAACCCGGTTCGGTTAATCAGCGGTGATGAGCGACGGGTTCGATGTCAGTCTGGCTGAAATCATCCCCCTTGAACAACAAGGGCGCATTCAGCGACTTCGCCAGGGCGTAGGCGGCGCAGTCGCCCATGTTGAGCCGGGCAGGATGACGACCCTTGCCGAAGCGAAGATAGGCGGCGTTCGCCAACCGCGCCTGACCGTCGTCGAAAGGTTCAATTTCCACGCGCGCGGACTCAAGGAGGCGGCGGACTTTCGCGATATGTTCAGCGCCCACGCGGCCCATGATGACCGTTTCAGATTCAAACACGCTCAAGGCGGATACGCGGCCGTCATTGTCCCGGAGCGCCATGGCGAAAGACGCCGATTCCGGCTCGCCCAGCAGGATCGCGACGACGGCCGAACTATCGATGACTATCAATGACGTCCTGCCAAAGTTCGTCCGTGATTTCCTTCCCGGATCGCGGATCGAGAACAGGCGCCGCCGCGATTTCCGCCTGAAGCCTCCGCACCTCGGCAAGAAATTCGGCGTCGCGTTTCTCGCGCACCTTGCGCAACTCCACGACCCGCAACTCCAGGGTTTCCCGCAGGGCTTCGGTCAGGCTCTTGTCCGACAGGCGCGCAACCTCGCGCGCCAGTTCGTCGGTGCGTCTGTCCTTGATGTTCAGGGCCATGTCTTCCTGCTCCTCGTCGGGAAGATAGCACAAAACAGGAAGACGCGCCTGCTCGTCTTCCTACAGCCCCTCAAACAGGGCCGTGGACAGGTAGCGCTCGGCGAAGTCGGGGATGATCGCGACGATGGTCTTGCCGGCGTTTTCCTCGAGCGCCGCCTGGCGGAAGGCGGCGACCAGGGCGGCGCCTGAACTGATGCCCACCGGCAGGCCCTCCACCCGCGCCGCGCGGCGGGCCATGTCGAAGGCGTCCTCGTTGGCGACCTGCTCCACCCCGTCGATGACCGCGCGGTCGATGATGGAGGGGATGAAGCCGGCGCCCAGGCCCTGGATCTTGTGCGGGCCGGGCGCGCCGCCGGACAGGACCGGGCTGTCGGTCGGCTCCACCGCGATGATGCGCACGCCGGGCTTTCTGGCCTTCAGCACCTGGCCCACGCCGGTGATGGTGCCGCCGGTGCCGACGCCGGAGACGACGATGTCCACCGCCCCGCCGGTGTCGGCCCAGATCTCCTCGGCCGTGGTGGCGCGGTGGATTTCCGGGTTGGCGGGATTGTCGAACTGCTGCGGCTGGATCGCGCCGGGGGTGGCGGCGACCAGTTCATTGGCCGTGGCGATGGCGCCCTTCATGCCCTTTTCCGCCGGGGTCAGCACCAGCTCGGCGCCCAGCAGGGCCAGCATCTTGCGCCGCTCCATCGACATGCTCTCGGGCATGACCAGGATCAGCTTGTAGCCCTTGGCCGCCGCGACGAAGGCCAGGGCGATGCCCGTATTGCCCGATGTCGGCTCGATGATGATCGAACCGGGTTTCAGCTTCCCGGCCTGCTCCAGCGCCTCGATCATGGCCACGCCGATGCGGTCCTTCACCGAGGCGATGGGATTGAAGAACTCCAGCTTGGCCAGCACGGCCGCCCTGGGGGCCAGCTCCGCCGACAGACGCGGCAGCCCCACCAGCGGCGTGTCGCCGATAGTGTCGATGATCGAGCCATAAACCTTGCCCCGCCCGGACTTCCGATGGCGCGAGGCGTCGTAGGGGGTGTCGGTCATGGCGGGGCTCCTGTCTGAAGGCGATTGACCGGAATAAATAGGCGTTTCCCCCACGCGGCAAAGTCAGAAAAGCTCATGGCGCGGGCCATGTCCGCTGAACGCGCCCCAGGCCAGGGCGGTTCGCCGCCAGGGAAACCAGCGCATCAGCGCGGGCCGGGCGGACCCGGTCCGGCAGTGATGCAGGACGTCCAGTTCGGCGAAATTCGTCATCCATCAGGCTCCTGTGACGAAATCAGGCGGGAGGAAGCCTGAAATGGCCGGGAAGCGCAATGGAATCCGGGCTAGAGACGGCCCATGACCACCGCTTCTCCGCCCCTGCGCGCCGGGCCGGCCTGGACGACCTTCATCCCCTATATGGCTCTGGCCGGGGCGATGCTGTCGCTGGCGTTCGGCACCTCGTTCGCCAAGCAGTTGTTCCCGATGATCGGGGCGGCGGGGACGTCGACCCTGCGCGTCAGCCTGGCGGCCATCCTGCTGATGGCCGTGTTCCGGCCCTGGCGGGCTGAGGCTGACCCGCGACGACGTGGGACGGGTGGCGCTGTTCGGCCTGTTCCTGGGGGCCATGAACCTGACCTTCTACATGTCGCTGAGGACCATTCCGTTGGGGCTGGCCCTGGCCATTGAATTCATGGGGCCGCTGACCCTGGCGTTGCTGGGGGCGCGGCGGCCGATTCATTTCCTGTGGGTCGTCTGTGCGGCGGCGGGACTGCTGATGCTGCTGCCCCTGCGGTCCGGCGTCGGCGCGCTGGACCCCGTCGGCGTCGGTTTCGCCCTGGCCGCGGCGGTCTGCTGGGCGCTCTATATCGTCTGCGGCAAGCGGCTGGGCGGCATTCCGGCCGGGCCGTCGGTGGCCATGGGCATGAGCGTGGCGGCGGTGGTGATCCTGCCGTTCGGCGCCGCGGAGGCGGGAACGGCCCTTTTGGCGCCGTCGATCCTGATGCTGGCCCTGGTGGTGGCGGTGGCCTCCAGCGCCGTACCCTATCTGCTGGACATGATCGCCATGCGCGGGATGCCCAAGCGGACGTTCGGCGTGCTGCTGAGCGGCGAGCCCGCCGTCGGCGCTCTGGCCGGGATGGTGTTCCTGCACGAACAACTGACAGGAACCCAGTGGCTGGCCATCGCCGCCATCATCGCCGCCTCGGCCGGGGCGGTCATGACCACGACGCGCGAGAAGGCCGCCCAGGCGCCGGTTCCCGCCGCCGGCTGACACCCTGTTCCTTCACCCCCGATTAACCGTTTCGCAGCAATTGTTAACGCCGAACGGGCTGTTCAGCGCCTTGGGGGCTAGTCTTGCGCAATCTTGTCGCCGCTGTGGAGGCTGTGGATCCGCTGGTCGTGACCGGGAAGGTCGCGGGCGTGTCGGGGCTGCTGATCGAGGCGCGCGGGGGCTTGAGCCGGCTGGCGGTCGGGGCGCGGGCCGAGATCGAGGTCGGGCGGCGCGGGGCGCCGGGGGTGCCGGCCGAGGTGGTGGGGTTCCGGGATTCCAAGGCCCTGCTGATGCCCTATGGCCCGGTCGAGGGCGTGGCGCCCGGCGCCGACATCCGCATCCTGGACGTGGCCGCCAGCGTGCGGCCGACCACGGCCTGGCTTGGCCGCATCATCGACGCTTTCGGCCAACCCATCGACGGCAAGGGACCGCTGCCGCCCGGCCCGGCGCCCTATCCGCTGAGGGCCAGCCCGCCGCCGGCCCATTCGCGCGGCCGGGTGGGCGAGCGGCTGGACCTGGGCGTGCGGTCCATGGACGTGTTCACCACCACCTGTAGAGGGCAAAGACTGGGCATCTTCGCCGGGTCGGGCGTGGGCAAGTCGGTGCTCTTGTCCATGCTGGCGCGCCAGGCGACCTGCGACGTGGTGGTGGTGGGCCTGATCGGCGAACGGGGCCGGGAGGTGCGCGAGTTCATCGAGGAGACCCTGGGCGAGGAGGGCCTGCGCCGCGCGGTGGTGGTGGTGGCCACCTCGGACGAGCCCGCCCTGAAGCGGCGCCAGGCGGCCTATATGACCATGGCCGTGGCCGAATATTTCCGCGACCAGGATCTGGAGGTCCTGTGCCTGATGGACTCCGTCACCCGGTTTGCGATGGCCCAGCGCGAGATCGGCCTGGCCGCGGGCGAGCCGCCGACCACCAAGGGTTATACGCCGACGGTCTTTTCCGAACTGCCCAAGCTGCTGGAGCGGGCCGGGCCGGGGCCGATCCGGCCGGACGGAACCCAGGCCGGGCCGATCACCGCCCTGTTCACCGTGCTGGTGGACGGCGGCGACCATGACGAGCCCATCGCCGACGCCGTGCGCGGGATTCTGGACGGGCACATCGTCATGGACAGGAAGATCGCCGAGCGCGGCCGTTTCCCCGCCATCGACGTGCTGAAATCGGTCAGCCGGACCCTGCCCGAATGCCAGACCCCGCCCGAGCGCGAACTGAACCGCCGCGCGCGCCAGTGCCTCAGCGCCTATTCGGACATGGAGGAGCTGATCCGCATCGGCGCCTACCGCGCCGGGGCCGACCCCATCGTCGACCGCGCCATCGCCCTGAACCCCGCCCTGGAAGACTTCCTCGGTCAGGACAAGGACGACGTGACGCGCATGGCCGACTCATTCGATCGTCTCGAAGCCATTCTCAACCAGGGCATGATCCCGCCGGAGGACTAACCCATGACCACCTGGGCCCAATCCCTGATCCGCATCTCCAACTACGAGGTCGAGACGCTGCAGAAGCGGCTGGCCGAGATCACCACGCGGCGGGCGTCCGCCGAGATGCGGCTGGCGGTGCTGGACGCCGAAGCCGAGGTGGAGCGCGAGCGGGGCCGTCACGATACGGACGCCGGGATGCTGCTGAGCGCCTATCTGACGGGCTGGAAAGCGCGCAAGGATGCGGCCGAGGCCGACCTGACGGTGCTGGACGCCGAGGAGGCGGGCGCCCGCGACGCCCTGACCGCCGCCTTCGAGGAGCTGAAGAAGTTCGAGCATGTGGCCGAGGTCACGCGCCTGAACCGCCTGGCCGCCGCCGCCAAGCGCGAAACCGCCGCCTTCGACGAACTGGGCCTGAGACGCCACGCGGGGTGATCCTGCTCCATCCCCCCGTCATTCCCGCCCTTGTGGCGGGAATCCATAAACACGGGACGCTCCCGATTCACCTTGCCCTTTCGGAGCATATGGATCGCCGGGACAGGCCCGGCGATGACGGGGTGTAGTAGGCTTTCAGCCTAGGCCGCGCTCTCCGGATCCCCGGGATAAGCGGAAGATGAGTTATTCCGCCGGTTCAGGCTCCGCCGCCGTCAGCGCCACCACCGGCAGGCGCACGGTGAAGGCCGAGCCTTCGCCCAGGGTGCTGTCCACGCTCAGGCGTCCGCCGTGCAGTTCCGCCAGCGACCGAACCAGGGCCAGGCCCAGGCCGGTGCCCTGCTTCTTCTGGCCCGCGTCCCCGGCCTGTTCGAACGGGCGGCCCAGGCGGCGCAGATCCTCAGGCGCGATGCCCACGCCGGTGTCGGCCACCACGATTTCGAGATAGGGGCCCACCGCCTCCACCGTCGCCGTGACGGCGCCCTGGGCCGGCGTGAATTTCACCGCATTGGCCAGCAGGTTCAGCGCAATCTGCTTCAGCGCCCGCCGGTCGGCCATGACGGTCACGGCCTCGGACGGCAGCACGCTGTTCAGGCTCACGCCCTTCTCGTCGGCGTTCAGCCGCACCATGGCCACGGCTTCGGACACCGCGTCGCGCGCGTCGAAGCGCTCCAGCGCCAGCTCGTAGCGGTCCGCCTCGATCTTTGAGACGTCCAGCACGTCGTTGATGACGGCCAGCAGGTGCCCGCCCGCCTCGTGGATCGAGACGGCGTATTCGGCGTATTTCTCGGGCAGCGGGCCGAACAGGCGCTGGCGCATGATGTCGGAAAAGCCGACCACGGCGTTCAGCGGCGTACGCAGTTCATGGCTCATGGCGGCCAGGAAGCGGGTCTTGCCCTTGTCGCGGGCCTCGGCCTCGACCCGGGCGGCGTCCAGCGCCGCTTCACGCGCATACTGGACGGTGGCGTCGTGAAGCTGGGCGATCACCCGCCCGTCCGTCAACCGCTTCAGGGCCAGCAGGATCCGGCGGTCCAGCGCCTCGCGCGGGGCGAACCGCGTCTGGGCCTCCAGGCCCGACAGGGCCTTGTCCAGGCCGGACAGGACCGCAGGCCGGTCCGGCGCATGGACGGCGGCGATCAGCCCCTGATCGAACAGCGCCGCCGCATCCAGCCCCGGCGGTGGCGCCCCGTAGGCGGCCAGCACCCGTCCGGACGGTTCCAGCACCAGGGTCAGGCCCGGCTGGCCCAGCAGCACCGCCTCGCTGCGCGCCATGGCCGCCTCGGCCCGCGCCAGGCGCTTCAGCCGCGCGCTGAAGGACAGGCGCAGAGCCAGGGCCGCAGCCCCCGCCGTCAGCACCCCCGACAGGGCGGCCAGAACCGGCGCCTCGACGGCCGGGGCGCCGATCAGCACGCTCGCCAGCCCGCCTGCGGCGGCCAGGGCCGAGCCCAGGGCGCCCATCTGGGCCAGACGCAGGCCGCCCAGCGCCAGGCCCGCCGCCAACGGCATGAAGACGAACCCGCCCAGGGGGCCGCCGACGCCCCCGGACAACGCCGCCGCCGCGACGGCCCCCAGGCTCCAGCCCGTCAGCAGGATCAGGCGCGGCCTGAATCCGTCCCGGCGCAGCAACAGCAGCCCGCCCAGCCCCGGCGCCGTCATGGCCAACAGAGCGATGGCCGTCAGTCCCTCCGCGCCCGCGCCGATGAAACGCCCGCCCAGCGCCAGCGCCGCGCAGGCGGCGGCCCAGCCCACGTGCCACATGGCCAGGGCGGGCGCACCGCCGGTCACGGGCGCATCGGCGGCGGTCTCCGGCGTGCTGGCGTGGCTGTCGATCAAGGCAGGGACGGTCCGTGGTCTTCCGCAGCGGCGGGATGAAGGATCGGCGAGAGTAGTGACCGGGGCCGGGGGCGGCGAGGACGCTCGCTCGTCAGGCGATCAGATTCCAGTGGACCGTCCCCACGCGGCTGGGGACGCCCGCGGTTGTGGCGAGGCGGCGCGGCCGCTATCTGCCCCTCATGATCGTTTCGCCCCCGCCCGCCCCGGACCAGAGCATCGACGACACCCTGGCCGAACTGGTCGAGGAATTCGACCTGCTGGGCGACTGGGAGCCGCGCATCGAATACGTCATCGAACTGGGCAGGGAACTCGATCCCCTGCCCGACTTCGCCCGCGTCGAGGCCAACAAGGTGCCCGGCTGCGCCGCCCAGGTGTGGCTGCATGTGATGCGTCAGGACGGCCGCCTGATCTTCCTGGCGGATTCCGACAGCCACCTGTCCAAGGGCAACATCGCGCTGTTGCTGCGGCTTTACTCCGGCCGCACGCCGGACGAAATTCTGGCCTTCGACGCCCGCGCCGCCATGGACCGCCTGGGCCTGCCCCAGGCCCTGACCCTCCAGCGCGCCAACGGCCTGAACGCCATGATCGGCCGGATCAGGGCGGAAGCGGCGGCGGGGGCCTGAACTGAGGGCGTTTGGGGGGGGGGGGGGGGGGGGGGGGGGGGGGGGGGGGGGGGGCC
>JAEZCL010000086.1 GCA_023433585.1 Pseudomonadota bacterium
GCGCGACGTAGGGCAGGGCACGCCGGCCGCGTCGGCAAGCTGGCGGCGGTCGCGGGGTTGCGGTTACTGCGCCTCCGGCGGGGGCGCTCGGGCTCCGAGATGGTTGCAACCCCGTCGGCGCGTTGGGGCCCGTGGGTGGTTGCGCAGGCCATCCCGCCTGCCCTCGACCCGGGCGAGCCGAGCAGACCACCCCCCGACCCGCCCGCGTCCGACCGTGCGTCAAGGCCCTCTTGACGTGGCGGGCCGGGCGGCGGCCCGCTCCCCAGGCGGGCGGGTGGACGGCAGACGGGATGGGGAAACGTGGTCTCGTATTGATATGCTCGCGAAGATCGATCATTACCGTAGGCTCCGCGAGAAAAAGGCCGCTAAATGCCGCTGAAGCCATATGTGCCGATAGGGTGGAGTAAGCGTCTAACTAACGTCCGCATATATTTGGACGATGTAGATCAGGCTCTTTCGGATCTTTCCGAAAAGGGCAATACCCGCCTAGTGGCCACCCACAAGGATGGCAGACTGTCCAGTTGCGAAAAGTCCGACGACCTTATCGGACGCGAAGATATTGCGGGCCTTATTGTTATGCTCGTAACTTCGAATGAGCGCGAACGTGTTAGCATCGAGGTGGATTCGAGTGCTGTTCGCGTAGACGTCGGCACCAATAGGCACGATATAAAAGTAGTCGTCGAAGGCTTCATTGAGTCGTTGGAGCGAGTTAAGCCGATCAAATTTATTATCCCAGCCCTTGCTCCGTCGATTAGCGTAATCCCGATTGCCTCAATTAGCGTGCGTGAAGGCACTTACAATAGAGTGCAGCTAATTCTCGATCGACGTATTACCGCCTTTCAGTCGCGGCAGCAGCGGCGCCACAACCTATTTGTAAGTGTTGTTTCAGGGGTGGCCGGCGCAGTCCTTGGCGCGGTCGCAACTATCGCGGTAGCAGTCCTTGGCAAGTCGTAGGATCGCTTCTCCCCGACGGGTTCCGCGGCGTGATGGCAGTCGACAGCAGCGCTGACAGCAACCGCGCCGCTTATGAGTGACCAACTGAGTGACGACGGACGCGGGCAACGCCGGACGTTTGTGGACGCCGATGGACCGTACCGGCGGCTCAACAATGCCGCATGCGCAGCTCGCAGGCGGCTGACGGTTCCTTCGGGACGAAGGGTCAAGCTCCGCCAGCAGGGACCGGCGAAGCATGACATCCAGAGGAGTATCGGGAGGGTGGCGGGCAGCGCCTGTTAAATTCCGATGCCATATGCACCGTTTCTTATCATGCGCTCAAGCCTAGAAAGAAGTTGTGGGTCGGAGATCAAGCCGTCACCCCGATAGACCATAGCCGCTTCATGCATCCGGTTTTCCAACTCTAACCGTCCACCCAGAGCGAGCCGGGCCGCCCAATCTGCAGTTGGAACCGGACGAACAAAGGGCTGGAACGACAGTTGGGTGGGAGCGTAAGTAAACCTAAGGTCACTAATGGAAACAGGCTCGCTCTCGACCTTCAGGTGGTAAAGCTCCATTGCTTCGTCAAATCTGTTCAGCCGTTCTAGCAAATTTAGTAGCTCGGCCTTGGCATAGCACTTCTCTGGGCCCGTCTCAAGTGCCCGCCGGCATACGAGTACGGCGCTGTCAAAGTCGTTGACCGCTTCCAGCAGGCCAACCAGGCGAAGCCACACCTCCGGCATCTTGTTCTTGGCTAGGTCCTCATAGACCGCGATGGCCGCTCGATCCCGTCCCGTTACCTCGAAAAACCATGCAAGCATCAGTTGCGCCGATGTTGACCCGAGGCGTACGGCCAATCTCAATACCGCTTCGTACAGGATCGGGAACCGGCTGCCCCATTCCGCAATACTTGCTACGGTTTCGCCGGCACGCAGCACTAGCGCGCCTAGACGTTCCGCAGAGCGGCTGCGAGTAGTGCTAGCAATCGCGCCAACAGCGAGCCAGGCGGCAGTAGTAAGCTTAAGCAGCTTGCCCGGTCTCTCATCTATGACCGCGCACCACTCTTCTGCACGCAAAACTGCACGGCTAGGGTCTGGGTAGGCTCGACCAGCTGCCCATCGAACAATCCGCTTTCCCAGCCATGGGGATATATCGAACAGCTCGTTTGCCAATAAGCCAGTCGCGATGGCGAAAATGATTTGACCGGTGTTCAAAGAAGACCGCCTTGAAAGAGCCGGCCAGAGAACGTTGCGAATCCAGGACGCGCCTTCGCCGCCCCATGCACGCGCCGTGCTTGAGGCCGGCGTTCGGCAAGTAGGGCTCGCGCGCCCGCCGTACCAGACGAAGTGAGGCGATAGAGCCGCCGGCGCGGCTTGCTTGTTTCGGAATCCTGTTCCTCCCAAGTTCCCTCCACCCAGCCGGCCTCCTCGAGCCGATCAAGTACCCCGTAAACCGTTGGTCCGGTCCGTTTGGTGGCCTTCATGATCATCCAGCCGTGTGGAGCTTGTCCGCTAGCTAAGCCCCATAGAAGCACCTCAAGTACGTCCAGTAGTGGCTCGGTGACTCGCTTCGGTGGTCCCATGGGCCTTATCTTAGCTATATCGGATAGGCGGTGTGGCGACTCGGGCTTCGGACTCCCCCAGCCGGGGTCGCAGCTCAGGCTGGTCGACGCTGCGAGCAGCCACGCGAGTAGCCAAGGGGGCACCCCCACTTACATCTCGTAAGGGTTGAGCAGCGCCGACCGAGGCTGATGACACCGCGCCTGCTCCTGGCGGCGGAGGGCACACCAGGGGCATGGGCAGTGGGCCGCCACCGGACCTCCAGGTGCCGGCCAGACGACAAACGACGACGACCAGCAACGCAAGTGTCAGGTAGTTGCACCGTGTGGCCGAGACGTGAGGCAGCGAGGCAACAAGGAGGCAGCGGAAGCTGAATACCGGTCGGTCCGGAACGTCGACCGATGAGTTCTGGCACCTGCTCGTCGACGCGGGCCGCCACCGGTTGGCAGCAGCCGACAACTTGAGACCGCATCCCCCGGCGGGGGTCGCGGCTGATGCTGGAACATGGGCGGCGAGCGATGGGCCGGCAAGATCGTCGGGCACAAGCCGGGCACAACTGACGCCAACAAGGGCTGTCAACTGCTGTAAGAGAAAGAGAGACTCGCCCAGCTCAAGAGGCCGATCCGCCCGATCTGAGATGATCCACAGACCGCCGAAGGGGTTCAGGGGTCGAGTCCCTGGCGGCCCACTCCCTTGCAGCTCAACGGCCCCATTATGTGGGCTCGATCTTGGCTCAGCGGTTCGCCCAGGACGAGGCGCGGGCCACTTGCTCCGGAGGTGGTCATGCGGACCGTCAACTTCACCAAGCTAAGGCAGAACCTGGCCGCTGAACTCGACAGCGTCATCAACGACGCCGAGGAAGTGGTGGTAACCCGCTCGGGCCACGAGCCGGTGGTCATCGTCCCGCTTGCCGAGTACGAGGCGATGAAGGAAACCGAGTACCTCTTTCGCAGCCCGGCCAACGCCGCCGCGCTGCGCCGTTCGATGGAGGAGCTCGAGAAGGGCGATGCGGCTGACTAGAACCAGTACCTCAGCCACACGGGCCAAAAGCTGGTCGAGCTCATCAACGGCCTCATCGCGGACGTGATGCAAGGTTCGAAGCCCTGCCGGCCCACCACATACCGTCTCCCGGGTCCTCCGGGGTCGAGCCGAGT
>JAEZCL010000140.1 GCA_023433585.1 Pseudomonadota bacterium
CCGCGACGGACGACGGCGGCCGCGCCGAGGCCGGCGACGGGTCCGCAGACCGGCCGGTCCGGCGGTGGAGCCGGTGGGACGGCGTCGTCGCGGCGGTCTACCTGGCCTGGGCGCTCCTGGTGACCGCCCGCGGGTGGCGCAACCCGGACGGACGCCTGCTCGGCAGCCGCCCGGACGACCAGGGATTCAACGAGTGGATGCTGGCGTACGCGGCGCACGCGGTCCGGCACCTGGAGAACCCGTTCTTCACCACCGCGCAGAACGCCCCCGACGGCGTGAACCTGATGACCAACGTCGGCATGCAGCTGCCCGGGATCCTGCTGTCGCCGGTGACGCTGCTGTTCGGCGCCCCGACGGCGTACGTGCTGCTGATGACGCTCAACCTGGTCGGCACCGGCTACGCCTGGTACCACGTGCTGTCCCGGCACGTGGTGCGGTCCCGTGCCGCCGCGTTCGTCGGCGGCCTGTTCTGCGCGTTCGCGCCGGCGTTGGTGTCGCACAGCAACGGGCACCCGCACATGACCGCGCAGTGGCTGGTGCCGCTCATCGGCTGGCGGGTGCTGGCGCTGGCCCGGGGCGGTCGGGTGCTGCGGGACGGGCTGGTGCTCGGCGCGCTGATCGCGGCACAGTTCTTCATCAGCGTGGAGATCCTCTTCCTGCTCGCGCTCGGCTGCCTGCTCGCCGCGCTGGCCCATCTCGCGCTGGCGCCGAAGGTCGCGTTGCGGCGCGCCCCCCGGCTGCTGGGCGGGCTGGGGGTGGCCGGCGCGCTGGTCGCTGTCGTCACCGCGTACCCGCTGTGGATGCAGTTCTTCGGGCCGCAGCACCGGATGGGGCACCCCGGCGGCCCCGACGTCTACGCCCTGAAGCTCGGCTCCTACGTGCGCTACGCGACCGAGTCGATCGCCGGCAGCCCGACCAGCGCCGGCGGGTGGGGCCCGAACACCACCGAGCAGGTCAGCTTCTTCGGCTGGTCGCTGGTGGTGGTGGCGGTCGCCGCCGCGTGGTGGCTGCGCAGGGAGGTCACCGTCCGGGTGCTGACCCTGGTCGCCGTGGTGTGCGCGCTGCTGTCGATGGGCACCACCTGGACCTGGGGCACCGAGCGGACCACGATCCCGGCGCCGTTCGCGTTGCTGCAGCACCTTCCGGTCTTCGACGCCGTGGTGGTGGCCCGCTTCGGGTTCATCACCACCATGGCCGTGGGTGTCCTGCTGGCGCTGGCTCTGGACCGGGTGGCGAGTCTCGCGCGTGACGGGGACCGGCTGCCGGCCCGGATCGCGGCCGTCGCGGTGGCTGCCGCGCTGGTGCCGATCCTGCCCACCCCGCTGCCGGCCCAGGGCCGTCCCGCGGTGCCGGACTTCGTCACCGCCGGCACCTGGCGTGACCACGTGGCCCCCGGCCGCACCCTGGTGCCGGTGCCGGTGGCGAACATGACCTCGGTCTACTGGGGCTCGGCGGCGCTGGCCGAGTTCGCGGTGCCGCAGGGCTACTTCCTCGCCCCCACGTCCAAGGAGGACCCGACCGGGCGGTGGGGCGTCGAGCCGCAGCCGACGGCGAAGCTGCTCACGCTGGTCGCGGAGGGCAAGCGCGGCACCGACGTGACGCCGGCTGAGGTCGCCCAGGCCCGCGCCGACGCCCGCTACTGGCGTGCGGACGCGGTGGCGCTGCCCAAGCACCGCCGGCAGGAAGACCTGCGCGTGGTGCTCGACGCCCTGTACGGGCCGGGCCGCCAGGTCGACGACGTGTGGCTCTGGGACGTGCGGCCGTTCAGCAACTGAGCGGCGCGCCTACGGCGACCGGTTCCAGATGATCAGGACGTAGCCGCCGAAGTAGGCGGAGACGATCAGCAGCGGGGCCAGCACGGTGACGGCCCGGGCCCAGCCGGCCCGGGCCAGCGCGACGGCGACCGGCAGCAGGAGCGGGAACGCGGGCAGCAGGAAGCGCGCCTTCGCGTGGTAGTAGCCGGCCGCGCCGAGCGTGGTGAGCAGGATCAGGCCGCTGTAGAGCAGGAGCTGCCAGGGCTGCCGGTCGAGGGCGCTGAGCACGAACAGCGCCAGCGCGATCAGCACCACGAGCGTCACCACGTACATGGTCAGCGCCGTGGGCTGCGCCAGTACGCGCTGCGCCACCCGGACCGTGTCGGCGCCGAAGTCGAAGGTGGTGCCCCAGCCGGCGTCCTGGATGTGGAACCAGCCGTCCGGCCGCCCGGTCTGCCGGCCGACCCAGGCCAGGTACCCGACCCAGCCGGCCGGCGCGATCACCAGCGCGGCCCACGGGCGCCAGCCGTCGCGGCGGCGCAACGCCGCGATCAGCGCCGCGAGACAGACCACGGCGAGCAAAGCGGAGCCGGTCGGCCGGGTCAGTCCGGCGCACAGGCTGAGCACGGCGGCGAGCAGCCACGAGCGGCGCAGCAGCGCGTACAGGGACCAGGCGGCGAACGCGGTGAAGATCCCCTCGCTGTAGCTCATGTTCTGCACGATGCTGTGCGGCAGCACGCCCCAGAGCACGGCGAGCAGGATGCCGACGCGGCGGTCGTACAGCCGCTCGCCGACCGCGAACAGACCCCAGGCGGCGGCGAGCGCGGCGACGGCGGCGACCGCCAGCGCGGTGGCGCGCGCGCCGAGCGGGGTCAACGGCTCCAGCGCCCCGACCAGGCGGGGATAGAGCGGGAAGAAGGCCATGTCGCTCTGGACCCGGGCGTAGCCGTCGTAGCCGTCGCGCGCGATCCGCAGGTACCACACGCCGTCGGACCCGGTGAGCAGCGCGGCCGGCCGGGCCCCGGTGGCGCGGGCCCAGAGCCAGAGCGTGACCAGCCCCACCGCTCGCACGGCGACGTAGCCGACGAGCGCGGGCAGGGCGTTGCGGAAGGCGGTCGCCAGCCGGTGCCCGAAGGAGGCCCGGTGCTGGGAAACCGTCTCCGCGGGCGGCTGTTGGCCGCGCGTCGGTGCGG
>JAEZCL010000158.1 GCA_023433585.1 Pseudomonadota bacterium
GCCCTGGACGCCGGCATAAAGGCCGTCCCAGGAGAAACCAGCCGATTCCATGATGGGCTCGGGCGAGGTCGGGATGATCAGGTCGGCGGCATAAGCGGCGGTAGTGGAGAGCAGAGCGACGGCGGCAACAGCCAGCGAGCGGATGATCATGGAAATATCCTGTAGTAAAAGTTCGCGCTTTCCTCGCATCGCGATGCCGACCCCGCAACAAGAAAAATTCCTTTTCCTGCCGCAATTTGAACAAAAGGCAGCAGCTGTTGCAAAGATTCATCACCCCTCGGCGTTGGCGGTGGGACGCCGGCTTTCGGCGGGCAATCGCCGCGCCCCTCGGAGGGAGCACGGCGATTGGAATCAAGGCAATTGTACCAGGTGGTCAGGCGAGGAACGGCGTGGCCGCGGCCAGCACCGCATTCTTGCTCATGGGCTTGTCAAAGGCGCCATCCCAGCCGAACTTGAGGCCGATGCGGCGCACTTCCGAGGCGTGGCGGGCTTCCACCGAATGGATCTGCAAGGCCACGGTCAGGATTTCCTTGGAGCCCACAAGGTTGCCGGCCTGCCCCTTATAGGCGGCGACGCCAAGGTCTTCGAAGGTCTGGCTGAGCAGGCGGAAGGTCTCGAAATTCTCAAACACATCCGCATACTTGCCGCCGGCGGTGAAATCGACGCCGGGCGCCGCTACCGCAGCCGACCCCAGCACACCCTTGAGCAGCTTGACGTGGGCATTTTCGTGTTGGCCGATGGTGCGGAAGACGGTCCGGTACTGGCTGGGAATGACACCTGACTTGTTGCCCTGGTCGTAGAAGGCGGCTTCGAGATATTCGAGGGTCAGCGCGAAGTTGAGGGTATCCTCGATCACCTTGGGCAGGGTTGCGCCAAAGGCCTGGTTCGAAGCCAGAGCCAGAACCAGCGGCGCACTAGTCATGACGCCCGCAGCCTTGGCATATTTGCTGAAGATGTCGCGACGACCCTGGACGATGGTATCGGCCAGCTCGGGCTCGATGGCGGAGAGAATGCTGTTTTCGGTTGTCATTTTGGCTCTCCTTACGGCAGCGACGCTGCAGTGACTTCGGTGGCGATGAACGGTGCGGCGGCCTTGAGCACCTTGGATGGCAGCAGGGCCTCGTCCAACCCGCTGTGATCGACATGACCGCGGCCGACAGCCTGGGCGCTGAAGGGCCGCAGCAGGTCGGAAATGGCGGCGGCATGGCGGGCCTCGATAGACACGATCGAGCCGGCGGCCACCAGATAGTCCACATTCGAGATCAGCTGGCCCGCGCCGTTATAGGCGGCCACGCCCAGATTTTCGAATACTTCGGCCGTGCCCAGCACGCTTGCGCGGCTGGAGAAGTCCACCGCCGAAAAATCCACCTCGAGCGCGCCAATGGCATTGCGGCCCAGTGCACCCTTGAGGAAGTCGCGATGGGCGATCTCGTGGTCGCGGATCTGGACCAGGATGCGCTGGTCATTGATCTGCATTCCGCCAAACGGCGTGTCGATGACCTGGCTGTAGAATGCAGCTTCGAGCTGCTCAAGGGCATAAGCGTAGTTGAGAACGCCGATATCGCCGTCACCGAGCTCGGCGCCAAGTGCGGCGGAAATACCGAAATTAGGCAGCAGGGCCCCAACCACTGCAATGGTGGCGCCCGCGCCGGTCCATTTCAGCAGATGACGCCGTGACAGGTTTGACTCTTTTTCCACGTCGAAGTCTCCGCTTGCTGTGCAACTGCAAGCAGCTACGCCAGCCCTCGGGACAAGTTTCGATCACTTCTTGGATTAGAGCAGTTTATCGGTGAAACTATTGAAAGCCGCTGCCGTTCGCGCGGGCGGACGATATGGCCCGCTGAGCTTGCTTCAGGACGCCTTCTTGCGCTCAGGCTGCTGCTTGGCGGCCTCGGTATGGAGCAGGCTGGCGAGCGCGGCGGGCGGCAAGGGGGGCGAGAAGAGGAAGCCCTGAACTTCCGAGGCTCCCAGTGCGCGCACCATTTCGAGCTGTTCCTCGGTTTCCACGCCCTCGGCGGCAGTCGACATGCCCAGCGACTGCCCCAGCCCGATCACCGCCCGGATGATCGCCTGGCTGTCGCTGCGGCTGGTAAGGTCGCGCATGAAGGAGCGGTCGATCTTGATCTTGTCGAAGGGAAAGCTGCGCAGGTAGCTCAACGACGAGTAGCCGGTGCCGAAATCGTCCATCGAGATCCGCACGCCCATGGCGCGCAGGTCGTGCAGCACCTTGAGGTTGGTATCGTTCTCCGCCAGCAGCAGCGACTCGGTGAATTCAAGCTCGAGCCGGGGGGCGGGGATGCGCGCTTCCTGGAGCGCCGACTTGACGATGCTCAAGAGGTCCCGGCTCTTGAACTGCACCGGCGAGAGATTGACCGCAACGCGCACATCCCCCGGCCAGGTCGCCGCGATCTTGCACGCTTCGCGCAGCACCCACTCGCCGATCGAGACGATGAGACCGGTCTCCTCGGCGATGGGGATGAACTCGCCGGGCGAGATGTCCTTGCCGTCGTGCTTCCAGCGCAGCAGCGCCTCGAGGCAGGTGACGCGGTTCTCCTTGAGGC
>JAEZCL010000192.1 GCA_023433585.1 Pseudomonadota bacterium
CATCCAGGTCGGGATAGGGCAGGGGGTCGACGCCGAAATCGTCCTCGGGCCGGGCGGGCGCGCGGGCCGCCTGGTCCGGCGCGTCCAGGTCGTCGCGGATGAAGGCCCAGGAGCGCGAATCCGAACAGGCGCAGGCCTTCAGATAGCCTTCCCGGTCCCGCCACAGGATCAGGGGATAGCCCGAGCCCAGCCCCGACCCGCGCAGCAGGTCGTTCAGGCGCGCCACAAAATCCCGCCCGGCCTCGACCACCGCGCCCCGCGCCAGATTGCCGTCGGCCGACGGAATGCCCGCCGCCGTCCAGTTGCGTGACGGCGTGGCGGTCCAGCGTTCATAGAGGGGCCAGTCGCGGTTCAGCCAGATCTCGGCCACCGTGGCCCGTTCGGCGGCGGTGGACTGAGCCAGGCCTTCGCGATCCGGGCGGGCGAAGACGATGACGCGCGTCTCGACCCCGGCCGCGCGCAGCTTGGGGAACTCCTCGCGCTCGTAGCGCAGGGCGGCGGCGCTGTCTCGGTAGGCGATCATGTAGAGCGGCTCGCCGCCGCCCCCGGCCGAAATCCATGACGCCTCGTCCAGAAGCCGTTGAATCTGCGCCTGGTCGCGATGGATCACCACCGGCTGGAACCGCGCATAGAAATTCCAGTAGGCCCAGTAGCCGCCCCCAGCCAGACCGAGGCCGATAATCAGCGCCAGGGCGCTCCAGACCAGAAATCGACGCATGGGCGAACGGCCTCCCGCATGAACAGAGGACTTACATAGCGCGGGTTTCGGCAAAAATCAGGCCGGACGCCTGAGAGTGGAATCGGTCACTGCATCCGCCAGTTCATCGGCAGACGGATGAGCGATTCGCCATAGGGCTGCCCGTTCACCCGCATGGGAGTCATGCGGAACGCCGAAGAGATGCCGATGGTGGCCGCGCCGAATCCCATGCCCTCAGGGCTTTCCGATACGGCGACGCAGTCTTCGAGCCGGCCGCTGACAGCGACGCGGCATTCGATCACGGCGTGCCCGGTCACTCCGTTTCTGGCGGCTTCGGACGGATACCAGCGGGCGAGATCGGCGCCGCTGGGCCGACTTCGCCAATCGGGATTGGTGATGAGCGCCCGGTCGCCGAAAAGCGATGACGACGGGTGCCTACAGGCGGTCAGAATTTCCGCCAGGGCGGTTTCTCCTTCCGGAGGCGTAAGGACATAGCGATGCCCTGGGCCCTCATCCGGCGTTACCTGCAGCTCGACGGGTTCTTGGCCGATGAAGGTCCACGACAGACGCAGCGGCTGTCGCGCGAAGATCACGCCTCCATCCTCCGACAGCCGCCAGCGCTGTTCCGGGAAGTCGCTCTCGCCCATCACCACGGTGACGGCCACATGGGGCTGGGCCACCGCCTGGCCCAGGGTCATGAATACGTCCAGGTCGCGTCCGCGCGTGCAGCGGACGACCATCTGCACGCCCGAGGGCCATTCGGCCGTCACGGCGACGACGCCCCGGGGGCTGTCGGCGACCGGCGTCCAGGTCTGGGCTGCGGCGGGAAAGGCCGCCAGGACAGAGAGGCCGGCGAACAGGGCGGCCGGGCGGGTCACCCGGCCTTCTCCACCACCTGCTCGATGGCGCCGAAGATCGTGTGGTGGCGGTCGTCCAGCATCTCGATGCGGACGGTGTCGCCGTGTTTCAGGAACGGGGTCTCGGCCTTGCCGCGCAGGATGGTTTCGACCGTGCGGACCTCGGCGATGCAGGAATAGCCCAGGCCGCCCTCGCTGACCGGCTTGCCGGGGCCGCCGTCCGCATCGCGGTTCGACACGGTGCCCGAGCCGATGATGGAGCCGGCGATGAGCGACCGGGTCTTGGCCAGGTGGGCGATCAGGGTCCCGAAGCAGAAGGTCATGTCCACGCCAGCATCGGCCCGCCCGAACGGCTCGCCGTTCAGGGTGACGGTGAGTTCGCCGTGAAGCTTGCCGTCCTTCCAGCGGTCGCCCAGCGCATCCGGGGTCACGAAGACCGGCGACAGGGCGCTGGCGGGCTTGGACTGGACGAAGCCGAAGCCCTTGGCCAGTTCGGCGGGAATCAGGTTGCGCAGGCTGACGTCGTTGACCAGGCCGATCAGGCGGATGTGGGAAAGGGCCTGCTCCCGCGTCACGCCCTGGGGCACGTCGCCGGTGACCACCACGATCTCGGCCTCCAGGTCGCAGCCCCAGGCCTCGTCCGCCAGGGGGATGAGGTCGCGCGGGCCCATCATGGCGTCCGAGCCGCCCTGATACATCAGGGGATCGGTCCAGAAGCTGTCCGGCATCTCGGCGCCGCGCGCCTGACGCACCAGGGCCACGTGGTTCACATAGGCAGAGCCATCGGCCCACTGATAGGCGCGGGGCAGGGGGGCGGCGGCGTCCCGTTCATGGAATCGGCCGCGCGGGACCGCGCCGTGCTCCAGGCTTTCGGCTAGGGCGCGAAGCTGCGGTTCGCAGGTCTCCCAGTCGTCCAGCGCGGCTTGAAGCGTCGGGGCGATCAGGAAGGCGTCGGTGAACCAGTTCAGGTCGTCGGTGCCGACCACGAGGCGGCCGTCACGGCCGTGCTTGAGCGATGCGAGTTTCATGCCCTGCGCTTAATGCCCTCGCGCGCCGAAGGGAAGGCGTTCAGCACAGGTCGGTCCGCGCCCGGCGCAATTCGGCCAGGCGCCGGGGCTTGTCGCGCCAATGGTCGGCGAAGGCGTGCAGGGCCGCGCGCAGGCGGGCCACTTCATCGCGGCGGTCCGATTCGCCGCCATGGCCGCCGGATTTGTGATGATGTCCGGGGTCTTGGGCGTCGCCAGGATGGTCCTTGCCGGCGGAATCCGGCGAATCATGACTGCCCTTCCCGGCTTCGCCGCCCGCGTGAAACACCATCTTGCCGGTGTTTATCACCATCAATTCGGAGCCGTTTTTCTGAGGGGCCTTCCCCGGGTCGCCGCAAGGGGCGTCGGGGTGCGTTTTCGGTTCGGGATCGAGCACGGCCCGGATGTCGCGCCAGGGGCCGCCCAGGCCGTCGGAAAGGGCGATGACGCCGCCCAGGCGCCGCTCCACCGTGTCCACCAGCCGCCGGGCCCGCGCGTGGACGTCGTCGCGTGAGGCTTTCAGCGCGTCTTCGGCCGCTTTCCTGATCGCGTCATAGACGCCCTGGCTGGGGTCGCGGGGGCGCGGCCCGAAGCGCTCGCGCCCAAACCAGCCGCAGGCCAGCGCCAGCAGGATCAGCAGCAGGATCAGCGCCAGCAGCGCCGGGGACAGGCTGAAGAAAACGGGCGCATCCACCGGATCATAAGCCGCGCCCGGAAATTCGGACGGATACATGATCTCTCCCTGCCTGACCTTGACCTAGGCCATCATGGCCATGAGGCGTTCTGTGGCAATGGAAAAGGTTAACACGGGTCGTCGAACGTGGGGATCAGGTGGTCAGCGCTCCGGCGCGAGCAGAACGGCGCGGGCCTCGGCGCCTTCGCGCGCCAGGGGATCACGCACCTCGACCTCGACCGCCACGGCGCCGGCGGGATCGTGGGCCCACAGGTAGCGGCGCTCGATCTCCACCTCGCGGCCCGAGGGCGCGAAGCCGGTGAAGCTGTCGCCCCAGGGGGTGATGCGGGTCAGTTCGGGCCAGGAAAGGCCGCAGGCCGCGTCCAGCTCCTCGATGGCCATGGCCGACAGTTCGTCGTCGCTCACAGCCATCGGCGCGCCCGCTGCCTGTAGGCGCGATAGGGCTCGCCGAATTTGCGCTCCAGATAGACTTCCTCGCGGGCGATGACGAAGCGGTCCATCACGATCAGGCACGGCAACACCATGGCCAGGGCCAGGGGGCTGTCCAGCCCGACGCCCAGCCCGGCGTACAGGATGGTGAAACCCACATAGATCGGATTGCGCGTCAGGCCGTAGATGCCGGACGTCACCAGCACCGTGGACGGCTTCCAGGGCTCCACCGCCGTGCCGGCGCGCCGGAAATGGCCGACGGCGGCGCCCTCGACGATCAGGCCCAGAACGATCAGCACCAGGGCGATCCCGCGCCGCCACAGGTCAGGCAGGCCCAGCGACGGCTCGCCGATCAGATTGCCCAGGGTCCAGCCGCCCGCCAGGAAGGCCAGGAAGATGATCGGCGGCGGGGCGATGACGCCGGGAATGTCGCGCGGTTCGGAGGTCATGGGGGCAGGGTATCCCTCGGCGGGGCGTCGCGGAAGCGGGGCGGTGGGGATTGGGCAGTGGGCAGTAGGCAGTAGGCAATGGGCAGTAGGGAGTAGGCAGTGGGGAAAGCGCGCGCCCACTGCCCAATCCCCCACTGCCCCTTTCGCGGAAGGTCAGTCCTCGTCCGCGTAGATGGCGACGCGGGCGCCGTCGCTGGAAGCGACCGAGCCGCGATACATGCCCGAGGTGTTCATGGCGAAGGCCACGTCGCCCTCGGCCCCGATGACGATCACCCCGCCCTCTCCGCCGAGCTCGCCGACCTCATCGATCTCAATCTGAGCCGCAGCCATTTCGAGCGTGGCGGACGGGCAGGGGGCGCCGCGATCCAATCGGCACGTCACGTCCCACGCGGTGGCGGCGGCGGCCACGGACGCTGGTCCCGCAGCTCGGCTGGCGCCCATAAAAGCGCAGATGTCCCGCGCCACAGTCGCGCGAATGAAATATTCGCCCGAGCCGGTGGCCGAGACGGCGCAGCCGTCGGCGTTGGAGGCATAGGTGCCCGCGCCGATCACCGGCACGTCGCCGACGCGGCCCCAGCGCTTGGCGGTCATGCCGCCGGTGGAGGTGGCCGCAGCCAGCCGGCCTTCGGAATCCAGCGCCACGGCGCCGACGGTGCCGAACTTGCGTTCGTTCAGGGGCGGGGCGGGCAGGTTGGCCTGGGCGCCCGGCGCGGGGGCGCCCTCGGGCCGTTCGGGAACCGGCAGGCCCTGGGCCTCAAGCGCGCCGACCAGCCCGCGCCAGCGGCGCTCGGTGAAGAAGAAGGCCGGGTCCACCTGCTCCAGCGCCTGTTCGGCGGCGAAGGCGTCCGCGCCCGCGCCGATCAGCATGACGTGGGGGGAATGCTCCATCACCGCCCGGGCCAGGGCGATCGGATGGCGGGTGCGCGTCACCCCGGCCACGGCGGCGGCGTTCAGGGTTGCGCCGTCCATGATCGCCGCGTCCAGCTCGACCCGGCCGTCGGCGGTGAAGACCGCGCCGCGCCCGGCGTTGAACAGGGGATCGTCCTCCATCAGCTGGACCGCCGCCTGCACCGCGTCCAGCGCCGAGCCGCCGGACCTCAGCACCGCCGCCCCAGCCTCCAGCGCCCGTTCCAGCGCCGCGCGATAGGCCGCGTCCTGTTCGGGTGTCAGGGAGTCGCGCTCGATCACGCCCGCCCCGCCGTGGATGGCCAGGGACCAGCGGGCGTCCGCGCCGGGTTCGTCCGCCGCCACGGGCAGGGCGCTGATGGCCAAGGCCGCGATCGCGGCGGCGGCTCTGACGATGATCTTCATGCGGATAATCCCTCCTAGAAACCGTTCAGTGTCCGCGTCCCGTCCGTCCCTTCCAGATGCGGCCCACGGCGTAAGGCAGGAACCCGAACACCAGCCCGACGGCCACCAGCTCCCAGTAGTCCGCGCGCGGCATCAGGGCGTAGGCCGCCAGCACGGCCAGGCCCGCCTGGGGGGGGCCGAGCCAGGGCAGCCAGCGGGGCGGAGCCTTCATCCGCCGCCCCCGGGTCAGG
>JAEZCL010000209.1 GCA_023433585.1 Pseudomonadota bacterium
GGTCTACCCGCGCGAGCAGCGCATCGCGTTCCAGGAGTTGGGGGCCCCGAGGGGGGCGCACCCGGCGCCCGCCGGGACGGTGACCGCGCCGCTCGCGGCCGCCGCCGACGGGACGCCCCGGTGACGGGCTGGCGCGGCCAGCCGACCGAGCCGCTGTCCGCCGAGACGGTCCGTGACGAGGCGTGGAAGCACATCGGCCCGATCCGGATCGACCGCGTCGTCCCCGAGCGCGACGCGCTGACGCTGCACCACTGGCTCACGCACCCGTCGTCCGCGTTCTGGCAGATGACGGACCTCGGCCTCGACGACGTGCTGGCGTACTCCCGCCGCGTGGCCGACGCGACCGACGAGCACGCGTGGATCGGGCGCATCGGCGGGCGGCCGCGGTTCATGGTCGAGACGTACGACCCGTCGCGCGTCCTGCTCGCGGGCCTGTACCGCGCCCGCACCGGCGACGTCGGCATGCACCTGCTCACGGCCCCGCCCGAAGGTCCACGCCTGCACGGCCTCACCGACGCGGTCATGGCCGCGACGATGCGGTTCTGCTTCCGCACCCTGCGCGCCCAGCGTGTCGTCGTCGAGCCCGACGTCCGCAACACCGCGATCGCCGCCAAGAACGCCGCCGCCGGCTTCCGCGTGGTCCGCGAGATCGACCTGCCCGGCAAGCGCGCCGCGCTGTCCGTCTGCACCCGCGAGGACTTCGCGGCCAGCCGGCTCGGCGCCCGGACCATCCACGAGGACCCCCGATGACCCTGACCGACGTCCTGCCCGCGGCCACCCGCACGCCGCACCCCGCCGACCACCTCACCCCCGAGCACATGGCCGCCGCGCAGCGGCACCTCGTGACCAAGGCGCTCGCGGAGTTCGCGCACGAGCGGCTGGTCGCGCCCGCGCTCGACCGCACGGTCCCGGCCGACGGCGACGTGCGCGCGTACGTCCTCACGCTCGACGCCCCCGACGGGCACCGGGCCGTCTACCGCTGCCGGGCCCGGCGCCTGGCGCTCGAGCACTGGGCGATCGACGCCGTGTCGCTCGAGCGCGAGGTCGACGGGAGTCCCGCACCGCTCGACGCACAGGACCTCGTGCTGGAGCTGCAGCCGCTGCTGCAGGTGCCGGACGACATGCTGCCGCTGTACCTCGAGGAGCTGGCCTCGACCCTCGCGAGCCACGCGTACCGCCGCGCCCGCCCGCAGCCGACGGTCGCCGACCTGCTCGACGCGGACCTGCTGACGGTCGAGTCGGCGATGACCGAGGGGCACCCGTGCTTCGTCGCGAACAACGGGCGCATCGGGTTCGGCGTGAGCGAGCACGCCGCGTACGCGCCCGAGGCGGCGCGGCCGGTGCGGCTGCTGTGGCTGGGCGTGCGGCGGGCCGTCAGCCACGTCGCGACCGGGGACGGGCTCAGCGAGGAGACGCTGTACCGGCACGAGCTCGACGAGACCACCCGCGACGCGTTCGCCGCGCGCCTGCGCGACCTGGGGCTGGACCCCGCGGAGTACCGCTACCTGCCGGTGCACCCGTGGCAGTGGGAGCACCGCCTCGCGATCACGTTCGCGCCCGACGTCGCCCGGCGCGACCTCGTCCTGCTCGGGGAGTCCGACGACACCTACCGCCCGCAGCAGTCGGTGCGCACGCTCATGAACGTCGACCGGCCCGACCGGCACTACGTGAAGACGGCCGTCGCGATCCAGAACATGGGGTTCCTGCGCGGGCTCTCGCCGTACTACATGCGCACGACGCCCGCGATCAACGACTGGGTCGCGAGCCTCGTCGACACCGACACCGAGCTCGCCGCGTGCGGCGTGCGTCTGCTGCGCGAGCGCGCGTCGATCGGGTACACGGGCGACGCCTACCACCGCACGGCCGAGCCCTCGAAGTTCCGCGCGATGGTCGCCGCGCTGTGGCGCGAGCAGCCCGTGCTCCCGCCGGGGCAGCGCGCGACGACGATGGCCGCACTGCTGCACCGCGACGCCCACGGGGACGCGTACGCGACGGCCGCCGTGCGCGCGTCCGGGCTGGACCCCGTCGACTGGCTGCGTGCCTACCTGCGCGTCTACCTGCGCCCGCTCGTGCACTGCCTACGCGCGTACGACCTGGCGTTCATGCCGCACGGCGAGAACGTCATCCTGGTCTGGGAGGACCACGTGCCCGTCGGGGCGTTCCTCAAGGACATCGGCGAGGAGATCGCCGTGCTGTCCGACCGGCCGCTGCCGCAGGACGTCGAGCGCGTGCGGGCCGTCGTGGACGACGAGGAGAAGGCGCTGGCGATCTTCACCGACGTGTTCGACGGCGTGCTGCGGCACCTCGCCGCGGTGCTGGTGACCGACGGGGTGCTGGACGAGGACGCGTTCTGGGGCGTCGTCGCCGAGACCATCGACGGGCACCTCGACGACCACCCCGACCTGCCGTCGCGCGTCGACCTGCGCGCGCCGCGGTTCAAGCATTCGTGCCTCAACCGGCTGCAGCTGCGGAACACCGAGCACATGGTCGACCTCACCGACCTGTCGGGGTCGCTGATCTACGCCGGCACGCTCGCCAACCCCGTCGCGCGGTCCTGAACGTGTCCCA
>JAEZCL010000261.1 GCA_023433585.1 Pseudomonadota bacterium
CAGCGCGTCAGGCCGGGCGCGGCGCCTTTCTGGACGCGCGCCAGGCGGTCGGACCGGATTTCTCCGACCGCTTCCCCGCCGTCTTCGCCGCCTGCATGGCCGCCGGCATCGACCCGCGCGTCCAGCCCCTGCTCGTGGCCCCGGCGGCGCACTATCACATGGGCGGAATCGCCGCCGACACGGACGGCCGCACCAGCCTGCCGGGCCTTTACGCCGTGGGGGAATGCGCCGCCACGAAGGTCCACGGCGCCAACCGCCTGGCCTCCAACTCCCTGCTGGAAGCCGCCGCCTTCGGCTGGAATACGGGCGAGGCCGCGCGTGACGTAGCCGGTTCCAGCGGTTCGATTCCGGCTCGGCCCTCCGAACCGGCGTCCGCCCTGCCCGCCCTGGCCCTCGCCGAGCTCCGCGCGGCCATGAGCCTTCATGCGGGCGTCGTCCGCGACGCAGCGGGCCTGACCGCCCTGCTGGACGTGATCGCCGCGCTGGAGCACGCCCACGGCCCGGCGCCCGCCCTGATCGCCGCCCGCCTGATCGCCCAGGGCGCGCTGGAGCGCCGCGAAAGCCGGGGCTGCCACTTCCGCGCCGATCATCCCGCGCCCGCCGCCGAGGCGAAACACACGCGCATCACCCTTCCTTCAAAAACCGCATTGATGGCCGCCGAATGAGCCTGCCCGACCTTCTGATCGAACCGATCGTCCGCGCCGCCCTGGCCGAAGATCTGGGGCGCGCCGGGGACGTCACCGCCGCCGCCTGCATCCCCGCCGGAACCCGATGGCGCGCCGTCTTCGCCGCGCGGCGGGCGGGCGTGATCGCCGGGCTGGACTGCGCCCGCATCGCCATGACCGCGCTGGACCCCGAGGCCCGCTTCGCCGCCCGCGTCCATGACGGCGAGACCGTCGTCCCCGGCGCCGTGCTGGCCGAGATCGAGGCCGACGCCCGCGCCATCCTGTCGGCCGAACGAGTCGCCCTGAACCTGCTGGGCCGTCTCAGCGGCGTCGCCACCCTGACCCGCGCCCATGTGGACGCCGTGGCCGGAACCGGCGCCCGCATCGCCGACACGCGCAAGACCACGCCGGGCCTGCGCGCGCTGGAAAAGCACGCCGTGGCCATGGGCGGCGGCCTCAACCACCGCTTCGGCCTGGACGACGCCGTCCTCATCAAGGACAACCACATCGCCGTCTGCGGCGGGGTCGGCGAGGCCATCCGCCGCGCCCGCGCCCATGCGGGCCATCTCATCAAGATCGAGGTGGAGGTGGACGGTCTGGATCAGCTCGACGAGGCGCTCGCCGAACGCCCCGACGTGGTCATGCTGGACAATTTCAGCCTGGACGACCTGCGAACCGCCGTGGCCCGCGCCAGGGGCGTCGCCGTCCTCGAAGCCTCCGGCGGCGTTTCGCTCGCAACCGTCCGCGCCATCGCCGAAACCGGCGTCGACGTCATCTCGGTCGGCGCCCTGACCCACTCGGCCCCCGCGCTGGACGTAGGCCTGGACGCGGGGTGAGCGAGCCTCTTCCTTCTCCCCTCGGGGGAGAAGGTGACCCGCGAAGCGGGTCGGATGAGGGGGTTGGTTCAACCGAACCGGCAGCGGATCATGGCTGACCCGCCGCTTCACCCCTCACCCTCCGCGCGCAGGAGCGGTCTGCTTCGCATCCCGCTGCGCGGAGCCCTCTCCCCCAGGGGGAGAGGGGCGTTTGGGGTTCAGCTCGCGGCCTGGGCGTCTGCGGACGCCGTCGGCGCTTCCGCCTGCGCGCGGGGGGTGGGGCGGTCCTCCGGCGCAGCGGTTTCCATCGCCCGGCGGCCCGACGGCGTGGAGGCCGCCTCCTCCGGGCTCAGGGCCTCCTGCGCCCACAGCACCGTATAGGCCACCGCCTCGCCCGCCTGACGCACCGTCTCGGACGGATCCAGGCTGGCGTGGATCAGTTGCGCGTCCGACTCGGTGGACGGCCGCGCCTCATAGGCGAAGGCGTTCGCCGAACCGCCGCGCCCGCCGAAGCGATAGAACAGGTGGGTCCCCACCTGCCCCACGGGCACCAGCCTGTGCCGCCAGCGGGGCGACACCGCCGTGGTGTGGAAATGGGTGGCGTTGCCGACACGGGCGAAGACCTGGCCCGACAGGGCCGCCGAGGCCACGTCGCGGGCGCGCCGCCAGGCCGAAGCGTTGACCCGCCCGCGCATGGCGCCGTTGCAGGTGAAGCTGAACTGGCAGCCGGTCGCCCGGCTGGCGCCCTGATAGACCACGCCGCAAACGCTGCTGGGGAAGGCGCCGTGGCGGGCGCGGTTCAGCACCACCTGGGCCACCGCCGCCATGCCGTCGCGGCCCTCGCCGCGCGCTTCGTAATAGACCGCCTGGGTCAGGCACTCCAGGTCGCGGGATTCCTCCAGCGCCCCGGCCATGCGGAACGGCCGGGCGGCCGGGCCGGTGTTGCTGACGCGGTGAAGGGATTGGCTCGGACCGGCCGCGCCGCGCAGGCTCTCCAGCCGCGCGGTCAGCAGTTCGGACTGACGATCCCGCTGGGCCGAACCGGCCACGGTGTAGGGATCATGGCGCCGCGCGATGGCCAGCGCGCTGGCGTTCAGGCCGCCGGCCGCGGCCGACAGCGCCTCTTCGGTGAAGCCCACGGCCGTGGCGCCGGCGATGCGCTCGGCCTGGATCCGGGTGGTGGTCGCCTTGGCCACCGTCCCGCCCAGATAGGCGCAGCCGATCGCCAGCCCGACCAGCCCGCCGAACGCCGCCGCCGCCGTCGTGGGGCGCAGCTTCGGAGAGCGAAGGGCGCCGGCCGGCGCGGCCGGAACGGCCTTCTTCGCTCCGGACGCGGGCTTCCGCGAGGAATTCGACAAGGATCACATCCTGTGTGGCAGGGGCAGGAGCGCGCCCCCCGGTCATCTCATCCCCTCGACGCAAGATCGGCGCCGGACGCAGGGACGGTAGCCGCCGGTCAACTTCCCGTGACCGACGCGGACGCGCTTAAGCCAGCGCAATATGGCCTCAATGTGGTCGATTCGCAATCAGCGTGTGCGGCGCAGCAATCCGTCGCACCCTCGCAACATATCCAAGATGATGCAGGGCATTAGAGGCATGAATATACGCCTTCATCTTGCCGTTATCGTATAGGCTCATCTCATCATGACATTGCGTCCGGCCGCCCAAATGCCAGAGAGCCTTACCGGATTGCGGGATTAGTCATCACGGCGCAATTTCCGCCTCCAACATCTTGCGTCGCGCCCCCAAGGCGGAACCTCAGAGCTCCGACGACGTTAACGAACCGCCAAGCTGGAGAACAAGACATGCGTCGTCTTTCACGAATTCTGGTCCTGTCCGCAGGGCTGACCGTCCTGGCCGCCTGCGGCTCCACCCTGGAACAGCGCGCCGCCACCGGCGCGATCACCGGCGCGGTGGTCGCCGGCCCCGTCGGCGCGGCCGTCGGCGGCGCTGCGGGCGCGGTTGTGGCCAAGACCCAGGGCGAGGACTGACCCGCCGGAGCACAATCGGTTCAGGCGGAGCCTCGCGGGCGCGTCAGGCGCCGCGTGCGCCTTCGTGCTCCAACAGCCAGCGCTTGCGCTCCAGTCCGCCGGCGTAACCGGTCAGCTTGCCGTTTGATCCCACCACCCGGTGGCACGGCACGATCACGCCTACGGGGTTCGCGCCGTTGGCCAGACCCACGGCCCGCACGGCCCTGGGCGCCTCGATCCGCGCCGCCAGCCCGGCGTAGCTCTCGGTCTGCCCGACCGGGATTTCGGTCAGGGCGGCCCACACCCGCCGCTGGAACACCGTGCCGCCGGTCTTCCAGCGCACCGCCTTCAGCGCATCCAGATCGCCCTGGAAATAATCCAGCACCGCCTGTCGCACCGCATCGGGCGCGGCGCCGGCCTCCAGCATCACCGCCCCATAGTGCCGCCGCAGCAGCCGAAGCATCCGGTCTTCGTGGTCGACGAAATCCAGCGCCCGCACCACCTCGGCGCCGTCGAACACCACCAGCACCTCGCCCAGGGGCGTGGCGATGCGGTCCAGTTGAAAGGTTTCAGGCCGCCCTGCGGTCATCGCTCGTCTCCTGTTCGATCAGATCGGCCACGCTCAGGCCCTCGGCGGCGAGGTGCGCGACGCCATAGGCGCGCCACGGCCGCCACATCTCGGTTCGCGCCGCCACGCGCGGATCGTCGCTGTCCATCCGGTCGCTCATCAGGGCGCCGGGGTCCTCCACATGCCAGTCCCCGATCAGCCTCAGCCCCGGGCGCTTGTCGACCAGCGGCGCCAGCGCCGGATCCGTCGCTAGATGCGCGTCGATCAGGGCCGGGTCGGCGGTCAGGTCGAACACCCGGCGCACCCGCGCCAGCACCCCGGGCAGGCCGGTGATGTCCGGAATCGAGACGGACAGGACCAGCCGGTCGCCCGCGCCCGGCTCCACCGTCACCGCGCCGCCTTTGCTCAACGCGCGCACCCAGCGTCCATGCTCGACCCGCTCCATGGGGTGGGCGCGGCCTTCCAGCGCCGCGATCACCTGCACCCAGTCATACGGCGGGCGATAGGCCAGCGTCAGGCGCACGCCCTCCCCCGCCGCCACATCCGGCCCCCTGGTCCGCCTCAAGGCCGAGGGCGGACGGGCGTAAAGGGCCTGGAAGGTCTCGTTGAAGCGCCGGACACTGCCGAATCCGGCGGCCAGGGCCACCTCGGCCATGGGCATGCGGGTCTCCTGGATCAGTTGCTTGGCCAGCAGCACCCGTCGCGTCTGGGCCACGCTCACCGGCGCGGCGCCCAGATGCCGTCGGAACAGCCGCCTCAGCTGTCGTTCGCCCACCCCCAGCCGTCCCGCCAGGGCGTCCACGTCCGCATGGTCCAGCGCCCCCGCCTCGATCAGGGCCAGCCCCCGGCTGACGGTGTTGGACGTGCCGCGCCAGGCCCCCATGTCCGGGGCCGTCTCGGGTCGGCATCTCAGGCACGGCCGGAATCCCGCGTCCTCCGCCTCGGCCGCCGAGCGGTAAAAACGGATGTTCTCGCGTTTCGGCGTGCGCGCCGGACAGATGGGGCGGCAATAGACGCCTGTGGTCTTCACCCCGCCGAAGAACTTCCCGTCGAAACGGGCGTCCCTCGCCAGCACAGCGCGATAACAGGCGTCCTGATCCAGTTCCATGACGCCAGCATGCGCCCGCGCCGCCGCCTTGTCTCGCGGTTTTCGGACTCCGGCGTGCGGCGGCCGGAGCGAAAAAATCGCGCCGCCTGTCGGAACCGTCCCGGCTCGACCGTCCTGGTCCTGCAACCTCGAACGGAGACGTCCCATGACTTCCACCGCGATTTCCCGCGAACTCGTCGTCACCCGCCTGATCGACGCCCCGCGCGACAAGGTGTTCCGCGCCTGGACCGAGGCCGCCCTCCTGGAGCGCTGGATGGCCCCGCGCCCCTGGACGCTGTCGGACGCCGAACTCGATCCCCGGCCCGGCGGCGTCTTCGCCTTCGCCATGCAGGGCCCGTCCGGCGAAAGCTTCCAGAACACCGGCGTGTTCCTGGAAGTGATCCCGAACGAGAAGATCGTCACCACCGACGCCTACGGCCCCGGCTGGGTTCCGTCGGACGGCGCGCCGTTCTTCACCGCGATCATGACCTTCGAGGACCGGGACGGAAAGACGCTCTACACCGCCCGCGCCCGCCACTGGACCGATGAGGCCCTGGAGCAGCACAAGGCCATGGGCTTCGCGGAAGGCTGGGGCCTGACCGCCGCCCAGCTCGAGGAGGTGGCGAAGAGTCTTTAGATCGTGTCCCTATAGATCCGTCATCCTCGGGCTCGTCCCGAGGACCCATTGCGGCCTCAAGCGGGATTTCAGACCGGTTTCAGCGATCAGCACGGACCTTGCTGATGGTCGTGGCGCATCCGCCGTAGGCCCTCGGGACGAGCCCGAGGGTGACGGAGTATTGATTCCATATGGCTCTTATAGGTTCCCAACCTACCGCGCCGGCGTCGACGCCCGACGTCCGGCCTCCAGGATCGGCATCCCCGCCTCGGTGGGGATGTAGATCACCTGGCGGTCGCCGCTGCCGGCGGTCTCCTGCAGCATGTTGATGTAGGACCAGCGCAGATAGTTGTCCGGCCCGCCCAGGCTGTCGGCCATGATGCGGTTGGCCTCGTTGGTGCCGCGCGCCCGGGCGATCTCGGCCTGGGCGGTCAGTTCGGCGGAATCCAGCGCCGCCTGCGCCTCCAGCACCCGGATGCGCCGATCCTGCTCGGCCTGGGCGTAAGCGGCCTTGCCTGCCATCTCCTGGCGATAGACGTTGTAACGCGGCCAGCCGATCAGAATGGCGGCCAGCACCACCAGCCCGATCACCACCAGAACGATCACCGATCCCAAGCCGCGCATATTCAGACTTCCCTTTTCACGAACGTCCGTGATGCCCTGTCCGCGCCGTCGGGGCAACGCCCGGCGTCAGATCAGCAGCGCCCCCTCGTGGCGCAGCAGCCAGGTCTTCATCTCCAGCCCGCCGCCGAAACCCACCATGGCGCCGTCCGCGCCGATCACCCGGTGGCACGGCAGGATCAGCGGGATCGGATTGCGGTTCAGCGCCACCCCCGCCGCCTGGGCCGCCCCCGGCTCTCCGGCCCGGCGCGCGGTCTCGCCATAGCTGATGGTCTCGCCCGCCGGGATGTCGGCCAGCAGCCGCCAGACCCGCGCATTGAACCCCTCGCCCCGGACCGCCCAGGGCACGGCGGCCAGCGCATCGCGCGCGCCGCCGAAATAGGCCGCCAGCGCCTGTATCACCGCCCCCGGCGCCGCGCCTTCGACCGTCGTCGCCTCCGGATATTCCCGCCGCATGGCGCGGTCTGGATCGCCGCCGAACGAGACGCCGCGCACCACCTCGTCCGCATCCGTCGCCAGGCCCAGCGCCCCGATCGGACTGTCGATGCGCGACAGGGTCAGCCTCATGCCTAGCTCTCCTCCGGATTCAGATCGCCATGCTGCCCGTCCGCCGCAAGCCCGTCCGGCGGTTTTCGGACGCGATCAGCCCGCCGCCGTCGGATTGCGCGGGTCCAGCGGCAGGCCCGCCGCCTGACGCGCCTTCAACAATCGCAGCCACCCGTGCATGGCCTCCGAATCCAGCCCGTGCATCATCAGCCGGTATCCCGCCTGAAGCGTCGACAGGGCCACCATCGGATGGCCGTTCTTGACGAAGCTCATGTGATAGTCGCTGCCCAGGATGCGGGCGATGTAGATCGCCATCACCTCGTCCAGCTGCAGCGAATTGGACGCCCGCACGAAGTCCTCACGCGGCAGCATCAGCGCATAGATCGGGGTGTAGAACTCCACCGCCGTCTGCACATCCACGAAATTATGCCGCTTGCGCGGAAAGTCCTCGAAGGCCGGGAATTCGTCCGAGATCATCGAGAAATCCACCACGTCCGGCGGGACCAGCTCCCGCCCTTCCTCGCGCAGGGCCGCGTTCATCTCGATGATGAAGTTGAAGATGTTCAGGTCGTGCTGAAGGAACAGATTGTCCTCGATGTCCTTCAGCCGCGTGGGCGTCAGGGGCCATTTCGTCACCTTCTCGCCGACGCCCGAGTTCTCGCGCACGAAGGCCGTCAGCTCCGACCCCACGTGGAAGTGTCTCAGGATCACCCGGTTGGTCTCGGGCGTGGCGAAGGTCCTCAGGCCCCAGTGGATGGTCTTGTGCAGCAGGCCGTTCAGGTTCGGATGGCGCGGCGAGATCGCCCTCAGCACCTTCACCAGACAGAAGAAGGCGAACACCAGCGGCCGCGCCACGGGAAACAGCCAGCGCCGCGACCAGGACCGTCCGCCCAGCAGCAGATCCCGCTTGGCCCCCTCGTCGATGGGCAGGCTGCGGTCCAGATAAAGGGCCATCCACGGGTCCGGGTCCTTCGGATCGAACCCGGCCGGATCGAACGGATCGCTGACCCTCGGCGCGGCGTCGGTCACGCTCCGATCTCCTCGATCTGCAGCGCATACAGCCGCGCCGTCACCTTGGCGCACATGACGATGCGCTCGGCCACATCGGCGTCCGGCAGGACCATGCCCAGCATCTCGCGGAATTCCTCCATGTGCTCGGCGTCGTTCTCGCCGTGATACAGCAGGAACCGCACCGCGTCCTCGGGCAGGTCCAGCCGCTCCCTGACCAGCTTGCCCCACGGCGCCGCCTTGACGGACCCCAGCCCCTCGATGATGAACATGGCGCCCAGCAGGCCGAAGGGATTGGGCTTCGACGCCTCATGGAACATCCAGGCCGACAGGGCCTCGGACCCCACGTTCTTCGATGCGCCCCGGATCGTCTCCAGCGCCCCGCCCGCCGCCACGAAATCCTGTTCCAGCAGGCGGAAATCCCGGTGCTCGGTCACCGCATGCCTCATCAGGGTCGAGCGCAGCTCCAGATGCGCCTCGTCGATGTTGGACGCCGCCCGGCTCATCCACAGCGCCCCGTCCTTCACCTGCTGGCGCAGGTTGATGAGAAAGGCGTGGTAGTCCGAAAGCTCGAACCGCCCCCGCGTCAGCCTGCGGATCAGCGGCGTCGCCTCCAGCCGCTGCTCGAAGTCCGCAAACACCACCGCCAGCTTGCGCAGGGTGTCGGCGACGACGCTATCGTTTTCCCCGGTCATGGGCGGAAGGTCCGTGTCCTAAATGGCGATGTAATGGCCGCGACCGCAAACCTGTCGGATCAGATCGAAATCCCTGCCGTCAGCGGTCAGGATCGGCAGCCCGGATTTGACGGCGGTCAGGAAGATCAGGGCGTCGTTCAGGCATTCCTTCCGTTGGTGCGGCTGAAAGCCCTGCGTTCGCGCCAGGACGCCCGCCACCAGGCCCGCTTCAACCCAGATATCCTCGTCCGGGGTCAAGAGCCGACTGGCGGGGATCGTTCGGATCAGGTCGGCATAGTGGTCGCGCGTCGCACGCCACTTGCGCGATGCGGGCGACAGGTTTCCCACGCCCATCATCAACTCTCCGGCGCAGATCGAGCAATGGAACAAATGGCCCTGATCCAGAATCGCCGTGGCCCAGGACGGCAACGTGCCGGCGGCGTCGCGAATGTAGATATTGGTGTCGAGCAGCACCGACACGGTCGGGCTGACGGGGCCGGTCGATCCGGTCGCGCCGTGCGTCAGCGGCTTGAGGCGTTTCTCCGGCTTGATGCGCCGCAGGATCGGCTTGACGTCAATACTCAAGCTCGTGATCCGGGCCCAGGACGCCACGCGTCCGCCTCATGAACTCCTGAACGGGATCTTCCTGGGCCAGCAAGGCCAGGGCGAGGGTGCCGATCTCCGTCATGCCCTTCGCCCCGCTATGGCGCCTGGCCGCTTCGACGAGCGCCTTGGGCGCCCTGAAGCTTACATGTTCGGATTTTTCTCCGTCCAGAAGCCCGTGGCGACGCGCCTCCCGAAGCGCCGTCATGGCTTTTAGATTGGGAGCCACGATGGCTTCCGCATTCTGCACGGAACCGGCTTCGGGCTTTGTCTTCAATTGCGCCATGTGTGCGTTATTTCATTATTTCGCACACATGGCAAGGCTTACACGATCTCCAGCATCATGAATCCGATCATCGCCCGCCCGCTCTCGGGCACGATGCACAGCACCGTCTCGCCCGGTTTCCCGCGCCCCGACCTCATGAACGCATCCAGCATCACCCAGATCGAGGCCGAGCCCACATTGCCGCTGTCGGTCAGGGTGGTGAACCACTTCTCCTCCGGGATCATGGCGGCGGTGTTCTCAAGCAGCCCCACGATCTCCTGCCTCAGCGACCGCGCCGAATAGTGGCACAGCAGGTGGTCCACCTGGTCCGGCGCGATACGCCCGGAGTCCACCTTCTGAAGCCACACGCCGATCCAGGCCCGGATGACGATCTTCAACAGCTCGAAATCCTGCAACAGCGCCACCGCGCCCGCCGCGTGGGCGGCGCTCGGCCCCGCATGGCTCCAGGCGCTCTTCATGTCCGCCCGGTCGGCGAATGTGGAGCCCGCCCACATGCACGGGTCGAACCGCCCGGCCAGCGACGTCATGTCGATCCAGCGCACCTTCAGCGAGCGCCCGCCCGGCCGCGCCTGCGGCTCCATCACCACCGCGCCCGCCCCGTCCGACAGGGTGAAGCGCAGGAAGTCCGCCTCCATCCGCACCCGTCCGCGCGCGTCGACCAGGGCCGTGCCCTCATAGAATTCCGGCCGGAACCAGCGCGACGAGAACTCCCCCGCGCAGGCCGCCGCCACGTCCGCCTCCCCCGCCCGTACGGTCAGCCAGGCGCCCTTGGCCGCCATCAGGGCGCCGGCGCACACTGACTGATAGCTGACCGCCTCCAGCACGCCTGCGCCCAGTTCAGCCTGGACCGCCGAAGCATGGCCCGGAACCAGATAATCCCCCTGGGTCGTCGCCGCGCCCAGGTGCTTCAGGTCCGCAAGCGCCAGCCCCGCGTCGTCCAGCGCCGCCCTGACCGCCTCGGCGCACATGGAGGCGTTGGAATGCAGCGGCGTCCCGTCCGGCGTCAGGGCGTAGCGCCGCCCCTCGATCCCGTTCCAGCGCAACGCCCGCCGCCCCACCGCCGAGGCCCGCCCGCCGACGCGGCCGATGAAATCCTCCATCCGGTCGTTTCCGACCCGTTCGCCGGGCAGGAACGCCCCGGTCCCGGTGATGAAGACGTCACGCAACACATCACTCATTCCGCCACTGTGACCGCCCGATCATGGCCGGGACAAGGCGCATTCGGGCGCGTTCACCGTGTCGACGCCTATCGCCCCGTCACCAGCCGCCGCCCCGCGCCCAGCAGGGTGAAGACCTCCATCACGAAGGCCAGGGCGACCGACGCCATCACGATGGTGGAGATCAGCATCTCGCCGGTCTCGAAGGCGTGCCTCACCCGGTCCACGAACGCCTGCACGCTGTCCACGGCAAAGGCCGGCGCCAGGGGCGATTCCAGCCACAGCCAGCCGATGAAGCCCAGGCTGACGGCGCTGAAGATCATGTCGCCCAACGCCGTGAACCGCGCATGTCCGCCCAGCGCCGCGCGCATCAGGTGGAAAACCGTCCGCGCCACGGCGAAGATCAGGAACGGCGCCCACAGCCACGCCAGGGTCTCGTTCAGCATGGCGCCCCAGTTGACGCCCTCGCGCACCAGATCACCGGTCAGTTCGCCCGGCCGATAATCGCGCCCGATGATCCCGCCCCACCACAGGGCGAACACGCCCCATCCGACCGCGCTGGAGATCGCGCGCGCCGTCGGCGACATCTCGCCCTGGGCCTTCTTCTCGGCCCCGTCCGCGGTTTCGCCGCCCACCGCCGCCTTCGCCCCATACGCCCAGACGCTGGTGAACAGCCCGGCCTCGAAGATCCCCAGATCCCGCACCCGCCACCGGGTCAGGAAGGCGGGCTTTTCCGCCTGCCGCTCGATGATGAAGGCCGCCACGGTGGCGAAGCCCACGATCATCATGCCGCTCCACAGAACGCCGTGGAACGCCTGTCCCACCGCCTGGCCCGCGTCCACATCGCCGACCAGCACCCGCACCACCGTTCCGATCAGGGTGATGACGACCAGCACCGTCAGCGCCACCTTCACCCCGAACAGCCACCAGGGATAAAGCTCCGGCCCCACCACGTGCTGCGGCCCCGCGCCGAACCGCGCCGCCACGATCAGCGGATGGCCCATTTCGCGCAGCAGCGCCTCGGTCTCCGCGTCGGTCAGCGGCCGGCCCAGCTCGGCCGCCTTCGCCTCGACCCGGCTCATCAGGTCGTCGCGCAGTTCCGCGATCACGTCCTCGCGCGCATCCGGCGACAGTTGCGCCGCCACGGCCCGCAGATATTTCTCGATCAGGCCCATGGCCCGCCCTCCTTCACCCGAATGATTGAAACCCGCGCCCGTCACAGGATGCGCTCCAGCGACGCCGAGATGCGCCGCCACTCGTCCGCCAGCCGCGCCAGCACCCGCTCGCCCAGCGGCGACAGGCGATAGAACCGCTTTTTCCGCCGGTCCTCTTCGCGCCACTCGCTGGTCAAGAGCCCCTGCCCCTCCAGCCGCCGCAGCAGCGGATAGAGCGTGGACTCCTCCATCTCCACCCCGTCTTCCGCCAGGGCCACACGCAGTGAATACCCGTATTGCTCGACCCGCAGCCGCGCCAACACCGCCAGCACCAGCGACCCCCGCCGCAGCTCCAGCCGCATCGCCTCAAACAGCTCATCCTCGCCCACGCCGCCACTCCACATGCGCCACATAGTGTGCGGCGCACAGTGTATGCGACATACTGTGTGAGGGAGTCAAGCGCGCGCTTAAGCAGTGAGCCGCCGCGCGGCGAGCGATAGCGCCAGTGAAACCCCCTCTCCTCCCCCCATGCAGCGCAGCGAAATGGGGGAGGGGGACCACGAAGTGGTGGAGGGGGCGAACCGCGCGCCGGCGCAAGAAACAGCTCGCACCCGCCCCTTGCCACCGCCGCCTGTCCTGGGCGAAGACTGGCGCGAGGGGGAGCGCGCTTGGACATCGAAACGTTCATCGACCGTTGGAGCGGCCGCGAGGGCGGCGCCGAGCGCGCCAATTACGCCCTGTTCCTGGCCGAACTGACCGGTGCCCTTGACCTGCCCCGGCCGGAACCCGCCGACAGCACCTCGGGCTACCGTTTCGAGTTCCCGGTGCGGGGCGACTCCGGCCAGCCGCTGCGCATCGACCTTTACAAGCGCGACGCCTTCATCCTGGAGGCCAAGCAGAGCCGCTGGGCCGTAAATCAGGAACAGAAATCAAAGCACGAAGCGATCATCCAGCCCGACATGTTCGGCCACGTCCGGCCCGTCCGGCGCGGCCGCCTCGCGGGCCGGGACGCCGACATGGGCGCCGCCTTTCGCCAGGCCTGGGACTACGCCAACCGCCTGCCCGCCGATCACGACCGTCCCCCATTCCTCATCACCTGCGACGTGGGCCACAGCTTTGAATTCCACGCCGACTTCTCGGGCAATGGCCGGGCCTACCGCGCCTTCCCGGACGATCGTCGCAAGATCGTGCCGATCACGGCCCTGGTCGAGCCCGACGTGCAGCAATTGTTCCATCGCGTCTGGGAAACGCCCTACGATCTCGACCCGGCCCTGGAGCGCGCCCGCATCACCCGCGAGGTCGCCGGCTACCTCGCCGAGGTGTCGAAGTCGCTGGAAGAGCGCGGCCATGCGCCCGAGCGCGTCGCTTCGTTCCTCGGCCGCGTCCTGTTCGCCATGTTCGCCGAGGACGCCGGACTGCTGCCGAAGGACAGCTTCTCTCAACTGCTGACCCGCTGTCAGGACGCGCCGGGCAGCTTCCGCCTTCAGGCCGAGGATCTGTTCCGCAGGATGGACACCGGCGGCTTCGCGGCCGGACTGGGCGCGGCGGGCGAGATGGTTCGCCACTTCAACGGCAGTTTCTATCATGAGGCCGAAGCCTTCGACCTCAAGCGCGAAGAGATCGGAACCCTGCTGCTGGCCGCCGGACGCGAGTGGCGCGAGGTCGAGCCGGCCATTTTCGGGACCCTGCTGGAACAGGCCCTGTCGACCGGCGACCGATCACGCCTGGGCGCCCACTACACGCCCCGCCCCTATGTCGAGCGGCTGGTTCAGGCCACCATCATCGACCCCCTGCGCGAAGACTGGGCGGTGGCCCGGGCCGCCTCGTTGGCCCGCAAGGACAAGGGCGACGCCGCCGGAGCGCGCAAGGCCCTGACCGAATTCCACGACCGGCTGGTGAAGACGCGCGTCCTCGACCCCGCCTGCGGCACGGGCAACTTCCTCTACGTCTCGCTGGAGCTCATCAAGACGCTGGAGGCCGAGGTCGAAGCCGCCATCCTTGAGCTGGACGAAGAAACCGGCGGCCACGGTTTCGAGGGCCTGGCCCGCCGGGGCGCCGACCCGCGCACCTTCCTGGGGCTGGAGCTGAACCCCCGCGCCGCCCGCATCGCCGAACTGGTTCTGTGGATCGGCTATCACCAGGCGCAGCAACGCCGCCACGGCGAGGACTACCTCGTCGAGGGCTCGGTGCTTCAGGACTTCCAGAACATCAACCCGCCCGCCTCGCGGCGGCGCCCGACCGACACCTGCATCGACGCCCTGATGACCCACGACGGGCCGGTCATCGGCGGCGGCGGCGCGGACTATCCGAACCCGCGCCGGACGCCCTGGCCCGAGGCCGAGTTCATCGTCGGCAACCCGCCGTTCATCGGCGGCAAGGACATTCGCGCGGAGCTGGGCGACGACTACGCCGAGGCGCTTTGGGCTCTGAACCGCGAGATGAACGATAGCGCCGACTTCGTCATGTATTGGTGGGATCGCGCTGCTGAGATTCTGACGCGGAAGGACTCGCTGGTCCGGCGCTTTGGTTTCGTCACCACAAATTCGATCACTCAGGTGTTCCAGCGCCGGACGGTGGCGCGATGGATGAGCGATAGCAATCCAAACAAGACGCCTCTCTCATTGGTCTTCGCCATCGACGATCACCCGTGGACGAAAGCCACGCGCGACGCCGCCGCCGTACGCATCGCCATGACGGTGGCTGAAAAGGGCAAGGTCGAGGGCATTTTGGCGGAGATTGTTCCGGGCAGCGAACGTGGGCTCGACACCGACACGCCGGAGTTCGACCTCACCCTACGCGAAGGTGTGATCAATCCCGACCTGTCCATCGGCGTCGACGTCACAAGGGCGAAGGGCCTGAAGGCGAACGAGGGAGTTTGCTCCCCAGGTGTAAAACTGCACGGCGCTGGCTTCATCGTCAGTCCAGCGGAGGCCGCACATCTGGGTCTAGGACGAACGGACCGGCCGGGCCTCGAAAGCCACATTAGGCCTTATGCAAACGGGAACGACATTACCGGCCGAGGCCGCGGCACTATGGTCGTAGACTTGTTCGGCCTCTCTGCGGAGGAGGTGCTGTCCCGCTTTCCGGAAGTATACCAACATGTCTCTTGGACCGTCCGCTACGACAATGACGCCAATGGTCAGCCAAGGACGGATTCAAAAGGCCGAAAGAAAGGCCGAGAGTGGAATAATAGGGAATACAGAAGGTTAAATTGGTGGCTATTTGGCGAAAATAATCCACTCCTGAGAAGCGCACTTACTGGATTGAAACGGTACATCGCAACCGTCGAGACTCCGAAACATAGAACATTTCAGTTCTTGGATGGCAACATTCTGCCGGATAACATGATTACAGCGCTCGCAAGCGAGGACGGTGCACTTCTATCCGTGCTCTCCTCGAAAGTTCATTATCTATGGGTCGCGGCGAATTGCGGCCTGATCGGTGTCGCGAGCTTTGAACAAGGTCACCGCTACACCAAATCCCGCTGCTTCGACCCCTTCCCCTTCCCCGTCCTGAGCGACGCCCAGCACGCCGACCTCGCCCGCGCCGGCGAGGCGCTGGACGCCTTCCGCAAGGCGCGGCTGGCTGAACATCCCGACCTGACCATGACGCGGCTCTACAATGCGCTGGAAGCGCATCGTGCCGGTAAAATCTGGGGGG
>JAEZCL010000282.1 GCA_023433585.1 Pseudomonadota bacterium
ATCAGGTTGGGCCACAGCTCGCTCTCCACGAACACGCCCAGGGACGGGCGCCAGTGATCCAGGAATCCGGCCACAGCTTCAGGGCCGTCCACCGGCGCATACTGGTGAATCACGCCTTCGGGCAGGCGCTCGGCCAGCAGCCGCGCGGAGGTCGCCGTGCCCGAGGTCGCCAGCACCGTCACGTCCGGCCGCTCGACCCGAAGGCGCGCGATGAGCGGCAGCAAGGACAGGCTCTCGCCGACGCTGACTCCGTGCAGCCACACCAGGGGCCCGGCGGGCCGCGCCATGGACGGACGCCCCAGGCGCTCGTTCACCCGCGCAGCGTCCTCCTTGCCGTCGCGCGCGCGCGCGGCCAGCAGGCGCGGCGCCAGCGGCTCGATCCAGCGGGTCGCGGCCGAATAGAGTCTGAGCGGGATCGAGGCGGCCATGGGGCTATTCCACCAGCGTCTCGGCGCGCGCCTCGACCGCCGTCAGCCGCGCGGTCCAGTCCGCAATCACCGAGGCCGGATCCTGGTCCCGGCCGATCTCGACCCGGTCCCACACCATGGCCCCGCGCGCGAAGGGCAGCGGCAGCACGGCCTGGTCCCAGCTGTGCAGGCGGACGGCCGGGCGGCAGGCCACGCCCAGCAGCATCACCGGCGCGCCGGACATGCGCGCCATCACCGCCAGGCCCTCGCCCATCTCGCGCGCCGGGCCGCGCGGCCCGTCCGGCGTCACCGCCACCGCCCCGCCGGCTTTCAGCCATTTCAACGCATCGCGCAGGGCCTGGGCGCCGCCCTTGGCCTTCTCGGGACTGTCCTTCTTCTGTGACGAACCACGAATGGCGGGAAAGCCCAGCCGCACCACGGCGTCGGCGATGAACTGCCCGTCCGGCGACAGCGAGATCAGCGCGCGGATCGGCTGGCCCCGCTCATGGTCCCAGGCGGCGAGCGACAGGGCGATGCGCGAGTGCCAGAAGGCGACGATGACCGGGCCCTCGCCGTCCCAGGCGGCCTCGATCAGCTCATGGCCCTCGTAACGCCAGCGGATGGTCGACAGGCACAGCCGGAGCCACCCCGCCATCAGCCGGCTGAGCAGCGCCCGCACCACCGGATTCCGGGTCGGCTTCACGTCCCCGCCTCCTGCGGCGCCGCGTCCAGGGACTGCTGGCGCGCCAGCCGGGAATAGAGCCCGCCCGCCGCGATCAGGGCGGTGTGGGTTCCTTCCTCCGCCACACGCCCGGCCTCGATCACATAGATGCGGTCCGCGTTCTGCACCGTCGACAGGCGGTGGGCGATCATCAGCGCCGCGCGGCCCTGCATCAGCCGCTCCAGCGCCGCCTGGACCAGAGCCTCGCTCTCGGTGTCCAGGGCGCTGGTGGCCTCGTCCAGAAGCAGGATCGGCGCGTCCTTGAGAAACGCCCGGGCGATGGCGATACGCTGGCGCTGGCCGCCCGACAGGCGGGAACCCGCCTCGCCTGCGCGGGTCTCGTAACCCTCGGGCAACTCCATGATGAAGTCGTGCGCCGCCGCCGCCCGCGCCGCCGCCTCGATCTCGCCCTGCGATGCATCCGGGCGGCTGTAGGCGATGTTGAAGGCGATGGTCTCGTCGAACAGGAACGGCTCCTGCGTCACCAGGGCGATGCGGTCACGCAGAGCCTTCAACGCCACGTCGCGCACGTCGATCCCGTTGATGCGCACGGCCCCGCCGGTGACGTCATAGAAGCGCGGCAAGAGGCTCAGGATCGTGCTCTTGCCGCCGCCGGACGGCCCCACCAGGGCCACCGTCTCGCCGGGCCGGATCAGGATGTCGACGCCCGACAGCGTCGGCGCTGCGTCCGAATAGGCGAAGCTGACCTGGTCCAGCCGCACCTCGCACGGGCCGTCCGGCAGGTCGACCGGCTCGGCCGCCTCGCGGATCTCGGGCTGGATGTCCAGGGCGTCGAACAGCCGCCGCGCCGCCGTCAGCCCCTCGGCCAGGATGGTCTGGAGGTTGGTCAGGTTCCTCAGCGACTGGGCCGCGGCCAGAAGAATGCCGATGAAGGCGGTGAACTGGCCCACGTTCATCTGGCCCTGTTGCGAGCGCCAGCCCGCATAGGCCAGCACCGCCGCCACCACGAACATGGCCACCATCTCGCTGGTCGGCCCGGCGAAGGACTTGGCGTTGGAGCCCCGGATGACGAAGCGCTGGCGCCGGGCGATGACCTCGCCCACCCGCGCATCCTCGGCGTCCTCGCGGTTCTCGATCTTGACCAGCCGCACCCCGTCCAGGTTCTCCATCAGGGCGGTGGACAAGACGGTCGTCTCCGCCATGGCCCCGGCGGCGGCCTTTCGCGCCTTCTTGGAGAAACGGCGCAGCACCAGGTTCACGGCGGGCATGCCGCACAGCACCACCAGCGCCAGCACCGGGTCGATCCAGATCATCGAGGCGATCAGGGCGAACAGGGTCAGGGCGTGCTGGGTGTAGTTGACCGTGCCGGTGGTGAAGGCCTCGCGCACCAGATTGGCGTCGAACAGCACCGACGAGACGAAGCCGCCGGAATGCTGGGCGCGCAGCCGCGCCAGGTCGGCGCGGATCATGCGGGCGAACAGCTGGCTCTGGATCTCGCCCACCACCCCGTGGCCCAGGCGGTTGACCAGGTTGGCCTGGCCGATGGCGGCGGCGGCGCGCACCACGCCCACCCCCGCGATGGCCAGGGGAATCATCCACAGGGCGTTGGGGTCCTGCTCCACGAACAGGCCGTTCACGGCGGGCTCCAGCAACCGCAGGATCCACGCCGTCGTCCCGGCGGTGACGGCCGCGCACAGAAGCGCCAGGGCCAGCCGCCCCTTCCGTTCCGACAGATAGTCGCGCCAGATTCGCGCCACCAGCGGGCGCAGCGGCTGTCGCTCTTCAGGCGGCGTCACGGTCATGGCTTCCGCTCCGACGTCAGGGTGGCGAAGTCAAGGCGAAGGCCGATCAGCCCCACGGCCCGCGCGGCGACCCGCCCGAGGTTCCGTCGCGCCGCTCCTCGGCCTGCCTGCGGGCGCGACGCTGGGCCTCCCATTGCCGGAACCAGCGCACGGACCGCCGCTCGCCCCGCCACACGGCGATCCACAGAAGCAGCACCGCCAGCAGCGAGATGACGCCGAACAACTGCTGGCCGTCGAGGGTCTGTCCGAACAGGGTCATGCCCTCTTCTACGCCTTCGCCGCCGTTTCGTCTCCCCGAAGGTCGTGCCGGGGGTCGATCAGCCTGTGGGCGTGCAGGATGAAGTAGCGCATGTGGGCGTTGTCCACGGTCTGCTGGGCCTTGGCCTTCCACGCCTTCCTGGCCTCCGCATAGGTTCCGAAGGCGCCGACGAAGTCGACCTTGGACAGGTCCCGGAAAGCGGTCCCGTTCAGGTCGCGCAGCTCGCCACCGAAGACGATATGCAGCAGCTGGGTGTTTTCGATTTCCTGAGACATCTTTTCTGGTCCGTCCGTTGGGTGGCGGTTGTTCAGTCGGCCAGCGGAATAGGCCGACAGCGGCGGATTATCAACGGATGCAGGGCCGGGGCGGCGCACACCAGGCTGGCCTGGCGCGGGTCGGGCCGGTTGAAGCGCCACGGGCGGCCGTGGTGATCCGAGACCTTGGCCCCCGCCTCCGTGGCGATCAGGGCTCCGGCCGCCACGTCCCAGTCCCACTTGGGCGTCAGGGCGATGGCGGCGTCGAACGCCCCGGCCCCCACCAAAGCCATGCGGTAGGCCAGGGAGTTGCGCCGCTCGAAGCGCATGGCGGGCCAGGGCTCGGACCACTGCGGCCCCTCCAGCAACCGGGCGTCGGCCAGCACCGCCGCGTCATCCAGCCGCGTCACGTCCGACGCCTGGACCGCCTGGCCGTTCAGGCGCGCGCCCCCGCCCGCCGTGGCCTCGAAGGTCTCGTTCAGGGCCGGGACATGGACCACCGCCGCCACCGGTTCGCCGTCCTCGACGACGGCCAGGGCCACGCTCCACCAGGGGCGGCGCTTCATGTAGGCCACGGTCCCGTCGATGGGATCGGCGATGATGATGCGTCTGCGCGACAGGCGCTCGGACGAATCCGGCGTCTCCTCCGACAGCCAGCCGTGGTCGGGCCGCGCGGCCGTCAGGGTTTCCCTGAGCCAGGCGTCGACGGCCTCGTCCGCGTCGGTGACGGGCGACCCGCCGGGCTTGGCGCGGACCTTCAGGCCCGCCTCGCGCCGCTTCAGGGCCATCTCCCCCGCCTCGCGCGCCGCGTCGCGCAACAGGTCGAGGTCGGCCGACCGGCTCATTTCCCCGCGATCGCCACCGCGTCGATCAACAGGGACGGGCTGTTGAACGATCCCCGGAACTCCAGGTCCGCCCCGACCACGATCCGCGCGCCCAGGTCCAGGAGATTGCCCGCCACGGTGATCTCGCTGACCGGCCAGGCGATCTGGCCGTCCTCGAACCAGAAACCGGACACGCCCGCAGACCAGTCGCCGGTGTTGGGGTTCAGCGACGGCCCGAACATGGAGGTGACGAGCAGGCCCGTCCCCGCATCGGCCATCAGGCCCGCCAGGTTCCGTTCGCCCGGCTCCACATGCAGATTGTGACCCGACACGCCCGGCGGCCCCGCCAGCCCGCGCGAGGCATGGCCGGTAGTCTCCATGCCCAGCTGAGCGGCCGATGCGGTGTTGAGCAGCCAGCCGTTGATGACGCCCGCCGAGATCAGCTCGCGCCGCCGGACCGCCACGCCCTCGTCGTCGAAGGGGGTGGAGCCCAGCCCCCGGGGACGAAGCGGATCGTCGACCAGGGTCACGGTGCCCGACAGCGCCTTCTGGCCCAGCCGGTCCTTGAGGAACGACACGCCGCGCGCCACCGCCGGGCCGGACATGGCCTGAAGGAACGGTGAGATCAGCTGGGCCGCCAGGCGGTTCTCGAAGATCACCGGCGCGGTTGTGGAGGCGATCTTGCGCGCGCCCAGCCGGGCCACGGCGCGCCGCCCGGCCTCCGCCCCGATGGCTTCGGCGTCCGGCAGGTCCGACAGATGGCGGACGGTGCGGTATTCCCCGCCCCGCTCCTTGGCCCCGTCCTTCGCCGCGATCACGCCGACGCCGAGCGAGAAACTGCTGCCTCTGTGGGCGCCGTCGAAGCCGTGAGAGGTGACCAGGCGCCAGTCCCCGGCCGACCAGCTTGCGCTGCCGCCCTCGGAGATGGAGACGCCCGGCGTGGCCAGGGCGGCGGATTCGGCCTCGCGCGCGGCCGCCTCCAGCGCCTCGGCGCTCCGTTCCGCCGGGTCGAACAGGTCCAGGTCCGTGTGCGGCCTGCGCGCCAGCCGATCTTCCGGGGCCAGGCCCGCATAGGGGTCTTCCGGAGCCAGCCGGGCCATGGCCACGGCCCGCTCCACCAGCCGGTCGCGGGTCTCGGGCGACAGGTCCGAGGAGGACACCGTCGCCTGACGCCGCCCCACGAAGACGCGCAGGCCCAGATCGCGGGACTCCTCGCGCTCCACCTCCTCCAGCGCGCCGCCCCGCACGCCCAGGGAAAGCGTGCGGCGCTCGGCGCGCACCGCCTCAGCGGCGTCGGCGCCGGACCTGAGGGCGGCGCTTACGATGTCATGCAACAGTTCGGCGGTCGGGAGGGAAGCGTCAGCCATGCCCCGATATGGCCGGTCCCCCGCCCGGCCGCAACCAGCCTCAGGGCGCCGCGCGCAGCCGGAATGCGAACAGAGGGGTCAACGGACCTCTCGACCGACGGGATAGAGGCGGAAGCGGTCGTCGTAAAAGGGGGTCCGCTCATAGAACCAGGCCAGGCGCGCGTCGCCGTCGGCGGCGAATTCCGCATCCTCGGCCAGGCGCGCCTGGAAGGCGGCGCGCAGCTCGGGGTCCGCCTCCAGCATCCGTTCGGCCAGGGGCGCGATGGCGTAGGCCTCGATATATTCGACCCGGTTCAGCACCTCGGGGAACAGGCCCCAGGCGAAGAAGCTCTCGGACGACTGCGGCTCCAGCAGCAGGATCGCCAGGTCGCCCAGCGGCTGGTCCGTCGGCACGCGCACCGAGCCGGGCGGGAAGGTCCAGTCGCGGTCCTCCGGCGTCACGCTCCGCACCGTGATCGGCACATGGCCCTCGCTGGTCCGCCCCGACACCTGCGGATCGTCCAGACGCAGCATCTGGACCGGAACCGTGCGCGGCGCCTCCAGCGTCTCCATCCGCACCCCGTGCAGGCGTAGGCGCTCGATGATGTCGGGCCGGTGCGCCGGAACCCAGTAGGCTTCGGGCCGCGCCAGGGTCAGGCTGGGCCGCGATCCATAGAAGGGCATCGACCACGGCTCAGGATCGGGTTCGCCCAGCCAGCGGATCTCCGTCCGGCCCGACGCGGCGCTCTCGTAGGTTTCGTAACGGATGCCCAGGAATTCGCGCGTCGAGACCGGTTCATCGGTCGGCACGAAATTGGCCAGGATCTCCGCCGGGCGCAGGGCGCGGTCCCGCTCTGCGGCCACGCGCAGGTCATCGCCGTGATCGGCCAGCAGCCGCATGGCCGTCTCCAGGAACACATAGGTTCCCAGCACCCTCTGCTCGTGCGGCTTCAGGCTGTGGTTCTCGATCAGGATGGTCGGCACGTGCGCGGCCGAGCCCCAGCCGTTGGAGTATCGCTCGCCCAGCCCGCCGTCCGACAGGCCCGCCCTGGGATCCCGGTCGTCGACGGCGAAAACCAGTTCGCCGGGGATGTGGCCCTGAGCCTCAAGCGCGCTGTTCATCGCCGGCTTGAAGGCGTCGTCCAGCCAGGCGGCCGTGGCAGGGGACCGGGACCAGACCCCGTTCTCGCCGTTGTAGCCGTAGGTCACGTCGTACTGGTAGTCGATGCCGTCGGTGACGTGGATGTCCAGATAGAGGTCCGGCCGGTAGCGCTGGATCAGGCCCATGACCGCGCGCATCTCGGTCTGGTCCAGCTTCATGAAGTCGCGGTTCAGGTTCTGGTTGGTCGCCGTGTGGCGCCAGCCCTGGACGCGCGGCCCGCGCTGGTTGGGCCGGGAATAGGCGCTCGTCCGTTCGTGCCCATCCACGCTCAGGATCGGGATCAGGATCAGGTTGACCCGGTCCAGGAGGTCGTCGCGGCCGTTAAAGGCGATGTCGCGCAACAGCATCATGCCCGCGTCCTTGCCGTCGATCTCGCCCGGATGGATGCCCGCCTGGGCCAGCAGCACCGGCTTGGAGGGGTCGAACGTTTCCCCATCCTTCGACGCGATCACCGCATAGATGGGCCGCCCCTCCGGCGAGGTTCCGAACTGTTCGATGCGGATCAGGTCCGAGGCCGCGTCCAGCCGGTCGAACCAGGCGCGGGTGTCGGCGTAATCGGGGCTGAAATCGTGCTCCGGATCGGCCTCGAACGCCGTGGCCCATGGGTCCGACGCATCGCGCAGCAAGGCGCGGCTGGCGCCGTTCCATTCCGGCGCGGGCGGCAGGAACGCCTGGTCCCACGGCGCGGCGTTGGGGACGGACGGCGACTGGGACATGACAGGACTTCCGATCAGGACAGAAACGGCGCAAAGCCAGGCGAGACGACGCATAGGGCGCTCCGAAACTCCGGCGGCCCGCCGGACGGCGCATCCTTGTTAAACCGTTCCGTCGCCGTTGTCAGACGGCGCCGCGTTCGGCCCGCGCCTTGTCGCACAGCTTCCTCAGCGCCGAGGTGATGGTCGAGCCATAGAGCTGACCCTGGACGTCCGAATAGCCTTCGGCGCTCAGCCGCCGCTTGATATCGCCCACATTGGCGCATTCGCCGCTCTCGGCCAGCTGATAGGCGCGTTCGATGGTCGTCAGGCGATAGGTCATGGCCTCAATATAGTGAAGCCGAACGCCGACGCGAGACCGCCGCGCGAAGCCGTCACGCCGATCCCGTTTTCTCACGGGCCAATGACCGGGCGGACAAGGCGTTCGTTCCGCCTTTGACGGGTTTACCCCTCCCTCGCCGGAACGGCCGCTATGCTGGCCGGTCTTCGGAGATCGGCGGGAAAGGCCGCATCATTGGACTCCGGTTAGACTGTTTTTTCGGTGCAAGAGTCCAACACGACCGTTCATTCCGGCTCGGCGCCCTCGCCTGGCCCACCCAGACGCGACTCCACGCCCAGATAGCGCGCGTCCAGCCGCCTCAGGGGCATGAACAGGCCATGGGCGATGCGGCCCGTGCGGGTGTCCGGATAGATCACCTGGGTCACCATGCCCGGCGGCTCCCGGTCCCCGTGAACGAGGCGCCAGGTGAAATAGCCGCTCGCCCAGATCACCATCAGGAAGGCCAGAGGCCCGGCGATGGTCAGGCCCCCGCTGTGGCGGCGGCGCCTCTCGCCGAACAGCGGCCTCACTTCCATATGGGCGCGCCGTCGCCGGGCAGGCCCAGGCGGCCCCACGTATCGCTGACCCGATCGACCACGTCCTGATCCATGCGGATCTCCTCGCCCCATTCGCGCTTGGTCTCCGGCGCCCATTTGTCCGTGGCGTCCAGGCCGATCTTGGAGCCCAGGCCGCTCTCGGGGCTGGCGAAGTCCAGATAGTCGATGGGAGTGTTCTCGATCAGGGTGATGTCGCGCGCCGGGTCCATCTTGGTGGAGACCGCCCACATCACGTCCTTCCAGTCGCGCGCATCGATGTCGTCGTCCACCACGATGACCCACTTGGTGTACATGAACTGGCGCAGATAGCTCCACACGCCCAGCATCACCCGCTTGGCGTGGCCCGGATAGGCCTTCTTCATCGACACCACGGCGAT
>JAEZCL010000074.1 GCA_023433585.1 Pseudomonadota bacterium
GGGGGCCGCCCCGGCGGCCTCGGGCTCGGCCTCGGCGTTCCCCGCCCCCTCCACCTCGAATTCCGCCAGCGGCCCGCGCACCGCCAGCATCTGGCCGGGCTCGCCGTGCAGGGCCGTGACCTTGCCGGAAACCGGCGCGGTGATCTCCACCGTGGCCTTGTCGGTCATGACCTCGGCGACGATCTGATCCTCCTCGACCCGATCACCGACCTTGACCTGCCAGGCCACCAGTTCGGCCTCGGCGGTGCCTTCGCCCACGTCGGGCAGCTTGAAGACGAAACGTCCCATCTCATCGACCTCCCGACATGACGGCCTTCAGGGCCTCGGCCACCCGCTCGGGGCCGGGGAAATACTCCCACTCGAAAGCGTGGGGATAGGGCGTGTCCCAGCCGGTCACCCGCGTGATCGGCGCCTCCAGGTGATGGAAACAGCGCTCCTGCACCAGGGCCGACAGCTCGGCGCCGAAACCGCTGGTGCGCGGCGCTTCGTGCACGATGACGCAGCGGCCGGTCTTCTTCACCGAGGCTTCGATGGTCTCGATGTCCAGCGGGACCAGGGTGCGCAGGTCGATCACCTCGGCGTCCACGCCCGCGTGCTCGGCTCCGGCCAGGCTGACCCACACCATGGTCCCGTAGGCCAGCACCGTGACGTCGCCGCCTTCGCGCATCACCCGCGCCTTGCCGATGGGTTCCACATATTTGCCGGTGGGGACCTGAGCCAGGGCCTGCGCCTTCCACGGCGACACCGGCTTCTCGTGCCAGCCGTCGAAGGGACCGTTGTAGAGCCGCTTGGGCTCAAAGAAGATCACCGGATCGTCGTCCTCGACGGCCGCGATCATCAGGCCTTTGGCGTCGTACGGGTTGGACGGGATGACCACCTTCACACCGGCGATGTGGGTGAACAGGCTTTCCGGGCTCTGACTGTGGGTCTGGCCGCCGAAGATGCCGCCGCCGTAAGGGCTGCGGATCACCATGGGGGCGGTGAACATGCCCGCTGAACGGTATCTCAGCTTAGCCGCCTCGGACACGATCTGGTCATAGGCCGGATAGATGTAGTCGGCGAACTGGATCTCCACCACCGGACGCAGGCCCGCCGTGGCCATGCCGATGGCCGCCCCGACAATGCCGGTCTCGGAGATCGGGGCGTCAAAACTGCGGGTCAGGCCGTGCTTTTGCTGCAGCTTGTCGGTGACGCGGAAGACGCCGCCGAAATAACCCGCGTCCTCGCCGAACGACAACACGTCCGGGTCCTCGGCCATCTTCACGTCCAGGGCCGAGTTCAGGGCCTGGATCATGTTCATGGGCGCCACGGCCGGAGCGGCGGGGGCCTCGGACTTCGGCGCGTCCTTCTGGTCGACCATGTCCGGCTCGACGCCGTCGGCACGATCCGCCTCGGTGAAGGTTGTATTGCTCATCGTCACACCCCCACCTCGCGCCGCTGTTCGATCAGCCGCCAGTCCTCGGTGGCGAAAACGTCCTCGAACATGGTCTTCACGCTGGGCCGGGACTGGCCCAGCGTGCCGACAGCCTCGGCCTCACGCCCCGCCGCGCGGACCTTTTCGACCGCATCCGTCTCGGCGGCGGCGTGGCGCTCATCATCCCATTCACCCAGACCGATCAGGTGCTGCTTCAGCCGCGCCACGGGATCGCCCAGCGGCCATTTCTCGTGCTCGTCGCCGGGCCGGTAGCGGCTCGGGTCGTCCGAGGTGGAGTGCGGGGCGCCGCGATAGGTGAACATCTCGATCACCGTGGCGCCCAGATTGGCCCGCGCCCGCTCCTCGGCCCACTGGGTCGCCGCCCACACCGCCAGGAAGTCGTTGCCGTCCACCCGCAGCGCCGGCAGGCCGTAGCCGACAGCCTTGGAGGCGAAGGTGGTCTCCAGCCCTCCGGCGATGCCCTGAAAGGACGAAATGGCCCACTGGTTGTTGACGATGTTCAGGATCACCGGGGCCCGGTAAACCGCCGCGAAGGTCAGGGCCGAATGGAAGTCGCTCTCGGCGGTGGAGCCGTCGCCGATCCAGGTGACGGCGATGTTGCTCTCGCCACGATAGGCGCTGGCCATGGCCCAGCCCACCGCCTGGGGATACTGGGTGCCCAGGTTCCCCGAGATGGTGAAGAAGCCATAGTCCTTCGACGAATACATGATCGGCAGCTGGCGCCCTTTGATCGGGTCCGAGGCGTTCGAATAGATCTGGTTCATCATATCGACCAGCGGATAGCCCCGCGCGATCAGCAGGCCCTGCTGGCGATAGGTGGGAAAGCCCATGTCGGTGCGCGGCAACAGCATCCCCTGGGCGACCGCGATGGCCTCCTCGCCGGTGCACTTCATGTAGAAGCTGGTCTTGCCCTGCCGGTGGGCGCGGTGCATCCGGTCATCGAAGGCCCGGGTCAGGATCATGGCCTTCAGGCCGTTCCTCAGGGTTTCGGCGTCCAGCTTGGGATCCCACGGCCCCACCGCCTCGCCCGCATCGTTCAGCACCCGGATCAGGCGGAACGCATGGTCCCGCATGTCCGCCGGCTGGATGGCGACGTCGGGGCGGTCCACCGCGCCCGGTTCGTCCAGTTTCAGGTGGCTGAAATCGGGTTTGTCGCCGGGCCGGCCCGAGGGTTCGGGAATCCTCAGCGACAAGGCCCGGGCGTTCGGCCGTTTGGCCGGGGGCGTCTTGCTCATGCGTCCGTCTCAGCTTTCTGGGGCCGTTGGCGGCGGGTGTTTCCTCTGGTGTCAACGCATAGCACGGGGCTTGGCTTCACGCCCGCCCAATTTTGCCCTTGCATCCGTGCAAATTGGGGTAGATTATTGCTCGATATGGCAAATCGGAGAAACCATTTGGCCGACGAACTGGATCCCATCGACGCGCGCATCCTCGACATCCTGCAACAGGACGCGGGCCTGCCGGTGGCCGAGGTGGCCGAACGCGTGGGCCTGTCGGCCTCGCCCTGCTGGCGCCGGATCAAGAGATTGGAGGATAGCGGCCTCATCCGCAAGCGGGTTACGCTGTTGGACGCCGACCTGCTGGGCCTGAACTTCGAAGTCTACGCGATCGTGAAGCTCAGCCTGCCGTCGCGCGAGAACCTCAAGGTCTTCGAGGACGCGGTGGGCGGCTGGCCCGAAGTGATCCAGTGCGCCACCATCACCGGCCGCGAGGACTATGTGCTGCGCATCATCACCAGCGACATGCACGCCTTCGACCTGTTCCTGCGCGAAAAGCTGCTGACCCTCGGCATCGTCTCGGATTGCGAGAGCCACATCGTCACGCGCGGCGTCAAGAACGTCACCGCCCTGCCGCTGGCCCTGGTGACGCCGCACGTCTAGTCTGCCGGCAGGATCGCCAGAGAGGATGCCCCCATGATCGAGATGGTCATCAATGCGCGCCCGAAGGACCTGGGCGGATTCGAGGTGGGGCGCATCCTGCCGTTTCACGCCCGGCGCATGGTGGGGCCCTTCGTCTTTTTGGACCAGATGGGTCCGGCCGAGTTCGCGCCCGGCGCCGATTCCGTCAATGTGCGCCCGCACCCCCACATCGGCCTGTCGACCCTGACCTATCTGTTCGAGGGCGAGATCATGCACCGGGACAATCTGGGCTACACCCAGCCGATCCGGCCCGGGGAGGTCAACTGGATGACTGCGGGCAAGGGCATCGTCCATTCCGAGCGCACCGATCCCCTGAAGAAGAGCCAGGGCGGCGCCATGCACGGGATGCAGGCGTGGGTGGCCCTGCCGGACGAGGCTGAGGAGACGGACCCGGCCTTCTTCCATCATGATGAGGACGGTCAGCCCGCCTATGAGAACGGCGGCCTGTTCGCCCGGCTGGTGGCGGGGTCGGCCTATGGCGCCTCGGCGGCCGTGAAGACGTCATCGCCCCTGTTCTTCGTCCACTGGGAGATGGAGCCCGGCGTCCGCTCGGCCCCGCCGCCCGGCAAGGGCGCCGGCGGCATGAGCGAGCGGGCGGTCTTCGTGGCCGCCGGCGCCGTCGAGATCGGCGATCAGGTGCTGAAGGCGGGCCAGATGGCGGTGCTGGAGCCCCATGCGGAGCCCACGATCAGGGCGCTGGAGAAATCCACCGTCATGCTGCTGGGCGGCGAACCGGTGGGGCCGCGCCTCATCTGGTGGAATTTCGTCTCCTCCCGCCAGGAGCGCATCGACCAGGCCAAGGCCGACTGGAAGGCCGGACGCATGACACTGCCCCATGATGACCACCTGGAGTTCATTCCCCTGCCCGAGACGCCGCCGTCGAAACCGGAGCCGGCGCATCCGGTCTGACGGAGCTTAAGTTTTCCGTCGCATGGGCCGGCCTGGCGGTTATGGAGATCGATCACCGACCGGGCGGAATCAGGCCCGCGTCAGGCGGCGGCACAGGTCGTCCAACTGTTCCAGGGCGCCGTATTGGATGACCAGTTCGCCCTTGCCGCCCTTGTGACGGACCTCGACCGTGAGCCCCAGGGCCTCGCCCAGATCCTGTTCCAGGGCCACGGTGTCGGGCGAACGGTCCAGGGCGGGCCTGGCCTTGCCGGGCCGGGGGACCTCGACGGACCGCCGGGCCAGGGCCTCGGCCTGGCGCACAGACAGGCCGCTTTTGATGACGGTTGCGGCCAGATCTTCGGGATTGGAAGCAGTGATCAGGGCGCGGGCGTGGCCGGCGCTGAGCCGGCCGGCGATGACGTGATCCAGCACCGGATCCGGCAGGGCCAGCAGACGCAGGGTGTTGGCCACATGGCTGCGGCTCTTGCCCACCACTCCCGCCACGGCGTCCTGGGTGCGGTCGAAACGCTCCATCAGGGTGCGGTAGGCGCGCGCCTCCTCGACCGGGTTCAGGTCCTCTCGCTGAACGTTCTCGACGATGGCGATTTCCAGCACCTGACCGTCGTCCAGGTCGCGCACCAGCACCGGCACGGTCCTGAGGCCGGCCTTCTGGGACGCGCGCCAGCGGCGCTCGCCGGCGATGATCTGCCAGCCGTCGCCGTCCGGGGCGGGACGCACCAGAAGCGGCTGCAGCACGCCCTTGTCGCGGATGGAGGCGGAGAGTTCGGCGATCTCCTCATCCGAGAAATGGGTGCGGGGCTGGTCTGGATTGCGGTGCAACTGTTCGATGGGGGCCTCGCGCACGCCCCCTCGGCCAGGCGCGCCGCCGTCCAGCGCCGCCGTCTCAGCGGCGGCTTCTCCGATCAGGGCTGAGAGGCCTCGGCCCAATCCTCTTTGACGTTCAGACAACTCGTTGATTCCACAATACTAATGTCAGGCAGCCAAGGCGCTGCGGCGGGAGCGTTCGCGCGCCACCACCTCGCGCGCCAGCCGCAGATAAGCCTGGCTGCCGGCGCATTTCAGATCATAGATCAGGGCCGGCTTGCCGAAGGACGGCGCCTCGGACACCCGCACGTTGCGCGGGATCACCGCATCATAGACCTTGTCGCCGAAATGGGCGCGCACATCGGCCTCCACCTGGCCGGACAGGCTGTTGCGGCGATCGTACATGGTCAGCACCAGGCCCTGGATTTCTAGAGCCGGATTAAGGCTTTGACGCACCATCTCAACGGTCTTCATGAGCTGGGTCAGGCCTTCCAGGGCGAAGAATTCGCACTGCAGCGGCACCAGCACGGCGTCGGCCGCGCTCATGGCGTTGAGGGTCAGCAGGTTCAGCGACGGCGGACAGTCGATCAGCACATAGTCATACCGGGTATGGCCGCCCTCCCCCTGGCGGCGCAGGGCGTCGCGCAGGCGATAGGCGCGCCGCTCGGCCTGGCTGAGTTCGATCTCCACGCCGGACATGTCCGGGTCCGAAGGCACGATCTCCAGGCCGGGCACAGCCGTCTTGACCGCAGCCTCATCGATGGGACGCCGGTCCACCACCACGTCATAGATGGTGATGCGGCGCGCCTCGCGCCCCACGCCCAGCCCAGTGGAGGCGTTGCCCTGGGGATCCATGTCCACGATCAGCACGCGCTGGCCGATGGCGGCCAGGGCGGTGCCCAGGTTTATGGCGGTGGTGGTCTTGCCCACCCCGCCCTTCTGGTTGGATACGGCCAGCACGCGGGTCTGGTGACGATCAGGCACGGCGCAATCCCCGGACTTGAACCACATGGCCCCCGCCGCCCGGTACGCGCGACGGATGGAGCCTCGCCTTGAAATGCCAGGATTTCCGCGCCGACTGCAACTCGTCGGAGGCCTTTTCTCCCTTGAGGAACAGACCTTGTGCACCGCGCGCCATGTAGGGCTGTGCATAACCCAGCAGTTTTTCCATAGGGGCCACGGCCCGGGCGCTGACGACCGCGACGGCGAGGTCCTGATCCTCGGCCCGGCCGTTGACGACGGTGGCGGGCAGGTCCAGCTCGGCCTTGACCTGCTCCAGGAACCGGCACCGCTTGCCCAGGCTGTCGATCAGCCAGACATGGGCGCCCGGACGCTGCTTGAAAAACACCGCCAGCACCACGCCCGGCAGGCCCGCGCCGGCCCCAAGATCAGCCCAGGTCAGGGCGTCCGGCGCATGGGCGATCAACTGCCAGCTGTCCAGCACATGGCGTGACCAGTAATCCGGCAGGGTCGCCGGGCCGACCAGATTCATGACGGCGTTGCCCTCGGCCAGCAGAATGCGAAACCGCTCCAGATCCGCCATCTGGGCGGCCGTAGCACCGCTCTGGGCCTGAAATTGATCAGCCGTCAGGGTCACGCCGCGACGGTCCGGCGATGTTTCACGTGAAACAGCAGGGCTGTCAGGGCGCCCGGAGTCATGCCTTCGATACGCCCGGCTTGACCCAGGGTGCGCGGGCGGACGCGCTCCAGCTTCTCACGCACCTCATTTGAGAGACCGCCGACCGAGGTATAGTCCAGAGTTTCGGGCAGGATCAGGCTCTCTTCTCGACGCAAGGAGTCGGCTTCGGCCCGCTGACGGTCGATATAGCCGGCATAGGCCGCGCCTATCACCACCTGTTCGCGCACGGCCGCAGGCCAGCGGGCGATGTCGGGGGCGGCGGACAGAAATTGGTCCAAGGTCACGCCCGGATAGGCCAGAAGGTCACGGATCGAGCGACGCTGGCCATCGGCATTCACCGAGATTCCCAGGGCCTGGGCCTCCTTGGGCGTGAAGACCACCGAGCGGGCCAGGGACTCGGCAGCAGCCAGCTGGCGGGCCTTGTCGGCAAAGGCAGCGGCGCGACCCGCACCCACCACGCCGATGTCCACGCCCCGACCGGTCAAGCGTTGATCGGCATTGTCGGCGCGCAACGTCAATCGGTACTCGGCCCGGCTGGTGAACATGCGGTAGGGCTCGGTCACACCGCGCGTCACCAGGTCGTCGATCATGACGCCGATATAGGCCTCGTCCCGGCCGAAGATGACGGGATCGGCGCCCGAGACTGCCCGCGCGGCGTTCAGCCCCGCCGCCAGGCCTTGCGCCCCCGCCTCCTCATAGCCCGTGGTGCCGTTGATCTGGCCGGCGCACCACAGCCCCGGCAAGCGCTTCAGCTGAAGCGACGGGTCCAGTTCGCGCGGGTCGATATAGTCGTACTCGATGGCGTAGCCATAGCGGAATACTTCCACCCCCTCGAGCCCGGCCATGGTGCGCAGGAACGCCAACTGGGTCTCCGGCGTCACCGAGGTGGAGATCCCGTTCGGATAGACGGTGGGATCGTCCAGCCCTTCCGGCTCCAGAAAGACCTGATGGCTGTCCTTGTCGGCGAAGCGCACCACCTTGTCCTCGATGGAGGGGCAATAGCGGGGACCGCGGCCGGACAGATGTCCGCCATAGACGGCGGACTGGCCCAGGTTCGCGGCGATGATCGCGTGGGTCCGGGCGTTGGTGGCGGTGACGCCGCAGGCGATCTGCGGCGTGGTTATGGCGTCGGTCAGGAACGAGAAGGGCGACGGCTCGGCATCGGCCTGCTGCATCTCAAGCCGGTCCCAGGCGATGGTGCGCCCGTCAAGCCGGGCCGGGGTGCCGGTCTTGAGCCGGCCCATGGCCAGGCCAAGCCCATAGAGCCGCCGCGACAGGCTCAGGGCAGGCTGATCGCCCTCGCGACCGGCGGGAATGCGCTCATCCCCCCGGTGAATCAGGCCATTCAGGAAGGTGCCCGTGGTCAGCACCACCGCACCGGCGCGAAACACCCGGCCGTCATCGGTCACGGCCCCGACCACGCGGCCATCCTCGATCAGCAGGTCTTCCACCGCCGCAGCGGCAAGGGTCAGGTTCGCGGTGGCGGCCAACTCGGCCTGCATGGCCTGGCGATACAGCTTGCGGTCGATCTGGGCGCGCGGCCCACGCACGGCCGCGCCCTTGGAGCGATTCAACAGGCGAAACTGGATGCCGGCCCGATCGGCCAGGCGCCCCATGAGGCCGTCCAGGGCGTCGATCTCGCGCACCAGGTGGCCCTTGCCCAGGCCGCCGATGGCGGGGTTGCACGACATCTCGCCGATGCGGTCCAGCCGATGGGTGAGCAACAGGGTCGCGGCGCCCATGCGCGCGGACGCGGCGGCGGCCTCGCAACCGGCATGGC
>JAEZCL010000150.1 GCA_023433585.1 Pseudomonadota bacterium
GGGCGACGTCGACCGGTTCGACGGGTAGGCTGGCGAACGGCTCGGCCGTCGCCGGCCGGGGCGCCGGCTCGTCCATGTCCAGCAGGGCGTCGACGGGCCAGGCGGCCGGATCCTCGTCCGCGAAGGCGTCGGGGAAGGCGGCGGCGCTCCAGTCCGGCGCGGGTTCGGGCAGGGGCTCGCTCCTGGGCTCGCCCACGCGGCGCTCGATGCTGTCGCGAGCCTCGGCCAGCAGTTGGGCGGTGCGCTCCTCGCTCTGGCGCATCCGTTCGGCCAGCTCGCCCGAGGCCCGGTCGTACTGCTGCTCGATCTTGTCCGACGACCGCTTCAGGCGCTCGCCGATGTCGTCCAGAGCCTGGGCGGAGCGACGCTCGGATTCGGAGATGCGCTCGGCCAGGCGTTCGGAGATGCGGGTGATCTCGCCGCCCAGCTTCTCGAGGGCCAGGGCGTGACGGTCCTCGGACCGGACCAGGCGCTGCTCGACGCCCTGGGCCAGCTTGACCATGTCCTGCTCGACGCGACGGGTCAGCGTCTGACCCAGGGCGTCGAAACGGCGCCCGCCGTCGTCCTCGGCGCGGATCATGCGCTGGTTCAGGTTCTGGGCGATGCGCAGGACTTCCTTGCCCATGGACTCCACCGCCTGGGCAGAGCGGCGTTCGGAGGCCTGGACCTGCTCGGCCACGGCCAGGACCGCGCGCTCGATCTTGTCGATGCGGCCTTCCGCGGCGGCGGCGTCCAGCCGGCGCATCATCTCGTCGCGGTTGGTCTCGACCTGGCGGCTGAGGGTCTCGGCCAGCTTCTCGAAGCGGCTGGCCTCGCCGTCCGCGCGGGGGTTGGTCTCGGCGGCGCGCAGACGCTGGTCCAGCCCGGCGAAGGATTGCTCCAGCCGCTGCAGGGCGTCGCCGGTGCGGGCCTGGGCCGCGTCCAGACGCGCGCTGACCTGGCTCAGGATTTCAGCGCCCGAGACGCGCGACACCGCGTCTTCGGCCTTGTCCATGCGGCCGCGCAGTTCGATGAGGCCGGTGCGCTGGCGCTCCTCCAGGTCATAGAAGCGGCCGGTCAGGGCGCCCATGGCGTCCTCGACCTTCCGGAACGCTTCGGCGGTCTGCGGGCCGGTGTCGTTCTCGAAGCGGCGCAGGCGACGGTGCCCCTCGCGCAGTTCCTCGGCGATGTCGTCGATGCGCCGTCCCTGGCCCCTGAACTGATCGTCCATGGCGTCCAGGCGGTGCACCAGGCCGTTGACGGCCTGATCCACACCGGCGATGGCGGTGGTGGAGCGGCGCTCCGACGCCTCCAGCCGCTCGGCGATGACCTCGATGGAATCGGCCACGCGCTCGAGCGTCCCGTCCGGGGCGTAGGCATCGTCCAGCCGGCGCAGGCGCGAGCGGCGTTCAAAGGTTTCGGATGCGTGGCGGCGGCGCGGCAGGGGCGTCACGCCGTCATCCTCGTCCTCCAGGATCATCTGGTTGAGCCACTCGCCCAGCGTCATGCCCGAGCGCCGCGCCAGATCCTTGGCGATCTCGCGCGCCTTGGGATCGATCCCTTTGACGCTCCAGGGCGCCGCTGAGCTCACTGATTCGCCTCCCGGCCCGTTTCCACGACGCTAACTGCCCAGATCAGGGGTGTAAACGTGTGGTTAACCCCAACATCTTGCGGCCCTGGCAAGTTCCTGTGGACGAAGTCCTCGCCGCCCATTCCGTGCGGTGATTGCGGTTAACGAGCGGTAAAGGGTTAACGACGGGTGTAATCCTTTTGCAGGACTTGCGCTGTGTGCGGCGCAACGCCATCTGCCCGTCGCCATGACCCTGACCATGACCCTCGTCGCCCTTTTCGCCGCCGCCGCCCTGACGGTCGTCAGCGCCTGGCGCGGCGCCCGTCCGCCGGACCTGACGCGCGGCCCGCGCATGGCGCCGTGGCGCATGCTGATGCTGCTGGGCGTGGTGACCTGCATCTTCCTGCTGGTCCACCTGGTCAATCTGGCCGGCTTCGACACCAGCGCCGCCGCGCCTCGCTATTGACCCGGCGGAGCCGCGCCGTCAGGCGGGGACCAGGTCGATCAGGTCCAGGTTGGATTCATTGTGCGGCCACGGAATGACCAGGCGCCAGCGCCGGTTCTCGATCCGCTCCAGCACCGCCGCCATGTCGCGATCGGGCCGCTGACCATAGGAATTGGCGGGCGGCTCATTGCCCAGGGCCATGGAGCCCAGCATGACCATGCGCCGGCCGCTTTCGGGGAACAGCAGCCCGGCCGGGCGCTGCGATCCCGTCAGCTTGCTGAACTTCAGGCCGTTCGGCGTCTGTTCGATGCGGCAGGCGAACCAGCCATAGACCACATAGCCCAGGCCGGCGTCGCCGCCCTGTGACCCCAGCTTCACGGTGCGGCAGCGATAGTCGCCCGGCGGCGGCGCGACCCCGTCCAGCGCCGCAGTGGGATCGACTAGCCGCCCGGTCGAGGCCAGATCGCCCGAGCCGTTCTGGCGCCGCGCCTGCTCCAGAGCCAGATCCCAGGCGGCGCTCAGGCGGTTCAGGCGGTCGCGGTCGTAGCTGGTGATCGAGACGCGCCAGTCCGGCAGCACGCCTGCGCCGCCGCTCGCGGCGGGCAAGGGCGGCGGAGGGGGCGGCGGCAGGGTCGGGGTGCAGGCGGCGAGAACGGCGGCGGTCGCCACGGACGCCATGACAAGGGAGGCGATGCGCATGAACGAACGGCCCTGCTGCTGAAAGCTTCGCCGCCCTTATGCCCAGCCGTGACCGGGGGCCGTCAACCCTTGCCCGGCTGTTCCCCGGCGGCGCGAACGGTTATGGCGAAGGCCGAGCCGTCCGGAGCCGCATCATGAAACTCTACATCACCGTCCCCTCGCCCTTCGCGCGCAAGTGCCGGATCGTGGCGCGCGAGAAGGGGCTGGCTGATCGCGTCGAGGAGATCGTCGCCGACCCCTACGCCGACGCCCCGGCGCTGCTGGCGTCCAATCCGCTGGTCCAGGTTCCGGCCCTGATCGCCGAGGACGGCCTGCCGATCACCGACAGCCCGGTGATCTGCGAATATCTGGACGTGCTGGGCCGGGGACCGCGCCTGCTGCCGGCCGAAGGGCCGGAGCGCTGGCGGGTCCGGCGGCTGGAGACCCTGGCGAACGGCGCACTGGAGATGGGCGTGAAGCTGGTGCTGGAGAAGCGCCGCCCCGAGCACGAGCGGTCGCCGTCCTGGATCAAGCGCTGGACTACGAACATGGGCCGCGCCCTGGATGCGCTGGAGGCTGCGGCGCCTCAGGTCGACGCGCGGGCCGAGCCGCCGGACCTGGGCGCGATCACCGCCGGGGTGGCGGCGACCTGGATCGGCTTCCGTCATCCCGATTTCGACTGGAAGGCCGGCCGTCCGAAGCTGGTCGCCCTCCAGGCCGCGCTGGAGGCCCGCGACAGCTTCCGCCAGACCCGGCCGGACGCCTGAGTCTCCGCCTTTCCGGCGCTCAGGGCGCGATCCCGGCCAGTTGCAGGCCCTGATAGAGGGCCAGCACGATGATGAGGCCGCCGACCAGCAAGGTCAGGATGCGGGCCGGAACCGTCTTGGCGATCCAGCCGGCGAAGGGCGCGGCGATCAGCCCGCCGACCACCAGTCCGCCGACGGCCCAGGCATGGTCCCGAAGGGCGCCCGCCTCGGACCAGTGCCCGGACGCCAGCGCCCAGACGAAGGTGGCCGAGATGGCCACGGTGACCACGAACTCGGCGGCGTTGACCGTGCCGATGGCCCGGCGCGGCTCCTTGCCCGCCCCCACCAGGGCGGTGGTCACCGTCGGGCCCCAGCCGCCGCCGCCCACCGCGTCCATGAAGCCGCCCGCCAGGCCCAGGGGCGCACCCCAGAAGCTGCGGACGTGGCGCTGCCGCGCCCGGCGCAGGCCGCGCCATATGATGTAGAGGCCCAGGGTTCCCAGATAGGCCAGGATGAAGGGCTTGATGACGGCCCCGTCGATCCCGGTCAGGACATAGGCGCCCGCGACACCGCCGATGACGCCCGCCGCCGCCAGGGGAACCCACAGGCTCCAGGTGATGTTGCGGTGCCAGGCGTGAGAGCCGGCCGAGGCGGCGGTGGTGAACACCTCGGCGGCGTGCACCGAGGCCGAGGCCGCGGCGGGCGGCACGCCCAGGGCCAGAAGCACGGTGGACGAGATGACGCCGTAGGCCATGCCCAAAGCGCCGTCCACGGCCTGGGCCAGCAGGCCCACGAGCAGAAAGATGAAGAAGGTCTCCAAGCATCATGCTCCAGGGCCCTGCCGACCGTCCGGCGCCCTCCATTGTCTGAACGCCGATACCCTGACTGGACGCCGCCGCCTTCTGATATTTTCTTGAACGACCCGTGAGATATTCCTCCAGCGCCGGGCGCCGGTCGGGCGGCGCATCGACAGGGCCGCCCCGACCGACGTAAACAGCGCCCTTTCCCGATGCCGGAGACGTGATCTTGCGACTGCCCCAGGCCCGCCTCGACCAGGTGCTCGACCGCTTCCGCGAAGTGGAGGCGAGGATGGGCGCGGCCGCCGACGGCGCGGAGATCGTGCGCCTGTCGAAAGAGCACGCCGAGATCCGGCCGGTGGCCGAGGCGGTCCTGGCCTTGTCAAAGGCGCGCGGTGAGATGGCCGATCTTCAGGCCATGGCCGAGGATCCGGAAATGGCCGCCCTCGCCGCCGACGAGTTGGAGGCGCTGAAGGACCGTTTGCCCACGCTTGAGCGGGAGGTGGCCCTGCTGCTGGCGCCGCGCGACGCCGACGAGAACGCCTCGGCGGTTCTGGAAGTGCGCGCCGGGACCGGCGGGGACGAGGCGGCCCTGTTCGCAGGCGACCTGTTCCGCATGTATTCCCGCTACGCTCAGGGGCGCGGCTGGCGCGTCGAGGTGGATTCGGCCACCGAGGGGGAGGCCGGGGGCTACAAGGAGATCATCGCCACGATCACCGGCGAGGGCGTGTTCGGCCGCCTGAAGTTCGAATCCGGCGTGCACCGGGTGCAGCGGGTGCCGGTCACCGAGGCGGGCGGGCGCATCCACACCTCGGCCGCCACCGTCGCCGTCCTGCCCGAGGTGGAGGCCGTGGAGATCGAGATCCGCGACCAGGACATCCGCATAGACACCTATCGTTCGTCCGGCGCGGGCGGCCAGCACGTCAACAAGACCGATTCGGCGGTGCGCATCACCCACCTGCCCACCGGCATCGTGGTCACCTCCTCCGAAAAGTCCCAGCACGTGAACCGCGACAAGGCCATGAAGAACCTGCGCGTGCGCCTGTACGACCTGCAGCGTCAGCAGAAGGACCAGGCGCGCTCGGATTCGCGCAAGTCCCAGGTGGGCTCGGGCGACCGCTCCGAACGCATCCGCACCTACAACTATCCGCAAGGCCGCGTGACCGATCACCGCATCGGCCTGACCCTGCACAGCCTGCCCCAGATTCTTGAGGGCGAACTGGACCCGGTGCTGGACGCCCTGATCGCCGAGGATCAGGCCGCGCGGCTGGCGGACCTGGAGGCGGAGTTCGCCTAATCCTGCTGACGCCGACGGCGCCGCATCAGGCGGTCCGTCAGGGCTTCGGCATGCTTCAGGGTGAAGGCCAGGGCGGCCGGATTGCCGCGCCGGGCGCCCAGGGTGTCGGCCATGACGGCGCCGCGTTCGCCCATGGGCCGGGCCGCGCCGGTGGTGGTGTCCAGGGCGGTCTGGTGCTCGACCTCGGCGTTCAGTTCGGCGCCCATCAGCACGATCTGGACCGTCAGCCAGGTCCACAGCAGGAAGCCCATCATGGCCGCCAGCGGACCATAGGAATCGGTGCGCACGAAATTGTTCAGGAAGACGCTGAACAGCAGCGAAACGATCAGGCTGAGCGTCGCCGCCGTCACTGCGCCGATGCTCAGCCAGCGCCAGCGCGCCTTGGCCCGGCACGGCCCGAACCGGTAGATCAGCGCCAGGGCGCCCACATAGCCCGCGAACAGCAGCGGCCAGCGCAGGGGCGCCAGGTGGGCCCATTCATCCTGAAGTCCGAACAGGCCCAGAATCACCGGAACGCCGATCACCAGCGCCGCCGACAGCAGCACCGCCAGCAGGGCCGACACCGTGAAGGCCATGCACAGCAGGTTGTAGGAGAAGAAGTTGCGCTTCTCGACCTCGCTGTAGGCCACGTTCAGGCCGTAGAACAACTGCTTGACCCCGTTGTTGGCGGTCCACAGCGACAGGCCCAGGGTCCAGGCCAGGGTGAAGGTCAACTGCCCGGTGGAATTCTCGGCCAGGCGCTGCATCTGGGCGCCGATGAACTCGGCCACGCCCGCCGGCAGCATCGAATAGAGGAACTGCAGCCGCCCCCAGGCGTCGGCCGGGTCCGCGAACAGGCCATAGACGGTCACGAAGGCGCCCAGCATGGGGAACAGCGACAGGATCATGAAGAAGGTCACCCCGCCGGCCACGAACCCCACCCGGTCGCCCAGATAGGCCGCGCCCGTGCGCCACAGGATGTCGATCCAGCCCTTTCTGGGGATGCGCCCGGGATGGGTCGCCAGCCGCCCCCGGCCGGGCTCGCGGGCGTCATGGTCCTCCGGCGTCGGTTCGGCAGGCGCCGGCGCGTGAGGGCGCGTGCCCAGGTCCACCCCGATGCGCCGCGCCAGCTTGTTCCCGCGCGTGTGCAGCAGGTGCGCCGCCACGGCCCCGGCCGCCAGTCCGCCGACCCCGGCGCCCAGCCATTTCAGCGGACCTCCCGCAATGAAGGCGGAGAGGATGCGGGCGGGATCGCTTTTCCGGTCGGCCATGGCTGCTGCAACGGCCAAGCCTGATCGCCGTTCCCGCTTGCCCTGACGGTCACGCGCGGCCATCTAGCCGCCATGACCGAGACCCCCACCCTGCTGACCGCCTGGAAGGACGCCCAGGCCCGCCTGAAGGCCGCCCGCATCGACAGTCCCTCCATCGACGCGCGCCTGCTGCTGGAGGCCGCCGCCGGGGTGTCGCGCGCTGACATCCTGACCGACCCCTATCGCCATCTGGAGGCGGAAGCCGCCGCGCGGCTGGACGGCTATGTGGAGCGGCGGCTGAAGCGCGAGCCGGTGTCGCGCATCCTGGGCCGCAAGGGGTTCTGGAAGATCATGCTGTCGGTGACCCCGCACGTGCTGTCGCCGCGCCCGGACACCGAGACGATCCTGGACGTGGCGCTGCGGGCGTTTCCCGAAGGCCGGGCCTTTCAGATGGCCGATCTCGGGGTCGGTTCCGGCGCGATCCTGCTGGCCGTGCTGGCTGAGCGTCCGGCGGCCAAGGGGCTGGGGACCGACGTCAGCGAGGAGGCCCTGGCGACGGCGCGCGACAACGCCGCCGGCCTGGGGCTGGCCCCGCGCGCGGCCTTCCTGCGCACCGACTGGACCTCGGGTCTGACGGACGCATCCTTCGACCTGGTGGTGTCCAATCCGCCCTATATCCCCAGTCGCGACATCGCCGGGCTGGACCCCGAGGTGCGCGACCACGACCCGCGCCTGGCCCTGGACGGGGGCGACGACGGCCTGGACGCCTATCGCGTTCTGGCGCCCGAAATCCGCCGCATCCTGAAGCCCGACGGGGTCTTCGCCGTGGAGATCGGCTGGGACCAGGCCGGGCCGGTCAAGGCCCTGTTCGAGGCGGCGGGTCTCGACGATGTGAAGGTGGTCCGGGACCTGGCCGGGCGCGACCGCGTCATCACCAACGGGCCGGACCCGCATGCGGCGCCGGCGCCGGGCTGATCCGCAAGAAAAAAGGCCCGGCCGGTCGAAACCGGGCCGGGCCTCTGGTCATCTGTCGGGACGGCGTTCTCAGCCGGTGGGCTGAGCCGGGCTGGTCGCTTCCTCGTCCGGCGCGGCTGCGGCGCCGGTTTCCGGGGTCTGCTCCAGGCTGGCGTCAGCTTCGCCCTCGGCCGTCTCGGCGCCGTCTTCGGCGGCTTCCTCGGCCGCCGCGCCCGGCTGGCGGGCCGGGTCCGGCGCGGGAATGGCGTAGCCGCTGGATCCCTGCGTCCGCAGATAGGCGATCAGGGCCACGCGCTCCTCGGTGTTGCGGATGCCGGCGAAGGACATCTTGGTGCCGCGCACATAGCGGCCCGGGGCGGTCAGGAAATGATCCAGCTCGTCATAGGTCCAGGTCGGGGCCGTCGCCGCGTGCTCGCGCAAGGCCGGGGAATAGTCGAAGCCGGGCCGGTGCAGCACCGCTCCGCCCACCGCGCCCCACAGGTTCGGGCCGATGCCGTCGGCGCCGCCCTGGTTGATGGTGTGGCAGGCCGCGCAGCGGGCGAAGGCGCGCTCGCCCGTCGTCAGGTCGGCCGCCGGCAACACCGTGCCCCAGTCCACCGGCAGGACTTCCTCGACCGCCGACGCGCCCGCTTCATCCGGCGCGTCGATGAAATAGCCCATGGTCTCGGCCGGTTCGGTCGAATAGATCGCGCCGGTCACCTGGTTCACGCACAGAATGGCGAACACCGTCGCCAGGCCCGCGCCGAAAATCTTGTTCCACTTCAGATCGCCGCTCATGCGCGTGGTCGAGTCCCGTGTCTAAGGCCCAAGCCGGCCAAGGTCGTATGGGCGGCTGTCTTACACGCTCGCGCGCCCTTCGCAACCGCTGGAAAGGCGTCCCGGCGTCGCAGGCCGGTTTTGCATCGCAGTATTGCGAATCTCTCGCAAAATCAGACATCTTCCTCGTCGACCCATGTCGTCAGCAGGGTGCGGGCGATGGCGATGGGCGTGGGCGGGCGGATCGCCGGGTGCCGATTCTCCAGGACCGCCCGTGCTTCGTCCCGCGTCAGCCAGGCCACGGCCTCGAGCTCCGTCTGGTCCGGCGCGGCGCGGTCGTGGCTGACCTCGCAGATCAGGCCGATCATCAGCTGGGCCGGGAACGGCCACGGCTGGCTGGAATGATAGCGCACCGCCGTGACCTGAAGCCCTGCTTCTTCGGCCACCTCGCGGGCGCAGGCCTCCTCGATGCTCTCGCCCGGCTCGAGGAATCCCGCCAGGGCCGACATGCGTCCGGCGGGCCAGGCCGCCTGGCGGCCCAGCAGACATCGTCCCTGAAACGTCGGCAGCATGATGACCACCGGGTCCACGCGTGGGAAATGCTCGGCGCGGCAGGCGGGGCAGGTGCGCCGCCAGCCGCCGCCGGAATCCCGCGTCTCGGCTCCGCAGGCGGCGCAGAAGCCATGACGCCGACGCCAGTCGAACAGAGCCTTGGCGGCGCCCGCCATGGCCGCCTCGTGTCCGGGCAGGACGGGCGCGGCGGCGCGCATCTCGAGAAAGGCGCCCAGCCCCCTGACCGGCCCGGCGGCGGGATCGGCCGCGCCCTCGAATTCCACCGCGAAGACGGGGTCATCCTTCCACAGGCCCAGAAAGATCCGCCGGTCGCGCGTCAGGTCCATGGCGTGGGGCATGTTCAGCCAGACCAGGCGCGAGCCGTCGACCTGATCCTCGACCAGCGGCCGTCCCTCCCACAGCACCAGGGCCTGGGCGTGAGGGTTCGCCTCCTGCTCGGCGATCCACTCCGGGTCGTTGCGCCGGTCGCTGGCGCGCTCCAGCCGGTTTCCGGCGAAGGTGTTCTGGGGGAAGGACATCCCGGCTATCTAGGCGGCCCGGAGGCGGGCGGGAAGGCGCCGCTTGATCTGCCGCCCGCGAACCGTCATATCCCCTCGCGGAGATCGGCGCGGGCGAAGGCCTCGCCAACCTGGTCAGGGCCGGAAGGCAGCAGCCACAACGAGTTCCCCTTCGGGTCGTGTTCGGTCTCCACCTTTGTTCTGGCCCTATGCTCGCCTCGCGGAGGCTCGCGGCTTGAGAGCGTGCTCAGACAGGCCGAAGGCTCGCCTTTACCTCTCGCAAAATTGATGCCGCCGCAGCGTCCACGCCGGAACGACCGTCACGGCCGGACGTTATGCCGAAGCGTCGGCGTCTGGCCGACGCGCTTTTCCGTGGAGACATCATGAGCGTTCTGGGCAAGATTCTGGGCGGCATCTTCAAGCGCAAACCGCAGGCCGCGCCGACGGCGGGCTCCGCCACGGCGCCCCAGCCCGAAACCAAGGCCGCGCCGTCCGCCGAGCCGGTGGACATCGAGGCGGTCCTGACCGAAATGGCGGCCAAGTCCGGCCAGACGCTGAACTGGCGCACCTCCATCGTCGACCTGATGAAGCTGGTCGGACTGGAGAGCTCCCTGGCCGAGCGCCGCGAACTGGCCGACGAACTGGGCTACGCTGGCGACAAGTCCGACACCGCCGGCATGAACATCTGGCTGCACAAGCAGGTGATGAACAAGCTGGCCGAGAACGGCGGGCGCGTGCCCGACGACCTGCGCTGACGCCCTGGACCATTTCGCTTCAGGTCGAATAAAGCAAAATGGTCCGATTTCGCCCTAACGGTGGAAAGAGGCCCGGAGCCCCTTCGCGTTCCGGGCCTCTCCACGCTATGACGTCTCCATGAGCGACGCGGACCTGAACCCGGCCGGCCCCCCGTGGGACGATGACGCCCCCGAAGGTGAGGCGCCCGAGGCCGAAGCCTCCCAGGACGAGACCCCGGAACGCGATCCCAACACCGACGACATGTTCGGCGCGCCCGCCGAACCGGCGGCGGAAGCCGCGCCAGTCGCCGCGCCCGTCGCCGCTCCGGTCGAAGCCCTGGCCGAGACTCCGGCCGCCACGCCCGGCGAGAACGCGGCCTACACCGTCCTGGCGCGCAAGTACCGTCCCCGCACCTTCGAGGACCTGATCGGCCAGGAGGCGATGGTGCGCACCCTGACCAACGCCTTCTCCACCGGCCGCATCGCCCACGCCTTCATGCTGACCGGGGTGCGCGGCATCGGCAAGACCACCACCGCCCGCCTTTTGGCCCGCGCCCTCAACAACGAGACGGACACGATCGATCGGCCGTCGCTGGCCCTGACCGCGACCGGCCGCCATGACGCCGCCATCATGGAAGGCCGGCACATGGACGTCATGGAGATGGACGCCGCCAGCCACACCGGCGTCGGCGACATCCGCGACATCCTGGACAGCGTCCGCTACGGCCCCGTCGAGGCGCGCTACAAGGTCTATGTGCTGGACGAGGTGCACATGCTCTCGACCGCCGCCTTCAATGCGTTGCTCAAGACGCTGGAGGAGCCGCCGCCCCACGCCAAATTCATCTTCGCCACCACCGAGATCCGCAAGGTCCCGGTGACCATCCTGTCCCGCTGCCAGAGGTTCGACCTGCGCCGCGTCGAGCCCGAGATCCTGTCCGAACACCTGGCGAAGGTGGCCGACCGGGAGGGCATGAAGATCGACGCCGAGGCCCTGGCCCTGATCGCCCGGGCGGCCGAGGGCTCGGTGCGCGACGGTCTGTCGTTGCTGGACCAGGCGCTGGTTCAGGCCGATGGCGGCCAGATGGTCAGGGCCGAGGTGGTGCGCGACATGCTGGGTCTGGCGGACCGCACCCAGACCATCGCCCTGTTCGAGAGCCTGATGGGGGGCCGCACTCCCGAGGCGCTGGAGGCGTTCCGCCAGCTCTACGGCTTCGGCGCCGATCCGGCGCAGGTGGTGAACGACCTCCTGGAGCACTGCCACGCCGCCTCGGGGGCCAAGATGCTGGGGCCCCAGGCCACGCGCCTGCCGAACGACCAGGCCCAGAGACTGGCGGCCCTGGGCGCGGCGATTTCGGCCGGCTCCCTGTCGCGGGTCTGGTCCATGCTGCTGAAGGCCCACGAGGAGGTGCGCCGCGCGCCCAATCCGGCCGACGCGGTGGAAATGGTCATCGTCCGCATCGCCTACGCCGCCGATCTGCCCGGCCCGGAGGAGGCGCTGAAAAAGCTGCAGTCCGGCGAGCCGCTGGGCGGCGGCCCCGGCCCCTCCGCGCCGCGCGGCGGAGGCGGCGGGGCCAGCGCCCAGTTGTCCGCCCGCCCGGCCGCGCAGGCCCAGCCGCTTCCCGATCCCCAGACCTTCGAACAGACCGTCGCCCTGATCGAGGAGAAACGCGACATCGGCCTGGCCATGGACGTTCAGCGCTATGTGAAGCCCATCGCCTTCAAGCCCGGCGCCGTCACCTTCGAGCCCGCGCCGGGCGCGCCGCATGATCTGGCCCGGCGCCTCGCGGCGCGCCTCAAGGAATCGCCCGCCCGCACCTGGCTGATCGCGGCCAACGGCCAGGGCGGCGGCGAGACCCTGATCGAGCGCGACCGGCGTGAGAAGGACGCCGCGCGCCAGGCGATCCTGAACGACCCCTTCGTTCAGGCGGTGATGCAGGTCTTCCCTGGCGCGGAGCTGGGCGAGGTCCGCGCCCTCGCCCCGGCGGCGCCCGAAACCCCCGAAATCCCCGACGAGACGCCGGACGAGGATTAGTCGGCCGCCCATGGCCTCCATCCGTCCGGCGCCGCGATCCGACGCCCGCCCGGGGTCCGCGTGTGCGCATTGGTCACATGCTGGACCGGTCGCACTTGCTATTAAGAGTGCCTCTCAATAGAAGCGCTACGACCTCTTTCTGTTCGGATCTCCCCATGCCTGTGACCTGTCTCCGCGCCGCCCTGATGGTCAGCGTATGGACGGGTGTCTGGGGCTTCAGCGGCGTGGCCGCCGCCCAGACTACGCAATCGCCCGTCACCCAGGTGGATGAGGTGGTCGTCACCGCCTCGACCCGCGAACAGAGCGTGGCCCAGGCGCCGGCGACCATTTCGGTGGTCACCGCCGAGCAGCTCCAGAACCGGGCGGTGGCCGATCTGACAGACGCCATCCGCGACGTGGAGGGCGTCAGCATCTCGGGCGGTTCGAACCACCAGGACATCCTGATCCGGGGCCTGCCGGGGCATTACACCCTGATCCTGGTGGACGGGCGGCGCCAGTCCACCCGCGACGCCCGCATCAACGGCAACGCCGGGTTCGAGCAGGGCTTCATGCCGCCGGTCTCGGCCATTGAGCGCATCGAGGTGGTGCGCGGGCCCATGTCCTCGCTCTACGGCTCGGACGCCATCGGCGGGGTCATCAACATCATCACCAGGAAGACGCCGGACCGCTGGGGCGGGTCCTTCGGCGCCGACTATGTGATCCAGGAGCGCGACGAGAACGGCGACTGGGGCCAGGCGCAGGTCTATCTGTCGGGGCCGGTGGTGGGCGATACGCTGGGCCTGCAGCTGTGGGGCCGCTATTACGACCGCCAGGAAGACAGCGTCTTCAACGCCGCCAACAGCACCGGCGCCAACGGATCGGAAGACCATAACCTGACCGCCCGCCTGGCCTGGGTTCCGGCGCCGGGCCATGAGGTGCTGCTTCAGGCCGATACCGCCAACATCCGCCGCACCCTGTCGGCGGGCGGCAGCGCCGCGCCGACGGCGGCGGACAGCTATCTGGACAACAGCCGGGATTCGGCCTCGCTGAGCTGGAACGGAAACTGGAGCTGGGGCTCCAGCGCCCTGTCGCTGATGCGCGAGGTCGCCCAGCGCGAGACCTACAGTCGCAACGCCGGGACCGGCCGGTTCGTGCGCCAGGCCCGGGCGCCGGAGATCACCAACACGGTGCTGGACGGCCTGTTCCATGTGCCCCTGGGCGACCACAACCTGGTGCTGGGCGGCCAGTTCATCGAGAACAGCCTGGTGGACCAGAACCCCGGCCGCCGGGACAATATCGACGCCGTCTTCGAGGTCTGGCAGCGCGCGGTGTTCGCCGAGGCCGAATGGCGCCTGACCCCCGACCTGGCGCTGACCACCGGCCTGCGCATGGATGACCATGAGCGCTATGGCGACCACTGGAGCCCGCGTCTCTATGCGGTCTGGAACGCCGCGCCCGGCCTGGTGCTGAAGGGCGGGGTCTCCACCGGCTTCCGGGCCCCGGAGATCCGCCAGGTGGCCGAGGGCTATGCCTACACCACCGGCGGCGGCGGCTGCGTCTATGGGCCGAACGGCACCTGCGGCGTCATCATCGGCGACCCCGGCATCAGCCCGGAGACCAGCGTCAACTACGAGCTGACCGCCCTGTGGACCGCCGCGCCCGGCCTGTCGTTGAGCGCCACGGTGTTCCGCACCGACTTCGAGGACAAGATCGACAGCGCCCGGGTGCTGAACCCCGACGGCTCGGTCGCCCGCTGGGCCGAGGATACGAACTATCAGCTCTGGTACTGGTACAATCTGGAGGACGCGCGCATCCAGGGCGTGGAGCTCAGCGCCCGCTGGCGCGCGACGGACCGCCTGTCCCTGAGAGGCGGCTACACCTTCACCGATTCCGAGCAGCTGACCGGCGCCTATGCGGGCCTGCCCCTGGCGCGCACGCCCGAGCACATGGCCAATCTGCGCGCCGATTTCGAGGCCACGCCCGCCCTGAACCTGTGGGCGGCGGCCAACTATCACGGCGAGGAGATCAACGCCCAGCTGCGCTCCGGCGTGAACGGCGAGCCGGTCGGCGTGGGTCAAGCCCGGCGCTATCCGGACTATGCGACCCTGGATATCGGGGCCAACTGGCGGGTGCGCGACAATCTCAGCCTGAAGTTCGGCGTCTATAACCTGGCCGACAAGACCCTGGACGTGGCCACCTATGACTTCCAGGGTGAGGGTCGTCGGGGCTGGATCGGGTTCAATGTGGATTTCTAGGGCGACCCCGGAAGACCTGTCCCGGCGCGGCCTGTTGGCGGCCGCCGGCGGCGGTCTGTTGCTGGCCGCCTGCGGGGCCGGGTCCGACGGCGCCGCGCGCGCGTCAGGCCTCGTGGACCTGCGTGACCGCCCGCTGGAGGTGTCGCCGCCGGTGTCGCGCCTGACCATCGACGACGGGCGCTACCTGATCGGCCTGGCCCTGATCCATCCCGACCCGGTCAGCCTGCTTTCGGCCTGGTCCGGCGACGTCCACCGCATCAGCCCGGAGATGCACGCCGCCTTCGTCGAGCGTTTCCCGGCCCTGGCCGCCCTGCCCGTGACGCCCAGTTCGGCGGCGGATTTCAGCGTCGAGGCGGTGCTGGCCGCCGCCCCCGAGGTGGCGGTGGTGTCCCTCGGCGCCGGCCCCAGCGACACCCAGGTGGCGCAGTTGAAGGGTGCGGGGGTGGAGACCGCTTTCATCGACTTCTTCTCGCATCCGTTCGAGAACCAGGCGCGCAGCCTCAGCCTGCTGGGCGCCCTGATCGGACGCGAGGCCGAGGCGGAGGCCTACAACCGCTTCCGCGCCGAGCGCCTGGCCCTGATCGCCGAGCGGGTGGCCGCCATCCCGGAGGACCGGCGCCCGACCGTGTTCCTGGAGGCGCACGCTGGAAACGGCCCGGACTGCTGCAACTCGCCCGGGCGCGGCAATGTGGGCGACTACATCGCCTTCGTCGGCGGGCGCAACATCGGCGCGGACGTGCTGACCTCCACCTTCGGCAAGCTGAATCTGGAATATGTCATCGACCGCGATCCGGCGGTCTATATCGCCACCGGCGGCCCGCATCTGGAGCGCGCGGGCGGCTATGTAGTGGGGCCGCAATACACGCCCGAACAGTCGCGCGAATCCCTGCGGCGCGTGGCCTCGCGGCGCGGGATCGCCAGCCTGAGCGCCGTGCGCGAGGGCAGGGCGCACGGCCTGTCGCACCAGCTGATAAACTCGCCCATCGACATCGTGGCGACCCAGGCCCTCGCCCGCTGGGTTCATCCTGAATTATTCGGGGATCTGGATCCCCGCGCCACATTGAACGAGATCAACGAACGGTTCCTCGCGGTCCCCTATCTGGGCGACTACTGGACCGACGCCCTTTCCGCCTGAACCAGGAGTTTTCCCCATGACCCAACGTGCCTTGATGATGCTGACCGGCGCCGCGGCCGCCATGATGCTGGCCACCGCCGCCTTCGCCCAGCCGGCCGTCGAACGCTCGGTGAAGGTCGAACCCGGCGGTCTCTATGAGATCGTCTTCAATCCGGCGGACAGCGACGTCTATGTGGCCGCCGTCGGCCCGCGCGGCGCGGACGCCGCCGCGGTGGCGCGCCTGGACGGGGCGACGCTTGAGGCCGAGGGTCTTTTCGGCGTGGCGGCGACGCCCCTCTATGGCCTGGCCCTGAACGCGGCGACCCAGACGCTCTACGGCACGGACACGCGCTCGGGCCATGTGGTGGCGATCAGCGTGGCCACGGGCGAAACGGTCGCCGAGATCACCTCGGACCGCGAGGGCGCCCATATCCGTCAGGTGGCGGTCGATGAGGCGAACAACCGCATCTATGTCTCGGAAGTGGCCGGGCGGGGCGATGCGCCGATCCCCAGCCGCATCTGGATCATCGACGGCGCCGACAACACCCTGGAGCGCGTCATCGACGTGGCAGGCACGCTGACCGGCCTGGCCGTCGACGTGGCCAACGACCGCGCTTTCTCGACCGACATGGTCTCCAACGAAGTGGTGGTCGTCGACCTGGCGTCAGGCCAGACGACGCATCGCTGGCCGGTGGGGTCCGAAAACACCATCAACGTGGCCCATGACGCGGCCGGAGAGCGCCTGTTCGTCACGGCCCAGGGCACGGGCGACCTGACCGTCATGAACGCGTCGGACGGTTCGGTGATCCACAAGGTCGCCACCGGCGAGGGCGCGCTCAGCGTCGCCTGGGACGCCCCGCGCGACCGCATCTATGTGGCCAACCGCCGCGCCGGCACGGTCTCGGTCATCGACGGGACCAGCTATGAGATCCTGGCCAATCTGGAGACGGGCACCTTCCCCCAGACCATCGCGGTCAATCCCGCCGACGGCGCCGTCTATGTGACCAACAAGGCCCGGGGCCTGCCGCGCGGCGCCCCCGCCGGCACGCCGGTTCCGGTGGACCCCACCGGCGACGTGGTCACCCTGATCCGTCCGTAATCGGTCCCTTGCGTCTCTCGATCTTTTCTTTCGGGGGCGCACCACCTGCGCTCGGCGACGGCGCCGCCGGGCGTTCTTTTCCTTGAGGAGGTTCCGATGAGCCAGAGCACGGCCCGTGTGCCGACGGCCTTCGCCTCGCGCTACCTGCAGCAGCTTTGCAAGCACTGGGCGCACAAGTTCCAGGTGACGTTCGATCCGGCGAACGGCCATATCGATTTCGGCGAGGCGACTTGCGCCCTTGCGGCTGACGATCAGGCCCTGACCGTGCGGATCACGGCCCCGGCGGACGAACTGGACCGCTGGGAGCGGGTGGTGGCGGTGCACGTCAACCGCTTCGCCCACAAGGAAGGCGAACTGCCGTTCGACTGGACACGAAGCTGAGGCGGGGGGGTCTGATCCGGCCTCAGATCACGTCGTCGACCATGACGCGCAGGGCGCCGCGTTCGCAGCGGTCCACCCGCGCGCGCACCTGATAGACCTGAGCCAGGGTCTCTGGCGTGATGGCGTCCTCGGGCGCGCCCACCGCCGCCGCCCGGCCGTCGGACAACAGCACGACGCGATCCGAGAACTGGGCCGCAGCCTGCAGGTCATGCAGCACCATGACCACCACCATGCCCCGCTCGGCCGCCATGGCGCGCACCAGCTTCAGCACCTTGAGCTGATAGTGCAGGTCCAGGGCGCTGGTGGGTTCGTCCAGCAACAGCACGCGCGGCGTGCGCACCAGCGCCTGGGCCAGGCCGGCGAGCTGCTTCTGGCCGCCCGACAGCCGGTCCAGACCCTCCATGGCCAGATGGGCCACGCCGATCCGCTCCAGCACCTGCAGCGCCCGTTCGGCGGCCTCGTCGTCGCTCGCGCCTGCGCCGTCCACCGGTGAGGCGCGCAGGGCGCCCACCACCGTCTCGAGCACGCTGAGGGCCACTCCCTGGGGCAGGCTTTGCGGCATGTAGGCCACCGAGCGCGCCTGTTCGGTCAGGGGCAGGCCGACCATTTCCCGATCCCCCAGCCGCACCGATCCCGAAACGGGCAACAGGCCGCTGAGCCCCCGCAGCAGGGTCGACTTGCCCGCCGCGTTCGGGCCGATCAGCGAGATCACCTCTCCCAGTTGAAACGCGGGCAGGGTCAGATCGCGGATCACCGGGCGGCGCGGATATCCGGCGGACAGGCCGGTGATGCTCAGGGCCTCGCCGCTCATCCGCGCTTGATCCCGTTGCGGAAGATCAGGGCCAGGAACACCGGCGCGCCGACCATGGCGGTGACGATGCCCACCGGCATCAGGACGCCGGGCACGAGCGTCTTGGATGCGGCGGAGGCCAGGGACATGATGAGAGCGCCGGTGAACAGGCTGGCCGGCAGCAGGAAGCGGTGGTCCTCGCCCAGCAGCATCCGGGCGATGTGCGGCCCCACCAGGCCGATGAAGCCGATGGCCCCTACGAAGGCCACGGCGGTGGCCGACAACAGGCTGATGCGCAGCAGCGACAGGAACCGCAGGCGGTCCACGTCCACCCCGAAGCTGCGCGCCCGGTCCTCGCCCAGGCGAAGCGCGGTCAGGGCGCGGGCGGCCAGGAACGAGAACGGCGTGACCAGCAGCACCACCACCCCCAGCACCCCCACGCTGGACCAGGTGGAGCGCGACAGGGAGCCCATGGTCCAGAACACCAGCTGCTGCAGCGCTTCCTGCGACGACAGGAACTGCACCAGGGAGGTCAGGGCGTTGAAGGCGAACACCAGGGCGATGCCGAACAGCACCAGGGTCTCGGACCCCGCCCCGCGCAGACGCGACACCCCCTGGAGCAGTAGCATGGCGCCGAAGGCGAACAGAAAGGCGTTCAGCGGGATCATCCATTCGGCCCCGCCGGCGCCCAGGAACGGCAGGCCCAGGCCCAGCACGATGGCCAGGGACGCGCCGAACGAAGCGGCTGACGACACCCCCAGCGTGAAGGGGCTGGCCATGGCGTTGTTCAGGATGGTCTGCATCTCCGCCCCCGCCAGGGACAGGGCCGCCCCCACCATCAGGGCCATCAGCGCATAGGGCAGCCGCACCTGCCAGACGATGGCGGCCTGGGCGGGCGTCAGGCCGTCGGGATTGAACAGCCCGCCCACCACCTGCGCGGCCGTGAGCGAAGACGGCCCCGTGACCAGATCGAGCAGGAAGGCCACGACGCAGGCCGCCGCCAGCCCGGCCACCACCATCACCCGGCGCAGCCGCTGACGGCGATAGGCCGCGAGCACGCCGCCGGTCTCGGTCACGAGGGTGGATGGGTCGGCCAAAAGGAACTCCGAAGACGCCGCAAGACGGCGCGCCTGTCCATGATGTGTATGAGAATCCATTGCAATACCCGGGCCGCCTCGGCATGGCTATGGGACGGGTTTTCTCGCACCCGCATCGATGAGCATCAGGAGCCTTCCCCTGCCGCAGGCGACGCCGTCAGAATCCGCGGACTGGACTCCCGTGGTCCTGCACCGGACGCGCACCCGGCGGCTGGTCCATGGCGGCGAGGCGTGGCGGCTGTGGGTCGATTCGCCGCCGGCCCCGTCTTCCGGCGGCCTGCCGATGATCTGGGTCCTGGACGGCGCGGATCTGTTTGCCCTGGTCAGCGAAACGGTGCGTCGGCTGTCCAGCCGACCCCTGGCGACCGGCGTCGGCCCGGCGGTGGTCATCGGCCTGGACCGTGATCCTGCGGACAAGGACCGGCGCTATGCCGACGGATCGCCGTGGCCCTCCGACGATGCGGATTTCTCCGACCGCGCCCATGGCGGGGCGGAGGCCCTGCTGGACGTCCTGACCGGCCCGGCCCTGGATGAGGCGGGCCGCGTCGCCCCCGTCGACCGTTCGCGCCAGATCCTGATCGGCCATTCCTTCATGGCCTATTTCACCCTTTACGCCCTGACGGCCCGTCCGGAAGCCTTCCGCACGGTCTGCGCCGTCAGCCCCTCGATCTGGTGGAACGCGCCGCGCCTGACAGCCGCTCTGGAAAGCGTGCGCGATGTGGGCCAGCGGGCCTTCATCGCCGTGGGCGAGCGCGAGGAGCCGGCGACGGCGCAGCGGCCGGGCGACCAGCGCCGCCAGAACCGCCGCGTGGTGACCCGCGCCCGCCAGGCTGCGGCGATCCTGGAGGGCCGCCTGGACGGGCGCTGCGTCTTTCATGCGGCGCCCGGCGAGGATCATGGCTCGATCCTGCCCGCCGTCCTGCCGCGCCTGCTGCGTTTCGCCTTCGCGGACACGTCGGAAGATTTTGGAGAGGATGGCTGATGAATCTGGCCCTTCAGCGCTATTCCAGCGGCGCCGTCACGCTTCACTGGATCATGGCGGTTCTGGTGATCGGCCAGATCCTGCTGGTGTGGGCCGGCGATCTGGCAGGGGACAACGCGCGGATGTTCCGCGATGCGCACAAGGCCAACGGCATGATGCTGCTGGTGCTGACGCTGGTGCGGATCGGCTGGCGCCTGAGCCACCGCGTCCCGCCGCTGCCCGAGGGCACGCCGGGCTGGCAGGCGTTCGCGGCGCGCGCGACTCAGGGGCTGTTCTACGTTCTGCTGCTGGTGATGCCGCTGACGGGATGGATCGCCTCGTCGGCGGCGGGACGCGACATCGGTTTCCATGGACTGTTCAACTGGCCGCTTCTGCCCATCGGCGGCGGACGCGAGACGGCCGGCATGGTGATGGACGTGCACCGCGCCGGGGCCAAGCTGCTCTATGCGCTTCTCGTGCTGCACGTCGGCGGGGCCCTGCATCACCACCTCATCCGCCGGGACGATGTTCTTCGGTCGATGCTTCCGGCGTCGCGTCGCAGACAGGGCTGACGGTTTTTCGCACGAATCCTCTTGGAAAGAGCCGCGCCGCGCGCTAAGTCTGGCGCTGTCTCCCATCCATCCGCATCGCTCTGGGCCGCTGGCCCAACGGTTGACGACTGGAGTTCGTTGCGGCGCTCGGGGCCTTGCCTCGCTTGTCGCGGCGCTAGGGCGGCAACGGTTTTTCCGAGCAATGGACGCCGGGGATCGGCCCCGGTCGACAGGATCAGACCCATTTTTTGGCGAACGTCCCGACCTCAGGCGGCGACACGCCTCCAGCACGGTAACGTCTATGAGAGATTTCAAGGGCATGAAGCGCCAGCGCGGGCGCAACCGCAAGCCCAGCAACCAGGGCAACAGCACCAATCCGAACCGGTCCTGGGACTCTCAAGGGCCCGAGAACATCAAGGTGCGGGGCAACGCCCAGACGGTCTATGAGCGCTATCAGCAGCTCGCCCGGGACGCCACCTCGTCCGGCGACCGGGTGCTGGCCGAGAATTATCTCCAGCACGCCGAGCATTATTTCCGGGTCCTGCGGGCGCTGCAGCCCCAGCGTTCGTTCCAGGAGATCGCCCAGCGCGAGCAGATCGGCCAGGGCTTCGACATCGATTTCGAGGACGAATCCGGGGCCCAGGCCGCAGCCTTCCTGGCCGCTCAGCAGGCCGCCGACCGTCAGGCGCAACAGGGCCAAGGTCAAGGCCAGGGCCAACCGCAGCCTGGCCAGAACGGCCAGAATGGACAGAACGGCCAGCCGGGTGAAGCCGAGGCGCGGGACGGCGAGAACGGCCGTCGTGAAAGCCGCCGCGAGCGCTGGGAGCGCCGCCGCGACGGCCGCCGCACCGCGTACGAGCGTGATGAATCCGAAGGCGGCGCGGAGCGCTCGGACGAAAGCGGCGTGGAGCGGCCCGCCGCCGTGCCGGAACAGCCCGTCGAGCCGGAACAACCACGCCGCCGCACCCGCGCGCCCGCCGCCGGGAATCAGGACGAAGCCGCGCCGGACAACGCCCTGCCGGGCTTCCTGACCCGGCCGACTCCGAGTCCGTCCGCCGCCCCGGCCGAGACTGCCCCGGCCGAGGCCGCTCCGGCGGATGAGTCCGGCGATGAGAAGCCCGCCGCGCGCCGCCGCGCGCCCCGGCGCAAGGCGGCCGACGCTCCGATGGGCGAGGACGTCTGACCCAGCCCTGGGTTTGTGATTCGTGATGAACGGCCCTTCCGCGCCTTCATGGCGCGGGAGGGCGGATCAGCCGCGCAGCCAGGCTTGCGCCGCGCGGGCGAAACCGGCGCCGCCGGCCGGATCGAATCCCAGATAGAAATCCGGCTCGATCAGTTCGGCCTCGATCAGGACCGGCGCGCCGTCCGGCCCGGGAACCAGGTCGATACGCGCATAGAGCAGCTCCACGCCGATGATCGACAGCACCCGTTCCGCCGCCGCCATGGCGGCGTCCGGCGGGACGACGGCGTTCACCGCCGCGCCGAAATCCGGCTGGCTGCGGAAATCTCCCCGGGCCGGCGTCTTGCGCACCGCATGGCTGAACCGCCCGCCGAAGAACAGCAGGGACAACTCGCCTTCGGTCTCCAGCCCGGACAGATAGGGCTGGATCATGGCTACGCCGTCGGGCGGCGTCTCCAGGCGTTCCCCAGGCTTCAACCGCGCCGTGCGATAGCCGCCGCCCGACACCGCCGGCTTGACCACCAGGGCCTCGGCGCCCAGGGCCGCGAACGCCGCCTCCAGGTCTTCCGGCCGGAGATCCTCCCGATAGAGGGTGGGAACGACCGGGGCGCCCGCTTCGGCCAGGCGCCCCAGATAGCGCTTGTCCGAGTTCCACATCAGCACCTCGGCCGGATTGGCCAGCCGCGTCCCGGCCGTGCGCCAGGTCTCGCAGGCGTCCAGCCAGCGCCGGTGATCCCGGTGATAGCCCCAGACGATCAGCGGCAGGACCAGATCGAAATCCGCCAGGCCGGCCGCGTCGGGGGCGTGGTCGGTCCACGGCAGGGGAACCGGCTTGAAGCCCTCGGCCTCCAGCGGCGGGGTCAGGCGGTCGAACACCGCGCGCCAGTGGTCGGCGTAGGACGGATCGTCGGGGGCGGGTGTGAGAACGGCGATACGGGTCATCCGCGTTCCTTAGCGCGGCCAGGCGCGTTCGTCGGCGCCCAGCACATGGCCGGCCAGATAGAGCGAGCCGCAGATGACGATCCGGCCGGCTCCCAGCCGCAGCGCCCGGTCCAGCGCCTCGTCCACGTCCGCACAGGGCTGGGCGCCCAGGCCGTGCCCGTGCGCCACCGCCGCCAGGGCTTCCGGCGCGGCCGCCGCACCCTCGAAGGGAACGGTGAAGACCGGCGCGTCCAGATCTTTCAACGCCTCGAAGAACCCGCCCGCATCCTTGTTGGCCATCATGGCCGCGATCAGGACCAGCGGGCGCGGCGCCCGCGCCTGCATCCGGCCCAGCGCATCGGCCAGGGCTGCTGCGGCGTGGGGATTGTGGCCGCCGTCCAGCCACAGCTCGGCGTCCGCCTCGCGCGCGCGGTCGGCGTAACGCCCCTCGGTCAGGCGCTGCATCCGGGCCGGCCACCGCGCCGTGCGCAGACCTTCGGCTATGGCCGCCTCGGGCAGGTCCAGCTCCAGCGCCGTCGCCACGGCCAGCCCCGCGTTGTCGATCTGGTGCGCGCCGTGAAGGGCGGGCGCGGGCAGGTCCAGCAGCCGCTCCTGGTCCTGCCAGGCCATGGCGCCCCGTTCGGCCCAGGCGTCGAAGTCGCGGCCCATGACGGTCAGCCGCGCCCCCGCCCGGGCGGCCTCGGCCTCGATCACGGCCATGGCGTCCTCGGCCTGGCGGGCGATGACGGCGGGAACGCCCGGTTTCAATATGCCCGCCTTCTCCGCCGCGATGACGGCGCGGTCGGTCCCCAGGAACTCGGCGTGGTCCAGGTCGACCGGAGTGATGACGCTGACCAGCGGCCGGTCGATGACGTTGGTGGCGTCCAGCCTTCCTCCCAGCCCTACCTCGACCAGGGCCAGGTCGGCGGGCGTCTCGGCCATGGCGACCAGAGCGGCGGCGGTGGTGGCCTCGAACACCGTGGCGGGAACGCCTGCGGCCTCGACCCGATCCAGGATGGCGTTCAGCCGGTCCGTGTCGATCAGTTCGCCCGCCAGGCGGATGCGCTCGTTGAACCGTACCAGATGTGGCGATGTATAGGCATGCACGCGCAGGCCCGCCGCCTCGGCCATGGCGCGCAGGAAGGCGATGGTCGATCCCTTGCCGTTGGTCCCGGCCACATGGACCACGGCGGGCAGCCGGTCCTGGGGATCGCCCAGAGCCGCGACGAGCGCCCGCATCCGCTCCAGCGACAGGTCGATCTTCTGCGGATGGCGGGCGAGCAGGCGCTGAGAGATCGGGTCCATGGCCTTCCCTACTCTCCTCCCCATGAAATGGGGAGGTGGCGCGGGCGCGACTCAGCGCCCGTGACGACGGAGGAGGCGGCTCGGTGTCTGACGGTTTTCACAAGAAAGACCGAGGCGGCTGGACCAACCCCTCCACCATGCTTCGCATGGTCCCCCTCCCCGCTTGGGCGGGGAGGAGACGGCTTCGATTCAGGCTGCGCGCCGTCGTCCGCCCATCAGCATGGACAGGATGGCGCCCAGCTCCTTGGGCAGGTCGGGGCGCTTCACCACCCGATCCACCATGCCCTTTTCCTGCAGGTATTCGGCGCGCTGGAAGCCGGGGGGCAGCTTCTCGCGGATGGTGGTCTCGATCACGCGCGGCCCGGCGAAGCCGATCAGGGCGCCCGGCTCGGCCAGATGAACGTCGCCCAGCATGGCGTAGGACGCCGTCACCCCGCCGGTGGTCGGGTCGGTCAGCACCACCACATAGGGCAGTTGCGCCGCCTTCAGCTCCTGGATCGCCAGGGTGGTGCGCGCCATCTGCATCAGGGACAGGGCGCCTTCCTGCATGCGCGCGCCGCCCGCCGCGGTGAAACAGACCATGGGGACGCCGCGTGAAACGGCCTCGCGCGCTGCGGCGATGAAGGCCTCGCCCGCCGCCATGCCCAGCGACCCGCCCATGAAGGCGAAATCCTGCACGATGACCACGGCGGGGGTTCCGTCGATCTCGCCATAGCCGATGGCCATGGCGTCCTTGGCGCCGGACTTCCTGCGCGCCAGGTTGAGCCGTTCACGATAGGGTTTGCCGTCCGAGAATTTCAGCGGATCCTCGGGGACGTCGGGGGTGTCGATCCTTTCGAACCGGCCTTCGTCGAAGGTGCAGCGCAGCCGCGTCTCGGCCCCGATGCGCATGTGCCGGCCCGACGGCGTGACCCACAGGGCCGTCTCCAGGTCCGAGCGATACAGCATGTCGCCCGTGTCGGGATCCTTGACCCACAGGTTGTCGGGCGTGTCCCGGCGACCCACGATCTTGCGCACGCCCGGCGCGAAGCGGGCCAGCCAGCCCTGACGCGGCTTGTTCTCGGGATTGGATCGATCGTTCATGCGGGGTCTTTAGACCGTTTCCGCCACGCGCGCACCCCGGACCGCGTCCGACAGCGCCTTCACCCTGGCCAGAACGCGCGGAGCGGCCGCTTCGTTCGCGGCCAGGGCGGCGGCCACCTCGTCGACCAGAACCGATCCGGCCACCACGGCGTCGGCGACCCGCGCGATCTCGGCGGCGCGTTCGGGCGTCTTGACCCCGAAGCCCACGGCCACGGGCAGGCCGGAGGCCTGGCGCACCCGCGCCACGGCGGGCGCCACGGCGGCGGCCTGGGCCTCCTTGACGCCGGTCACTCCGGCCACCGAGACGTAATAGACGAAGCCCGAGGTGCCGGCGGCCACGACCTTCAGCCGCGCGTCGTCGGTGGTGGGCGTCGCCAGCCGGATCAGCGACAGCTCCGCCGCGTCCAGGGCGTCGGCCAGGGGGGCGGCCTCCTCGGGCGGGCAGTCCACCACGATCAGCCCGTCGACCCCGGCCTCGGCGGCCTCGCGCGCGAAGGTTTCATAACCCATGGATTCGATGGGGTTCAGATAGCCCATCAGGATCACCGGGGTGGTCTGGTCGTCCCGACGGAACGCGGCCGCCAGCGCCAGCACGCCGCGCGTGGTCATGCCCCCGGCCAGGCCGCGCCCGGCGGCGCGCTGGATGGTCGGCCCCTCGGCCATGGGATCGGAAAACGGCAGGCCCAGTTCGATCAGGTCCGCGCCCGCGCCGGGCAGGCCCCGGAGAATCTCCAGCGCCTGATCCCGATCCGGGTCGCCCGCCATGACATAGGGAATGAAGCCCGCCCGCCCCTCGGCCTTCAGCGCCTTGAAGCGGGCGTCGATACGCGCGGTGGTCATTGGGGCGGCGTCTCGCCTTCGGCCTGGGGCTGCTGACAGACGCCCTCGGTGCGCAGCACGAAGCCCAGATAACCGGTGGCGTCGGCCAGCGCCTCCTCGGGGAGCGTGTCGTCAAAGAAGGCCATCATCAGCAGGAAGTCGCACTGGCCGTCGTCGCGCCGGTGCTGGAAGAACACCTGGTTGTCGCCGCCGCCGATGTGGTCCCATCCCGCCTGGGGCAGGGCCGCCATGTACAACTCCGCCACGGCGGGCAGCCGCGGCAGGGGCGTGCTCATGCAGTGAGCCTGGCCCGCCAGGTCATAAAGGCCGCCGCAATCCGGCGCGGCGACCACCCCCTCCACCAGCGGCAGGACCAGATTGGTGTCGGCCGGCGGCTCGGGCGCGGCCTCCTGGCGGGCGTGGGCGGCGGCGGGCAGGCCGATCGCGGCCGTCAGAAGGGCGGTCAGGATCAGGCGCATCACAGGTTCACTCCCAGGTGATTGGCGACGGTGAAGATGTCCTTGTCGCCCCGTCCGGACATCAGCAGCACGACATCCCCGTCCTTGCCAACATCCTTCGCCACATCGGCGACCCGGGCCAGGGCGTGGGACGGTTCCAGCGCGGGGATGATCCCTTCCAGCTTCGCGCACAGCTGGAACGCCTCCAGCGCCTCCTCGTCGGTGGCCGACAGATACTCCGCCCGGCCGATGTCGTTGAGCCAGGCGTGCTCCGGTCCGATGCCGGGGTAGTCGAGCCCGGCGGAGATGGAGTGTCCCTCCAGGATCTGGCCGTCGTCATCCTGGAGCAGATAGGTGCGGTTGCCGTGCAGCACTCCGGGGCGACCGCCCTTCAGGCTGGCGGCGTGGGCGGGCGTGTCCAGGCCGTGTCCGGCCGCCTCGACGCCGACCAGGCGCACGCCCTCGTCCTCGATGAAGGGATAAAAGGCGCCGATGGCGTTGGACCCGCCGCCGATGCAGGCGACCACGGCGTCGGGCAGCCTGGCCAGCTGGTCCATGGACTGGGCCTTGATCTCGCGCCCGATCACCGACTGGAAATCGCGCACCATGGCCGGATAGGGGTGCGGACCCGCCGCGGTGCCGATGATGTAGTAGGTGTCCGAGACGTTCGTGACCCAGTCGCGCATGGCCTCGTTCATGGCGTCCTTCAGGGTCGCCGCGCCCGCCGTCACCGCGTTCACCTCGGCGCCCAGCAGCTTCATGCGGAACACGTTGGGCTGCTGACGCTCCACGTCCACCGCGCCCATATAGATGGTGCAGGGCAGGCCGAAGCGGGCGCACACCGTCGCCGTCGCCACGCCGTGCTGGCCCGCGCCGGTCTCGGCGATGATGCGGGTCTTGCCCATGCGCCGGGCCAGAAGGATCTGGCCCATGCAATTGTTGATCTTGTGCGCGCCGGTGTGGTTCAGGTCCTCGCGCTTCAGCCAGATGCGGGCGCCGCCCACATGCTCGGTCAGGCGCTCGGCGAAATAGAGCGGGCTGGCCCGGCCCACGTAATGGGTCAGGAACCCGTCCAGCTCGGCCTGGAACGCCGGGTCGGCCTTCGCGGCGGCATAGGCCGCGTCCAATTCGTGGATCAGCGGCATCAGGGTCTCGGCCACGAACCGGCCGCCATAGGGGCCGAAGCGTCCGTTCTCGTCAGGCCAGGCGTAGGCGTTCGTCAGCGGGGCGTTCATCATATATCCGGCGTCAGCGCGGGGAGGCGGCGCGCACGGCCTCGACGAAGGCCGCGATCAGGGCCGGTTCCTTAACACCGGGCGCGCGCTCCACGCCAGAGGAGACATCGACCATGGGCGCGCCCGACAGAGCGACCGCCGAGCCCACATTGCCCGCGTTCAGCCCGCCCGCCAGGAACCAGGGCCGCGCGAAGGTCCGCCCCTGCATGATCGACCAGTCGAAGGACACGCCCATGCCGCCCGGCAGGCTGGAGCCCTCGGGCGTGCGCGCGTCGAACATCAGGTGATCGGCCGCGTCGTTCCACCCGGCCGTCGCGTCCAGATCGGCGGGGCTGGACACCGGAATGCACTTGATGATCCCCGCGCCGGTGATCGCCCGCACCTGCGCAGCCCGTTCCGGCGTCTCGGACCCGTGCAGCTGGATGAAGTCCGGCGCGATCCAGTCGGCGATCTCCTTCAGCAGGACGTCGTCCGCATCGACCGTCACCGCCACCACCTTCGACGCCCCCTCGCGCGTCATGCCGGCGCCCTCCAGCACCGCCGTCGCGCGCAGCGCCGACACCGCGCGCGGGCTGCGCGGATAGGCCACCAGCCCCACGAAATCAGCGCCCGCCTCCACCGCCGCGCGCAGGGTCTCGGGCGTCGTCAGGCCGCAGATCTTCACCAGAGTCTTCATGCCTTCGCAGGTGAAGCCCGCGCGGGTTCAGGTCAAGATGTAAAGGTCCGCATCAGGGTCCGGCCTTCCCCGCACGGCGGCCGCCGTGATCTGGGAGGCGATCACCGAATAGGTGATGCCGTTGCCGCCGAAGCCCATGACGGCGTGACAGTGCGCCATGCCCGGGACCGGCCCGATCAGGGGCAGGCCCGCGGCGCTCTCCCCGAACGCCCCGGCCCAGGCGTAGTCGATGCCGAATTCCACACCGGGCAGGAGGTCGCGCAGCTTGCGGGCGATGCGCTCGCACTTGCGCCTCAGCCTGGCCGGATCGTCGTGGCTGTCCGGCCCATCCTCGTCCTCGCCGCCGGCGATCAGGCGGCCGTCGCGGGCCATGCGCAGATACAGGTACGGGTCCGACGCCTCCCACACCAGTGTGTCGCGCAGCCAGGCGGGACAACGCGCCCTTTCCTTCGACGCCAGGGCCCAGGTGGAGATGACCTTCGCGCGCGGCGTGGCCACGTCCCTGGGGAACTCATAGCCGCAGCAGAACACTACATGGCGGGCGCGAACCGCGTGGCCCGTGTCGGTGGCCAGGGTCACACCGTCCGGGTCGGGCAGCGCCTCGATCACCTCCGCCGGACTGAACAGGCGCGCCCCGTCCGCCGCCGCCCGGCGCAGCAGCCCCGCCGCCAGCCGCGCCGGATCGGCCGATGCCGACCCCTGCGACAGGATCGCCCCGGTGCGCTCGACGCCGAACTGTTCGCGCAGCGCCGCGCCGTCCAGATATTCCGACGGCAGGTCCATGGCCGCCCGCGCCTCGGCCTCGGCCTTCAGGGCGCGATGGCCGTATTCGTCGCCCGCCAGATACAGCGACCGGCGATCCTGAAGGCCGCAGGGTATGCGGTCCGTCTCCACGATCCGCTTCAGGTCCGCCACCGCCCGGAACGAGCGCGCATAGGCCCGCCGCGCCTTCGCCATGCCGATGCGCTCGGCCAGGGCCGTCAGCGGCAGGTCGATCTCCCATTGCAGCAGGGCGGTCGAGGCGATGGTCGATCCCATCAGCGGCGCCCGCCGGTCCAGCACCACGACGGAATGATCCCTGGCCAGCTCGCGCGCGACGAACGCCCCGCTGATCCCCGCCCCGATCACCGCCACGTCCGCCGAGACGGCCGCCCTCAGGGGCCGCACCGGAACGCCCAGCCCATGGCTGTCGGCCCAGAGGGAGCGCCCGGTCCTCAGATCCCGCTTTCGCGTCGCGCCCGCCATGCCCGCTTAGGTCATGGGCGCGACTTTGGTTCCGACTACGTTGGGGACTCATATTCCCCCATCCGCCATCCTCGGGCTTGTCCCGAGGACCCACGGTGGAACCGGGCGCGAACTGGCGTCGGTTCACATCGCCGTCGGAACGGCCCGAGATCGTGCATGCATCAGCAATGGGTCCTCGGGACAAGCCCGAGGATGACGGGATTTATAGGTTCACAACCTAACCCACCTTCACCCGCGTCGCCGCCTCCGGCAGATCCTCCCCGAACGCGCGCTGATAGAACTCGGCGATGGTCGGGCGCTCCAGTTCGTCGCACTTGTTCAGGAAGGTCAGGCGGAAGCCCAGGGCCACGTCGCCGCCGAAGATGATGGCGTTCTGGGCCCAGGTGATGACGGTGCGCGGGCTCATGACGGTGGAGATGTCGCCGTTCATGAAGGCGTTGCGGGTCATGTCGGCCACCCGCACCATGGCGGCGATCTTGCGCCGCCCCTCGGCGTCGCGCCATTCCGGCACCTTGGCGGCCACGATCTCGGCCTCCACGTCGTGGTCCAGGTAGTTCAGGGTGGTGACGATGTTCCAGCGGTCCAGCTGGGCCTGATTGATCTGCTGGGCGCCGTGATACAGGCCCGTGGTGTCGCCCAGACCCACGGTGTTGGATGTGGCGAACAGGCGGAACCAGCGATTGGGCCGGATGACCCGGTTCTGGTCCAGCAGGGTCAGGCGCCCCTGCGCCTCCAGCACCCGCTGGATCACGAACATCACGTCGGGCCGCCCGGCGTCGTATTCGTCGAACACCAGGGCCACGGGCCGCTGGATGGCCCAGGGCAGGATGCCCTCGCGGAACTCGGTGACCTGCTTGCCGTCCTTCAGGACGATGGCGTCCTTGCCGATCAGGTCGATGCGGCTGACGTGGGCGTCCAGGTTGACCCGCACCATGGGCCAGTTCAGCCGCGCCGCCACCTGTTCGATGTGCGTCGACTTGCCCGTCCCGTGATAGCCCTGGACCATCACCCGCCGGTCGAAGGCGAACCCGGCGCAGATGGCCAGGGTCGTCTGGGGATCGAACCGGTACGCCTCGTCCAGGTCGGGCACATGGCTGTCCTTCGTCTCGAAGGCCGGCACGACCATGTCGGAGTCCACGCCGAACGCCTCCCTGACCGTCACCTTGCGGTGCGGCTCCAGCGTCAGCATGGGATCGGGCGATGCGTCGAGGGGAGAGGAAGGGGCCATGGCGCTCACTTAGCCCATTTTCCCGCCAGATCGAGAGGGCGCACGAAAATTGGGGCGTCCGATTCTCCTCCCCATCGGCGAAGGCCGATGGGGAGGACCGACCGCGCCAGCGGTCAGGAGGGGGCGGCTCGGTGATCCGTGATTATCCCGCGAACACCCGGCCGCTCCCGCCTGGCGGCCTGCGGCCCGCCTGTCCTCCCCGCCCACCTTCGTGGGCATGGAGGTGAATTGACGCCTGCCCCCATCCACTCTAATAACTGACCGGTCAGTTATTAGATGGAAGCCTCCATGCTGCCTCCCGGCCGGCCGAAATGGCGCAGGCGCAAGGCCGAGCGGCCCGGCGAGATCATCGCCGCGGCGCTCGAGGTGTTTTCCGAGCACGGCTTCGCGGCCGCGCGGCTGGAGGACGTGGCCCGGCGCGCGGGCCTGTCCAAGGGCGCCCTCTATCTCTATTTCGAGACCAAGGAGGACCTGTTCCGCGCCGTGGTCGGCGAGGCGGTGGCCGCCAACCTGACCCATCTGGAGAAGGCGGTTCAGGCCGACCTGCCGTTCGAGCAGACCGCCCGCGCCGGCCTGACCGTGCTGGCGAGCCGCCTGGCGTCGGACCGGCGCATCTCCGGCGTGGTCAAGCTGGTCATCGCCGAAAGCCGCGCCATGCCCGAACTGGCGCGCATCTGGCACGACACCGTGATCGCGCGGGCCCTGGGCATGATCGTCGCCCTGATCCGCCGCGCCCAGGATCGCGGCGAGGTGCGTCCGGGCGATCCACGCCTCTTCGCCATGGGCCTAGTCGGGCCGATGCTGCTGGCCATGATCTGGCGCGAGACCTTCGAGCCGGTGGGCGCCGCGCCGGTGTCGCCCGAAGCCCTGGCGGCCCAGCACTTGGAGGTGGTCATGAAGGGAATGCGGCCATGAAGCGGCTCCGTCCGGCGATCCTGGCGGCCCTGGCCCTGGCGGTCGTGGGCCTCGCGGCCTGGTTCATCTGGGGCGACCGTCGGCCCGACGTCCTGACCGGCTATGTGGAGGGCGAGCGCCTCTATCTGGCGGCGCCGCAATCGGGTGCGGTCAGCGCCCTGTTCGTGCGCGAGGGCGACCGGGTGGCCCTGGGCGCCCCGACCTTCCAGATCAATCCCGACGCCCAGCGGGCCCAGGTCGAGGCGGCCGAAGCGGGGGTGGCGGCGGCGCGTGCCCAGGCCGAGGACCTGCGCCTGGGCCAGCGCGAGCAGGAACTGAGCATCATCGACGCCGAGCTGGCCGCGGCCCGCGCCCGGGCGGCCGAGGCGGAGGCCGAATACGCCCGCATCGCGCCCCTGGTGGAGCGGGGCGTTTATGCTCCGGCCCGGCTGGACCAGGTCACGGCCGCCCGCGACAGCGCCCGCGCCCAGGCCGAGAC